>NZ_CP111043.1:2207187-2522500 GCF_026250525.1 Chondrinema litorale
TTCATTATGCCTTATCTATACGTCTTCTATTAAATTCATCCTATAAAAAAGATTTATACCATTATATATTCTTTTAAATTTCTAGTTATTCTTTTCTTGAACTTTAATATACAAAATTAGTTGCATAAACAACATATGTATATGTATAAAAACATCAAACCAACCATGAATGTAAAAGCAGCCGTAATTAATAAACCGCAAGCAAAATTTGACATTGAAGAGATTCAACTCGATCAAAAATTAGGTCCCAATGACATATTGGTAAAAGTTGTGGCTACAGGTATCTGCCACACAGATTTAATTATGAGAGATGAATTCTTTCCCTTTCCAAAACCCGCTGTCTTCGGCCATGAAGGTTCAGGAATAGTAGAACAGGTAGGAAACGCTGTAAATAAAGTAAAAGCAGGCGACCATGTAATAATGGCACCAGCTAGTTATGGCCAATGCGAAAACTGTGTTTCTGGGCACCCTGCTTATTGCCTTAACTTTATGGAATTAAACTTTGGCGGACATAAGCACGATGGTTCTTGCCCTTACCACAACCACGAGGGTAAAGAAATGGGTTCAGGATTTTTTGGTCAGTCTTCATTCGCTAACTATTCTTTAGTGAAAGAAAACAATGTTGTTAAAGTAGATAAGGATGTTCCTTTAGAGTTATTAGGACCTTTAGGTTGTGGCTTCCAAACTGGTAGTGGAACTGTGCTAAAATTTTTAAAAGCCAGACCAGGTGATAGTATCGTGATTGTTGGAGTAGGGGCAGTAGGATTGAGTGCTATAATGGCTGCCAAGTTAGCTGGATGTACTACAATTGTTGCAGCTGATATTCACGACAACCGCCTTGAATTGGCTAAAGAATTAGGAGCTACCCATACAATTAACAGTAAAGACAAAAAAATCACTGATTATGTACTATCTGAAATCGCCCCTAAAGGCCTAGATTATGGCCTAGATACAACTGGTAGAAATAATGTAATTAGTGATGCAATGGGTGCTGTTAAAATCATGGGGCACATGGCTATTGTAATTGTTGCAGCAGATAAGCTAGAACTTGATGCACCAGTTATACAAGTTGGTAAGAGTATATCATTTGTGAATGAAGGAGATAGCAACCCTGATGTTTATATTCCTAAGCTAATTAAACTGTATAAAGCGGGTCTTTTTCCTATAGATAAACTAGTGAAGTATTACGACTTCGAAGATTTTAATAAAGCAGTAGAAGACTCTGAAAAAGGGAATACTATAAAGGCAATTATAAAAATGCCTCACTAAAATTTATTTCTCAATTATAAAAGTGTTTTAAAACTGCTTTTTATGGTTGAAAAACTCTATCGCTATAAACTTTACAATCAAACTTCATTACAAACATTAAAACATCAACTTTTAACAGTATATCACTCAAATTTTATTATTCAAACTAAATTTTTTGCCATTAATAGAATTTAAATACTTTGGAAATATTATTATGTGTATATTTGACACGTTATTAAGCTTAGGTTTAATGACTTACTGTTAAAAAAAATAAACATACAAAAATGCCCCGCTTTTGGCGAGGCCTTTTTGTATGTATATATCTGTAAATCAGGAATTACGAGTCACGTTAATTTCGGTATAGGAGTTATCCTCAATCTCACCATCAATAAATCTATCACCACATTCTGTTTATTTTCATTATAGATAACTAAGTCCTATACCTTCTTTTATATCCATTAAATCATAAGTATTAGATTTTAGAGAATAAGAAAATTTCTTCAAACTTTCAGAATCTTACAAAGTCTTGTCAATTCCCTTGTTGACTTGGGAATAATTGTGTCGCTTACAGAAGTTGTTTAAGATTATTTCTTTAAAAATAAAGGGAAGGAGTGAGGTGCCGTTGAGAGTTATAACTATTTTAGGAAGTAGAAAAAAGTGTAGATGTAGTTTAATATCCACCCACTTTTTTATAATAATTTTACTAAAAGCTAACTTTCTAATGAATATACTTTTAATATACCCTCAAATGCCTGACACCTTCTATGCTATGAAGCATTTTATTAAGGTGATAGGTAAAAAAGCTGCTTATCCTCCTTTGGGCTTATTAACTGTAGCTTCATTATTACCGCAAGAATGGCAAAAAAAATTGGTAGATTTAAATCTTTCAGACCTAGAGCAAGAAGATTTAAAGTGGGCAGATTTTGTATTTCTTTCTGCCATGAATGTTCAAGAAGAATCTGTAAGAGAAATTATACAAAAATGTAATGAAGCAAAAGTAAAGATAATTGCTGGAGGACCTTTATTTACCCATGAGTACAATCGTTTTCCAAGTATTGATCATTTTGTACTTAACGAAGCCGAAATTACACTTCCTTTATTTCTAGAAGACCTATTAAAAGGTAAACCAAAATCAGTTTACGAAACAAAAGAATTTGCAGATGTAACACAATCTCCATTACCAGCATATGAGTTAGCAGATATGGATGAATACATTTATTCAATCATCCAATTCTCAAGAGGTTGCCCTTATATGTGCGATTTTTGTGATGTAACCGCTCTTTTTGGCAGACGCCCTCGTGTTAAAAATAGTGTCCAAATTATTCGCGAATTGGAATACCTCGATCAACAAAGTGATGTTAGGCTTGTCTTATTTGCCGATGATAATTTGATTGGTAATAAGAGAATACTAAAAAGCGACCTCTTACCTGCATTAATCAATTGGAGAAAAAAGAAAAAACCAGGGTTCTTTTTTGCTACTCAATTAACTATTAACCTGGCAGATGATGATGAACTAATGAAATTGATGATTGATGCCGGTTTTCGTCATATATTTATTGGAATAGAAACACCTGATGAAAATGGACTTAAAGAATCAAGAAAAAATCAAAACTTAAGAAGAAACCAATTAGAAAATATTCTTAAGTTGCACCAAGCAGGCTTTATAATTTCTGGAGGTTTTATAGTTGGATTCGATACTGATACGCCTTCAATTTTTGAACAACAAAAAGAATTTATACAACAAAGTGGTATTCCTTTACCTATAGTGAATATCATGAAAGCTCCTCCTGGTACTGAACTATTTGATAGAATAAAGAGAGAAGGGAGGTTGAGTAAAGAGTTTGCCTTTACTGAAGGTGAAACTAACATTGTACCTATGATGGATGAGAAGATATTGTACGATGGATTTATTGAATTAATTACCCAAATTTACCTTCCTGAAAAATCATACGAGCGATTAATTCAATTTTTTAATACTTATAAATTTCCAAAAACATCTATTAAAATAGCTTCTAAATATGGCATTAATGATATTAAGATGGTAATGAGAATATTTTATTTATTGGGCATTAAAGATCAAAACCGTAAATACTTTTGGAAGCTGATTATTTGGGCATTGGTAAATAATCACAAATTTCTGGATAAGGCATTATTTTATGGTATAATGGTCTTTCAAATGAATCAAACATTTTTACATATAAAAGAAACTGTTGAAGACCAAAACCAGCACATTTTATTAAAAAAAGAAAGTAACATTGCTTAAGCTTGAGAGAAATTAATACAGCCTACTTACCTTATACAATGCTATCAATACCCTGTGGTACATATTCCGATTTAGTATGCGTATGTTTTACTGGAATAGAGATTTGAAACTCAGTAAATGAGCTGTCACCAACTACACTTTCAAATGAAATATCGCCACAATGTTCTTGCATAATTCCATAAGCAATAGATAGCCCAAGCCCTTTACCTTCTCCCACATTCTTTGTAGTAAAGAAAGGATCAAAAACCTTAGATTTAATACACTCTTCTATACCTATACCATTATCTCTTATGCTCAAAAACAAAGTTTCTTCGTCTTGTATCCATCCAGAAACATTTATCAAACCTTTATTACCTAATAGTTTACAAGCCTCTATTGCTTGTACTGAATTGTTAAGTATATGGAAAAGTAACTGATTTAACTTGCCAGGTTGACATTCAATTTTAGGTAACTCGCTAAGTTCAGTTTCTATATTTATCTTATCCTCAATTTTATTTTTTAATAAACTCAAAGTAGAATTTACCGAACTTTCAATATCCACTTGTTTAAATCCTTCTTCATCTAGTCTGGCAAAACTTCTAAAGCTTTCAACAATTTTTTTAGTTCTTACAGCACCTTCTTCTACACCATTTAAGAGTTCATCTATTTCTGTAAATAAAAAATCAATTTCTAATTCTTCTTTTAACAGCATTAATTCCGCAGGAATTTTATCTGCTGACTGTGATTGATATTTATTGAATGCTTTGTAGAATTCTCTTAGGTCTTCAATGTCTTTCTTTATAGGATTAATGTTCGAGGTTACAAAGTTGATTGGGTTATTAATTTCGTGTGCAATGCCCGCTGTAAGCTGGCCAAGTGAAGCCATTTTTTCTGATTCTACTAATTTTGTTTGAGCAGATTTTAATTCTTTATGTGTGTCTTCTAGTTCTTTATAGGTGCTCTGTAAATTTTTATGAGATTTTTTCTTTGTAATAAATAGATAATACATGGCTATTGCTAAAAAACCAACTAGTGCTGCAATTGAACCAAGATAGATTTTTGTTTTTCTTTCTTGTTCAATCAGGTTTTTTTGTTCATTTATCTCATACTCCTGAATTCTTTTTTGATTTTGAAGATTGTCTATTTCAATAGAATCTCTGGCTAATTTTAGTTGAGAAGCAAAATATAACTCTTTATACTGAAGTGCTTTTTCATAATCGCCTTTCTCTACGCTTTTCTTAAAATCTTCATCTAAAGAAGCTATTTTCTTTTTACTTTCTTCTAGTTTGTTTACCGAGATTAAAATCTCGTTTTCAAGCGCATTAGTTGTATCTATTGTAAGTGGCTTTGCATTTATCTTTTCGGGTGCAATAGCAATTGAGGCATTGGGATGTAATTTATTTTTAAGCTGATTTTTAATTTGATTTAAACTATCTACTAATAAATTATCTCCACTTTTTGTTGGCCAGCTTTTCACTAAAAAAATTGCTGAATCGTAGTGTTGAACTGCAAAGTTAGTATTACCTACTTCTTTATATAAATCGGCAAGCAATAAGTAATGGTCAAAAACATTCTGTTTATTATTTAATTCTTTAGATAATACAAGGGCTTTTTGATAAGACTTAATCGCCGAATAATAATTCTTATTGCTATGTTCTTCTTGTGCTTGTTCGTCTAATTTATCTATTCGAGTTTCTTTAATATTTTCTCCAATATTTTTTGCAGACTCCTGTAACTCCTCAGTTGCACTTTTAAACTTCTCATTTATCTGAAGGTTGTTAATGTTGTTCTTTTGTCTATCCCACCAAGTTCCTGTGCTAATACCTAAATCATTTAGCATTTTTTCAGATCTGTCTTTACCATAAGTATAATCATACTTTTTAGCCAGATTGAAACTTTGTAAAAAAGCATATTCAGCCTCTTTTCCTTCAGACAGAGTCAAATAAGTTTGTCCTAAAGAATAGTAAGCATCAGAAAGTAATACTCCTTTTTTATAATCTTTTTTAGAAGGCTTACCTATTTCTTCTATTAATGAATTAAGGTAGTAGAGCGACTTTTCGGGTTGGTAATTAATATATTCCTCTGCCACCTCGATTATTACACCGTACTTATCTTCATCTTTTAACGAATCGATGCTACTTTCTAACTCTATTAGCTTTTCAGATTGAGCTAATAAAAATGAAGGTATAAATAGAAAAATGGCGATAAGAAGTAATTGTGATTTCAAGATTTCCAGAGAATTGAAGCACCCAAAAAATATAAATCGAGAAAAATAACTCTCAGTTGCTAACGAAATCTTACACTAATTAGTTATTCAAAACTCAATGAAAGCAAAGTATTATATTATTAAAAACTTTGCTTTCATTTCTAATTTTCCAGATTAGATATTAGGCAAATTCCATTTGTTATGGTATTCCGGAGTTATAAATTTATTAGCTTCTACATTATCTTTAAACATTCCTTTTACACTATCCCAATAAATTTTTCTACCAGTTTTGTAAGCGATATTTCCCATATGTGCATTAATTGCAGCCACGCTACCACTTTCAATTCCACATTTTAAATCAGATTTGTTTCTAGATTTTATCACATCTACAAAGTTGCGTGCATGCTCGTCTAGCGGAGTTCCAATTCTTCCTTGATAAGGAAGTGCCTCTATTTTATATTTTTTCATTCCATTCTCGGTAGAAGTTTCTGGAATAATCTCCCAACCTTGGCGATTTACTACTAGTGTTCCATTGTTGCCTATAAATGCAATACCTTCGGTTCTACCATAATTCCCACCATCAATTCCGGTAGCATGCTCCCAAAGCATATTAAAGTTATCATACTCAAAAACAGCTTGCAATGTATCTGGAGTTTCTGAAGCATCGTCTGGATAAGCTAGTTTTCCGCCAGATGCCATCACTGATTTTGGTGCTGTAGCGTTCATCGCATATAAAGCGATATCTATTTCATGAACTCCCCAGTCTGTCATTAATCCACCGGCATAATCCCAAAACCAACGGAAGTTAAAATGGAAGCGATTTTCGTTAAACGGGCGCTTTGGAGCTGGCCCAAGCCACATATCATAATCCACACCTTCTGGTGGTTTAGAATCTGGCTTTACTGGCACTGGATTCATCCAACCTTGATAAGCCCAAACTTTTACCAATCTTATATTTCCCAATTTGCCAGAACGGACATAATCAATCGCTGAAGCATAATGTTGGCCACTTCTTTGCCACTGTCCAACTTGTACCACTCTATCATACCTTTGAGCTGCTTTTTTCATCAGATTACACTCTGTTATAGAATTTGCCAGCGGTTTTTCCACATATACATCTTTTCCGGCTTCGCAAGCAGCAATCATTGTTAAGCAATGCCAATGATCTGGTGTACCGATAATTACCGCATCAATATCTTTATCTTCTAGCAACTTTCTATAATCTTTATATTGCTTCGGTTTTTTGCCACTTACTTTCTCTGCATCAGCAGCTCGCATATCCAATACACTTTGGTCTACATCACAAATAGCTGCACATTCTATTTCACTCATTTTAAAATGTGCATTCATATTTGCCCAACCCATTCCATTACATCCAATTACTCCAATTCTAACCTGATCACTCGGAGCCACTTTTCTACGGCTTGCAGCCAACACATCTAAAGGTACAGCAGCTGTAATTCCCGCTCCAGTTAAAATAGCTGAGTTTTGTATAAACGTTCTTCTCGATTTGTTCATTCTCATAAAAACTTTAAATTTTTTAATTCAAAAAAAATGTTTTATTCAAGGTACTGAATTCATTTATTTATAAAATGATATTCTTCATACATTCAAAAAATAATTATTTAATTAGCCTAATAAATTTAATAAACCTTTAATTTTTTTACATAAATGTATCGTCTCCTACTAGCGGTATTTCTCTTTTTTTTAACTTTTATAAGTAATAGCTATGCTGATGTTTGGGTATCTGAAATTTTTAGTGATGGTATGGTTTTACAACAAGGTAAAGAAATTACTATTTGGGGTACAGCCGCACCAAGAGAAAAGGTAGCAGTTACTTTGAGAGGTAGAAGTGCTATTACCCGCGCAGATAGAAATGGAGAATGGGAAGTAAAAATTCCGCCACTTTCTCCTGGAGGTCCATACATTATGAATATTCTGGGCAAAAATCTTATTACAATTAATGAGGTAATGATTGGTGATGTTTGGCTTGTAACCGGCGAACCTTTTGAGAATTTTAATAAGGAGGAAATTTCTACCAAAGAAGCAACACAAGATAAACCTGTACATTTTTTCAATATCACTCCCCAAATAGCATTAACGCCTTCAGAAAATATAAAGAGTACGGGTAAATGGCATAGTCTACAAAGTATTGATCAAACTGAATTTCAACTTTTTCATGCTTTTGCAGATAGTTTGTATCAACAAAATAATGTTCCTGTTGCTATTATTTATAGCCAATACAAAGATGCTTCATTAGCTGCATGGATTAACCCTGATACGTTAAGGCAATATAAAGAATATCAGGATACACTTTCGATTATGGAAAAACAGTTCCTCGGAATTGAAAGGTTTTTATCGGAGAGAAAAGTAGACAATTTTGTTAAGACTTATCCTTCTGTGGTATATAATACCATGGTAAATCCTATAGCTCCATATACCTTAAATGGAATATTTTGGCATCAAAACCAATCTGATATTCAATATGCATTTTATACTCAAAAGCTGCAACAGGATTTGGTAAACTCATTTAGAGCCAGATGGAATAACCGTAAACTTCCTTTTATTATACTCAATACTAATATTTCATCTTCTTCAAATGATAGTACTGAAAATATTTATAAATCAGAATTTTTAGAAATACAAAATCACTTATTCACAAAACCTTTAGTTTCAGTTATCAACAAATTAGTAGATAGCTCTGAAAATTCTATATCAGCAATTTTAACTGTTTGTAATTCTTTATCTGAAAATAATACTAGTATTTCAAAATCGCCAAAACCAAACTCTTTTAGTATTGAAGGAGAAAAAATGATATTACATTTCTCTGGAGATAAGTCTTTATTTTTTGATAATAAATATGGCTATGGCAAAGGTTTTAGTATTGCTGGTAGAGATCAGAAGTTTTATTCTGCAAGAGCTTTTGTGAGGAACGATTCACTTATAGAAGTATATAGTGATAATGTAAAGCAACCTATTGCAGTAAGATACTCTTTTAATAGTTTCTTAAAAGATGCCAACCTAAAAACTTCAAATGGATTAAATGCACTCCCATTTAAAACAGACAATTGGCCAGGAGTTACAGATACGAGTAGCTTTCGCACTAAGTGGTTAGATGCTGGCAAGGTTGATACAATTGACATGGTAAATAAATACCAACAAACTCTTGCTAATCAGTACCCTCCAAAAGCTAAACCTTTCCCAGAAAACTTAGCCGAATGGGAAAGTCAAAAACCCTATTATTATGAGAAACTGGTAAACTCATTAGGTTTTTCAAAAAATGAGTGGGAAAACAGAAATGCGATTCAAAGTCTTTATAAAGGACAAAATATTGAGTTTGAAGATTATACTATCAGGCATGTACTATATCAAAGCCAACCCAGTTTTTGGGTTTCTGCCAATCTTTATGTGCCTAAAAATATTGAATTCCCTAGACCTGCAATTCTCTATCTAAATGGCCATAGTGGTAATGGCAAGGCAACTGAAAACTATCAGCTAAGTATGATTAGCCTTGTTAAAAAAGGATATGTAGTGATGAGTATTGATGAAACAGGAGCTGGTGAAAGAAAATACACAAGTCAACATACACCTCAATTTTTTCTAACTGGCCATTCTGATGGAGGCTGGCAAATTTGGGATGCATCTAGAGCATTGGACTTTTTGCTATCACAAAAAAATCTGGTAGATAAAGATAGGGTAGGAGTAACTGGTAGATCTGGTGGAGGATTTCAATCTTTTTATCTCGCTGCTGTTGACAAAAGAGTGAAGGCTGTTGCACCTGTAATGTATGTTTCATCTTTTGAAGGAATGATTGATAGCAACAAAATTCACACCATTGATAACTACCTTCCAACTATTAGAAAATACATGGAGCAATTTCATGTTTTGGGTTTAATGGCTCCAAATCCTGTTTTTATTGGCTCAGGGCAACAAGATTTTTTTCCTATAAATGCAACAAAAACTACTGTTGATAAAGCGAAAGAAATTTATCAATTCTATAATGAATCAAAGTACCCTGAACTGAATGTTGTAGATATCGGGCATAAAGATACCATTGTACATAGAGAAGCAGTATATGCTTTTTTCAATAAAGTATTTAATGTTGATAATAACTCATCTGAACCACAAATACAGATTAATTCTGATAGTTTGTTGAATGTAGGTATACCAAGCTATTCTTCTGCAACAACACTAAGTTTAGCAAATAAAGAATTAATAAATTCATCGAGAAAGCATAATGCATACATTTCTCTTCCAGAAAGAAGATACAAGTTATTAGAAATACTTGATTTAGATAATTTAAATAACCGATCTCTAGAAATAGGCTACCATTCTATAAGTACAGATAAAACTGGAAATAGAACAAATGAAAAATTTCTTATTCAAACAGATTATAGTATTTATCTAAATGCTGAACTTTCATATTTAGATAATGAAGCTAAGCATTCAGTAGTGATTATCAATAATCCTGAAATTTCTTTAAAAGATTCTTTAATTAAAGCTGGGTTCGCTGTTTTTTCTTTCTCACCCAGAAAAGGAGAAAATACCTCACATAACACAAGCAGTAATAAGATTGACTACGAATATCTAACTTTTTCGAATAGTATCGTCTTAGGAGAGTCGATGCTTGGTCAAAAAGCTTATGATTTTATTAGAGCTGTAGATTTTTTACAGACAAAATCCGATGTAATTGATATTTCAAATATTAATCTCGTAAACCTTGATACTACTTTGAATAGTAAAATTGAAATTTTAGCAGCTGCAGCCTTAGACAATAGAATTCAAAAAGTTGCTGTAAATAATGCTTTAATTTCAATTTTACCATCAACAACCGAATGGGCTAATTGGAATTATACCACCTACACTCCAAATCTTGCAGGTTTTGGTAATATTCAAGACATTATCTCTTTAATCGCTCCAAGAAAAATTAAGCTATATACTCCTAAAAATACCAATGGAAATAACTTAACTAATTATCAATTAATCAATGAAACAAGTAGAAGCAGATATGAATATAGAAAACAAAACGCTACTAAAAACTTAGATGTCTCTAACCAAGAATATTCAAATGAGCTTCTGCTGGATTTTCTAAGAAATGATTAAAGTGTGCCTTTATAAAAATTCATAGTGGCACAATGCAGAGAACCACCTTGCTTAATAAGTAAAGAGCAATCTACTCCAACTACATCTCTTTCTGTATATATCGTTTTGAATTTTTCTATCGCTTCAGCATCTTGAGGCACATTATATTGGGGTACTAAAACGGCATTGTTTATTATTAAAAAATTAACATAACTAGCTGGAAGTCTTTTGCCATCGTCATTAAAAACCTTCCCTATTTCAAGAGGAATCAAGTTATAAGCTTTTCCTTCTGCATCTCTCAATGTTTCTAGCTCTTGCTTTAAAAGTTGTAGTTCTGTAAAATGCTCGTCATTTTGATCACTACAAGCTGCATAAAAAATTGTATCTTTTTTTACAAATCTGGCTAGCATATCAACATGAGAATCTGTATCATCTCCAGCTAAAAAACCATGATTTAAAACAGTAAGCTTTTCTAAGCCTAAAGATTGCTTGATATTATTTATAAGTTCTTCTTTTGGAACAAACTCATTCCTATTTTTTGAAAAAATACAAGAAGAGGTTGTTAATGCATAACCCTTTCCATCAGAATCAATTGAACCTCCTTCGAATACAAAAGGAATATTTCTATAATCAATTTCCTTTTTAAAAAGCCCCTTATTAATAAGCTCAGGGTTAATCTGATTGTCAAAGTTTGATGCAAATTTTTGCCCCCATCCATTAAATATAAAATTTAAAAGAATTGGCTTGTCATTTTCATAAACAGTTAATAAACCATGATCTCTATTCCAAATATCATTAGATGGTATTTCAAAAAAATAAATATTGAGTTTTTCATCCTTATTAAAATATTTTTCAACTTCAGATTGCTCTAAACAAATAATGATAAGCTTTGTATAGCTTATCATTACTTTAGAAATACTCACAAATAAATTTACAACCTCTTCATGATCATCTTCCCAAATTTCTTTTGAATGTGGCCATGATATTTGAACCGCATCTTGTTCTTCCCATTCTGCAGGAAGCCTGTATATACTATCTTGCATAAAAAATTATTGCTCTTCTTTACTTTTTTCTTCTTCGGTAATTTCTTCCATTGCCATCATAGAAACAGACTTAAAATTACCATAAGCTGCTCTCTTCAATGATTGTTTTGCAAGATCATAATTTTTTATCTCTTTGTAAAGAATTGCCAATGCAAATTCAAACTTTGTTTTATGTTCAACATCAAGACCTTGAAAGTCAGTCAGTTTTTGAAAATCATTAATTGCCTCATTAAAAGACTTTAATTTCATATGCGCCACAGCCTTGATGAATAAAGCATTATAATTTTTAGTATCTAAAGCTAAATATTCATCAATAATTTTAATTGCATCATCATATTTACCATTATCCAGATATAATTCGGCAAGATCAAATTTTATCTTGAGAAGGCTTTTTTCATCTTCTTCAATGCTTATAGCCTTATTATATTTTTCGATTGCTTTAGTCTGATCTGATTCAATCTTAGCTATTTTTCCTAGCATTACATAAGCTTCTGAATAATCATTCTGCATTTGTAAAGCAATTTTTAATAACTCTTTAGATTTGTCATAATCTTTAATTTGCATGTGTGCAATTGCAGCAGACATATAATATTGAGGACTTAACTTAGCAATTTTAGCTGCATAAGGACCAAAGTTAGCATACTTAAAAGCCTCTCTAGATTTTTCGTAATCACCTAATTTATTATAAGCATAACCTAACTCATAATAAAACCTTGCAACAACTTTAGGCTCTTTTGAAGTAACTTTAGAAGTAGCTGTAAGCATTGCTTGCTTTGCAGCTTCATAATTTCCCTTGCTATTTTGAATTACTGCTTCATAATATAAAATAGAAGGATTTTCAGCATCAAGCATTTTAACATCATTTACATGTCTAAGTGCTCGATCATAGTTTTCAGCTTCGAAAAGGATTTTAATTACAGCTTCTTTGTAAGCTATTCTTTTCTTTAAATCAGTTTCGTATTGAAAAGCTTTATCTAAAGTTTCTTCAACCTTAATGTGTCTATCAAGATTTTGATAGCATTTTGCCATCATTGTATAAGCAGGTACAAAGTCTTGTTTAAGCTTCGCAGTTTCTTCATAAGCTAAAATTGCATTATCATATTCTTTTAATGTGAGGTAACACATCCCTTTAGAAAAGGGAAACCTCGGGTTTTCCGGTTCTAATGCAATCGCTCTGTCGTATTCATCAATAGCAGCAATAAAATTATTACTTTTCCTAAGATGTTCTGCTCTTGCAAATATTTGCATCACATCCTCTTGAGCAAATAATAAAGTATTACTAAAAGCAGAAATGAAAAATATTAAAATTCGCAATAGCTTTTTCATTTGTTGTAAATTCATTTGTTAGCTCCTAAATACATTTGATATAGCCGAAATGTGAATTATATAGGATATTTTATATAGCATTTCGGATTTCAATTCTTATTCCATCTATAATTGTTGAATTATTTGGTAATATTTTGTTCAGGTAAGTTTATCTCGGAGATTATCTTTATATGCAATAAAGAATATTGTTATTTGTAGAATGTTGAAAACTTCCAGAAAAACGCTAGTTTATTAAAAAACTTATACGAATTAATTAATAGTAGTATTGCAGATATTAATAGGTAAGACTATGTTAAACATTGTTATTTGCTCATTAATTAATGTTTACACTTCTATATAATGCTAGATATCTTAAAATTGATTTTTATAAAATATTGATAAGATTTCCTCAATGTAAGAATTACAGTAACTTTACAGTTAATAATTCTGGTATAATCCAGGCATAAGTTTTAAAAGCAATACTGTTATTTTTGATATTTGACATAACTTTGCATAAAATTTAATATTACATGCTAGAAATTCAATTCATCAGGGATAATCCAACATTAGTAATTGAAGGATTAAAGAAAAAGAAGTTTTCTCAAGCCGAAGAAATGGTTGAAAAAACTTTGGAAACTGACAAAGAGAGAAGACAAACACAGACTCAGCAAGATGAGCTACTGGCAAAAGCTAATAGTTTATCGAAGCAAATTGGTCAGCTAATGAAGTCGGGAAAAAGGGAAGAAGCTGAGTCCATAAAGCAAGAAAGCTCATCGTATAAGCAAAAAGCTAAGGAACTTACTGAGATTCTGAGTCAGAAGGAAAATGAATTGACTTCGCTGTTATATCAAATTCCAAACTTGCCTCATAAGGATGTTCCAGAAGGCAGTAATGCAGATGATAATGTGGTTATGTATCAAAGTGAAAATATGCCGACTTTATCAGATAGCGCATTACCTCACTGGGAGTTAATCACCAAATATGATATTATTGACTTTGAGTTAGGTAATAAAATTACTGGTGCAGGCTTTCCTTTTTACAAAGGAAAAGGTGCCAGACTTCAAAGAGCTTTAGTAAACTTCTTTTTAAATGAAGCTTCTGAAGCAGGGTATACTGAAATTCAACCTCCTGTAGTCGTAAATGAGGCATCAGCTTTAGGTACAGGTCAATTACCAGATAAAGAAGGTCAAATGTACAAGTTGGAAAACCATGATTATTACCTTATTCCAACAGCAGAGGTACCATTGACTAATATCTTTAGAGGAGAAATTCTAAATCAACAACAACTGCCAATAAAGATGGCTGGATTTACTCCTTGTTTTAGAAGAGAAGCCGGTTCTTGGGGTGCTGATGTTAGAGGTTTAAATCGTTTACATCAATTTGATAAAGTTGAGATTGTACAAGTAACTGAACCTTCAGTTTCATATGAAGCACATGCTCAAATGAAAAATCATATTGAGAGCATTATAAAAAAACTAGAATTACCCTATAGAATATTAAATCTTTGTGGTGGTGATATTAGTTTTAATGCTGCACTTTGCTATGATTTTGAAGTTTACTCAGCAGCTCAAAAAAGATGGTTAGAAGTAAGTTCTGTAAGTAATTTTGAAACTTTTCAAGCAAATCGCTTAAAGTTAAGATACAGAAATACTGATAAAAAAATACAACTAGCTCATACTCTAAATGGAAGTGCATTAGCATTGCCTAGAATTTTAGCTGCAATTCTTGAGAATAATCAAACCGAAGATGGAATTGTTATTCCAAAAGTTCTACAAAGTTATTGTGGATTTGAAATTCTCAATTAATTAAAAATCTCATACACCCAAAAATAAAATTAAAAAAGGCAGTATAAATTTGCTGCCTTTCATTTTTTATTACGGTTAAGTATTACCAAATCAACCTATCTGTTTAAAATGGATCACTTTTTAAAAATCGCAGAAGAGTTAAAAATAACTTATAAACAAGTAGCTGCTACAGTAAGCTTGTTAGACGAAGGAGCTACTGTTCCTTTTATATCAAGATATAGAAAAGAAAGAACCGGAAGTCTCGATGAAGTATTTATTACTAATATTAGAGATAGAGTTACTCAGTTACGAGAACTGGATAAAAGAAAAGAGAGCATTTTAAAAAGTATTGAAGAACAAGGTAAACTCACTGATGAGTTAAAAAAGAAGATAGAAGAAGTAGAAACAATGACTGCTTTAGAAGATATTTATCTTCCATATAAACCAAAAAGAAGAACTAGGGCAACAATTGCGAAAGAAAAAGGTCTTGAACCTTTAGCCGAATTACTTTTTAAACAAACAGATGGAAATATCTTAGCTGAAGCTAAAAAATATATTTCAGTAGAAAAAGAAGTTGGATCTGAAGATGATGCATTGAGTGGTGCCAGAGATATAATTGCTGAGTGGGTGAACGAAGACCAAACAGCCAGACAAAAAGTTAGGAAGTTGTTTGAAAACGAAGGAGTAATTACATCCAAAGTAATTAAAAATAAAGAAGAAGAAGGACAAAAATATCGTGATTATTTCGACTGGACCGAACCAGTGAAATCTATTCCATCTCACAGATTACTTGCAATTAGAAGAGGCGAGAAAGAGATGATTCTTTCTGTAGATATTACTCCGCCAGAAGATTTAGCTATAGATATTCTTGATGAGCAATTTGTTACATCCAAAAATGAAGCTGCTGCTGAAGTTGGGAAAGCGGTAAAAGATGCTTACAAAAGATTGATGAAGCCTTCGATGGAAACAGAAACAAGGCTCAATACAAAAACACATGCAGATCAAGATGCTATAGATGTATTTGCTAATAACCTACGCCAATTACTAATGGCTGCACCAATGGGAGAAAAAGCAACGTTGGCAGTCGACCCTGGTTTTAGAACTGGTTGTAAGGTTGTATGTCTGAGTGCACAAGGAAAACTTCTTGATAAAAGTACCATTTTCCCAAATGAACCTCAGAAAAGGATAATGGAAGCAGGCCTAACAGTAAAAGAGCTTTGTAAAAAGCATAATGTCGAAGCAATTGCTATCGGAAATGGTACTGCTAGTAGAGAAACTGAAAAGTTTGTTCGCGACCTTGGTCTAAAAGGAGTTCTTATCGTGATGGTAAACGAAAGTGGAGCATCTGTTTATTCAGCTTCTGCTGCTGCCAGAGATGAATTCCCTGAAGAAGATGTAACAGTAAGAGGTTCTGTTTCTATTGGTAGAAGATTAATGGACCCACTTGCAGAGCTAGTTAAAATTGATGCTAAATCTATTGGAGTAGGTCAGTATCAACACGATGTAGATCAAAACTCTCTTAAGAAAAGTTTGGATGATGTGGTATTAAGTTGCGTAAACCAAGTAGGTGTAGAACTAAATACTGCAAGTAAAGAGCTATTGACTTATGTTTCTGGTTTAGGTGAATCTATTGCTAAAAACATAGTAAAATACAGAGAAGAAAACGGAGCATTTAAAAGCAGAACTGAACTTAAAAATGTTCCAAGGTTAGGAGATAAAGCGTTTGAACAAGCAGCAGGATTTTTAAGAATAAAAAATGCTGATAATCCTTTAGACGAAAGTGCTGTTCACCCTGAAAGCTACGAGGTGGTAGAAAAAATGGCAAAAGACCAAAAGTGTTCTGTAAAAGACCTCATGACTAAAAAAGAGCTTTTACAACTCATAAAAACAGAAAAGTATGTAACTGAAACAATTGGTCTACCAACGCTGAAAGATATTTTGAGTGAACTTTCGAAACCGGGAAGAGACCCTAGAGAACAGTTTGAAGCTTTTCAGTTTGCTGAAGGAGTAAATGAAATTGATGATTTAAGAACAGGAATGACTTTACCAGGTATAGTTACAAATATCACTAATTTCGGAGCTTTTGTAGATATTGGAGTTCATCAAGATGGTTTGGTTCACTTAAGCCAAATGGCAAATAGATATATAAAACATCCAGATGAAGTAGTAAAGGTTCATCAAAAAGTTACTGTAAGAGTAGTTGAAGTAGATGTACAGAGAAAAAGAATTGCACTTTCTATGAAAGAAGAGGTAGGAAATACTGGTAATGAAAACAGAAACCCTAAAAAGAAAAGTGGGAAAAAACCTCAGAAACAAAAAAAGGAAGTTTCTATGGAAGAAAAATTAAGAATGCTTCAGTCTAAATTCAAATAAGATTATAAATCATCGGGACAGGCTATTTTAAAATAGTCCTGTTCCTTTAATACTTGTTTTTTATTTACTTTCCCTTTTTCGTCAATATAAAGTACGATATATAAACCCGCCTGAGCCACATCACGCTCCACAAAGTAAAAAGGTCTTTCATCACTACCCATATTTACAATAGCAGAGTATTCTTCTGGAATAATTCTTCCATACTTACTACTCAACACTCCAAAGCCACTACTTCTATAGGTAATAATAATTATCTCATCACTGTTTTTTACATACTCGAAAGTATCAAAAACCTCAGGAACGAAATAGAAATCTTTTATGTGATACAATTTCCATTTACCTTGATGTTTTACCAACGCTACACTGTCTGTCCAATACCTTAAATCTTCAAACTGAAAATCTACTAAAATATCATTTTCTAAATTTATCAAGCCATACTTTCCATTCTTTGCTATTAAAACATCATCCTGATTACCATACTTATTCAGCATCATGTCATAATTGGCACCAATTGCATTTTCAGTTCTTGGATCATACAAACCAAACTTCTTATTATTTAGTAATGCGAAATAATCATCTTTAATCACTATTCCTTCATATCGAGATGTTACAACTTGTTTGCCTTTTGCATTTACAACACCCTTTTTACTATATTTTTCAACAATAAATAAGTCTTCCGAAATCACATTAATTTCAGAATACTTATTAGCTATTATGACTTTACCTTCATCGTCAATCAAACCTGCTTGCTTATATCTATTTTTAGTGATAATAAAAGCTTTTTCTTTTTTTACTCCACTAGTATCAGTCACTGTTACTAGTTGAATATTAAGTGATGTATATTTAGAAAGGTCGGCCAAATTATCTTTATAGAAATACCCAAACTTTTTATCTGCTTGGTATAGCAAAATACCTTTGTTACTTACAAAATACAATGTATCGTAAACTGGCTCTAATAGTAAATTTCCACTATCGTCACTCACACCCCATTTATCTTCGATTTTCACTCCAAAAGAGCGTTGATTCATTATGATGTCATCGAACAAAAGCGGAGAAGTCGCTATACCACCTTTATTAAATACTTGAAACTTCTTCTGTTTTTCAACTACCCATCCATTTTTGGTTTCAAAAACATCATCTACGTTTTCAAAGAGCAATTTGCTTTCCCTTAAATCAAAAAGTGCATAGGAATTATTTTTTTCGAGAAGTAAAAAATATCCATCTAACAACTCAAAATCTGTATAGTCGAAACTAAGATCTATTTCATTGTTAAAAAGCTTGCTTTTAGAAGTAACACTATATTTATCGTCTTTTTCAAAAACTAAGAACTGCTCACCTATTGCTTCAATATTATCATATAAAGGTTGAGTAAGTACTTTTCCAGAATATGAGATTAATCCCCAACCAGCACCATTTGTATATTTTACTAAGCGATTTGGTAAACTTTTCATACCAACAAACTCTGGTTTTATAATCTCAAAACCTGATTTATGATACAAACCAACTCTGTTGTTTTTCTTTACAAGCAAAACACCTTTGTCAAAATTGGAGATTTCTTGAAACTCAAACTCGGTGATCTGCTGACCTAGAATATTTACTACACCTGCTTTTTTATTTTTATAAGTAACTATAAAGTCATCATTAACACCTTCGCAAAGGTATTGCTCTGGTACTCTTTCAAAACCTGCTGGGATTAATTCATTACCAAACCTACTCATAAAACCATACAATTCGTTGGCATCATCATAAAAAGGATAGTAGGTTAGCGTATCTGCTTTAAGCGCATTTTCTACAAAAGACTTATCAGGAAACTGTGGATAAATTTTTAGAAACTCATCTTTATTTGATTGTAAATACCAAATCCAACTCCAAGCTCTTTCTACATAAATATTTTGGGAGTACTCTTCAATAAATTTTTCGTAAACTTCAATAGAATTATCTAGTGTGTATAAGTTGAATAATCTCAACTGCGCATTATCCCAATAAGGACTTTCTGGGTAAGATTCTATAAAATTCTGTAAGCTAAAAATATCATCTTTCTCTGTCTTCACTTTATATAGCAGATCATCATATCTTTTCTTCGCTTCTTTATACTCATCTGCTTCAGGGTAATTTCTTATAAAGTCATAATATGCTTCATAAGTATTTTTAGTTTGTGCAACATCAAAAGCTATGCTGTCTCTTTTAGATTCGGCAATGCCAGAATAAGGTTCACTCTGGTAATGATCGAGGAAATATTGATAAGCTTCTAAAGATCCTAGACTATCTGCAATATTATAGGCTGTACTATCTATAAATTTTTTTTGAAATTGAATTTCTTCTAAGCGAATACCATCTTCTGCTAGGTTATACTTTGTTTTGCCATCACTTTTTTCATAAGCATTTAATGATGCCAATACATATTTATAGGCAGAATCTAGATGATAATTTTCAAAATTTCTCGGGTGCACATAATATATGGAGTAGAGATAATATGAACCTGCATCTAAAGAATCTTTCTTAAGGTTTTTAAGTATTTTGCTTTCTGCTTTCTCAAAGTCTTTTTTGTCTAATGCATTTTGTATAGGTTTAACATTTTGAGCTAAGCCTAAACTTGCACTAAGAAGCCAAGTTATAAGAAAACAATATTTTTTAAATACCTTGTGATTCAAGTTTTTATCGGATTATATTTAGAAATATCCCTAATTTATGAAATTAGGTACTAAAGCTATAAATGCAAAATTATCTCAGATTGACTAAATAAAACACTTATGCTTTATAAAAGCACTCCATTTTTTATAGCACGAAGATACTTTACAGAACAGAGAGGTAATACCTTTATGAGTATTTTTAAAACTATTTTTCTGTTAATTATTGGCTTAATCCCCATTTCTATATTCAGTATATTCATATTTATTACTGGTAAAGGAACAAAAAAATATCAGGAAGTGATCAATAAAATATTTGGTCAGAATCTGATACAAATGCTTTCAAACATTTCTATGATTGGAGTAGGAGTAGGTGCCGGAGCACTAATCATCATCTTATCTATATTTAATGGACTCGAAGATTTAACCAGAGGCTTATATAGCACATACAATCCTGAATTAAAAATATCGGCTACTATAGGTAAGTCTTTTGAAGCTGATAGCATATTAATAGATAAAATAAAAAATACAGAACATATAACAGCAGTAACTAAAGTTATTGAAGACGATGCCTTTTTACAATATGCTGGTTCATCAATGCGAGTGGTAATTAAAGGGGTAAGCAGTAATTATAATAAACAATACCCATTAGATAAAGTGTTGGTAAGCGGTGAGAATAAAATTGAAACCGAAAACAATGTAATGCGTGCTCTTATAGGAATAGGAGTAATGCATCAATTATCTATTTCTTTACAAGATCAATTTAAAGCATTAGTTTTTAACTATCCGAAAAAACACATACCTGTAGGTTTAAACCCAGAAGGAGCACTTAACAGAAAATCTATTTTACCCGGCGGAGTGTTAGCTATTGAACAGGCATTTGACTCTAAGTATGTAATTGTTCCTATTGAATTTACTCAAGATTTATTGGACTACGGAAATAAAATAACTGCACTAGAGATTAAAGTTGATAATCCGAATAATATACTTGCTGTTCAAAATCAATTAAAAAACTTTGTTGGAGAAGATTTTAAAGTACTTACTGCAGATGAGCAACAAGCCAGTGTACTCCGCGCTGTAAAAATTGAACGTTTATTCGTATTTCTTGGCTTTATTTTCATTCTTGCTGTAGTCTCATTTAATGTATTCTTCTCGCTAGCCATGCTTGCAATAGAAAAGCAAAAAGATATTGCCATATTTTTTTCAATGGGAGCAGGTAAAAATTTTGTTAGAAAAATATTCTTTTACGAAGGCTGCATAATAGCTCTCACTGGAGCAACCTTTGGTTTACTTATCAGTTTTATTATTGTTTTTATACAGCAAGAATTTGGGGTAATTCCTCTAGGAGTACCAAGCTCTATTGTAGATGCCTATCCGGTAAAAATCAAAGCCATGGATTTTCTTTATACCGGATTGGTAGTAGTTTCACTCACATTAATTGCGTCTTATATTCCTGCAAGAAATGCGGCTAAGACTGTTATTCAT
This sequence comes from Chondrinema litorale, assembly GCF_026250525.1. Classification (GTDB taxonomy): domain Bacteria; phylum Bacteroidota; class Bacteroidia; order Cytophagales; family Flammeovirgaceae; genus Chondrinema; species Chondrinema litorale. Next base: position 2,228,583 of record NZ_CP111043.1, read on the forward strand.
GAACAAGTTTAGAATTAGACTAACAAGGCATCGATACTATCTGCCAGTTTGTGGTCTTTTTCTGTTACAATGTCTCCTGCATCGTGTGTATTTAAAAAAATCTCAACTTTATTATACACATTTGTCCAGTATGGGTGATGGTTTTGTTTCTCTGCCAATAAGGCAACTTTAGTCATAAAAGAGAATGCCTCTACAAAATCTCTGAATTCAAAAGTTTTTACGAGATAATTATTTTTTACTTGCCACATAGTCTACAAATTTATAGTTCAGTGTAAATTGGTTAAAGGGTATAAGAATTATACCTACACATTCTATATATGTTTACAGATAATTGGGCAATTTGTTTATAAATACTATACTAATGTGGTAGTTTTTTACTCAAAATGCCATAAACAAAAGTACCTAATAGAGCACTCAAGAAAATCACAATATAGATTGAAAAACCATTTCCTATGAGTATAAATATTGGTCCTGGGCAAGCACCTGTTAATGCCCAACCTAATCCAAAAATTGAGCCTCCAACAATATAGCGAATTACCGTTTTTTCTTTAACTACAAAGTTTATGGGCTTTTTATCTAATGATTTAATATCAAATTTTTTAATAACAATATTGATAATTGCACCTAGCAAAACCGCAGAGCCAATTACACCATACATGTGAAAAGATTGAAACCTAAACATCTCTTGAATTCTAAACCAAGAGATTACTTCAGACTTAGTAAGTATAACACCAAATATTATCCCTAGTAGAATATACTTGAGAGCTTTCATTATATATCTTTTAATTTGTTAGTTAAAATATTAATGGAAACAGAAGATGAGTGGCTATTAAACCTCCTATAAAAAAACCTATTACAGCAATTACTGAGGGTATTTGCAAATTAGCCAGTCCAGTAATAGCATGCCCCGAAGTACAACCATCTGCATACCTAGTACCAAAACCTATTAAGAAACCTCCTACTATAAAAAATATAAAACCTCTGAAAGTGAGAAGGTTTTGCCAGTTAAATAAGTCTTCAGGAATTGTATTATTGAAGTTAGAAATACCCAATTCTTTTAAATCTTGAATTGTGTTCTCGTTTAAATCTATTGGCAAATCATTTTTTAGATATAATTGAGCAATAGCTCCACCGATAATTAATCCTAAAACAAATAGTAAGTTCCAGCTATATGCTTTCCAGTCTATATTAAAAAATTGGTATTTCTTTCCAGCACCAAGAATGGTACACATGGTTTTTAAATTAGAAGAAATACCCAATTTTCTACCACTTATTATAAGAGAAAAATATACGAGAGCAATCATAGGCCCTGCAACATACCATGGCCATGGTTGTTTTATAGCTTCAAAAACTGATTGAATCATGTAGCTTCAGTAAAAGGTATAAACATTATTTAGTATACTAACAAATAGTCGTACGTTTAGAAGCATTGTAATCACGATTATTGTTATTTAATAATAGAGCAGTTCTCCATACATTCGAAGATTCTCAAGATATGATTATCGGCAAGCTTATAGTAAATATTTTTTCCTTCCCTATGAGATTTAAGAATTCCTTTGTCTTTCATTTTTATTAAATGATGCGACAAAAGTGATTGCTCTATATTTGTGTGTTCTTTAAGTGCAGTAACTGAAAGCTGATGGTCTTTTTCTAATGCTTCCAATATAGATATTCTTACAGGATGCGCAATTGTTTTTAAAATTTCAGCAACTTTATTCAGGGTTTTTAGATCAAATCTACTTTGTATATTTTCCATAATCTTTTAAATATCCAACAAAAATATGAACACTTATTCATATTTAAAAATCAATGCCCACCTTAATGAAATAAAAAAGGCCACTAAATCAAGTGACCTTCATAAATTTAGCTTATTTGTTTAACTCTCTTATTTTGCTGAAAGTTTTACACAAGGTATAATCATCTCTTCTAATGAGATACCACCATGCTGAAATGTATCTTTATAATACTTAACATAGTGATTGTAATTATTTGGATATGCAAAGAAATAATCTTCTGTAGCAAAAACATAAGAAGTAGATACATTGATCTTAGGCAAATAAAACGCATTTGGATTATCTGCTACAAGTACGTTTTTCTTATCAAAGCTTAAGTTTTTACCTTGCTTATATCTTAAATTGGTATTTGTATTTCTATCACCAATTATTTTATAAGGTCTTTTACAACGAATAGTACCGTGGTCTGTACTAATAACAACTTTCGCTTTTTTACTTGCTAAAACTTTTAGTGTTTCGAGTAGGGGAGAGTGCATAAACCATGAATATGTTAACGAACGGTATGCTGGTTCATCTGGTGCTAGCTCTCTAATCATTTCAGTATCGGTACGAGCATGAGATAGCATATCTACAAAGTTGTAAACTATCACATTTAGCTTGTTATTCATCAAATTATGAATATTATCAAGCACATGCTTACCTTGGTTTACATGAATTACTTTATTATAAGATGCTTTTGCATTTATTCTTCTTCTCTTTAATTGTCTTAAAAGAAATTCTTCCTCATTGTTGTTTTTACCTCCTTCTTCATCATCTCCCAACCAGATATCGCTATCATGCTTGGCCATATCAGATGGCAACATACCTGAGAAAATTGAATTTCTAGCGTAAGCTGTAGTTGTAGGTAATATAGAATAGTAAGTAGATTCCTCTTCTACATTATAGTAGTCAGAAATTAATGGCTCAAGTACTTTCCATTGATCAAACCTAAGGTTATCTATTACTATAAAAAAGACAGGATTCTCATTATCTAATTCAGGAAAAACTTTTTCTTTCATTAATTCATGAGAAAGAATTGGTCTGTCGTCTACCTCATCGTTTATCCAGCTTTCGTAATTATCTTTAATAAACTTGGTAAAGTTTACATTGGCTTCTGTTTTTTGCATATCGAGCACATCCATCATGCTCTTGTTTTCTGTATCGTTAATTTCCAGATCCCAATAAACAAGCTTTTTATAAATTTCTACCCAATCGCTATAATCCATGTCATCAAAAAATGCCATGCTTATTTTCTGGAAATCTTGCTGGTAACTATGGTTAGTTCTTTCGCTTACGATTCTTTTCTTATCAAGAGTTTTCTTTACTGAAAGTAAAATCTGATTAGGATTGATTGGTTTAATGAGGTAATCTTCAATCTTGGCTCCAATAGCTTCTTCCATTATGTGTTCCTCTTCACTTTTGGTGATCATAATTACAGGAATATTTGGTCTAATCTGCTTAATCTGAGTAAGCGTTTCGATACCATTCATTCCTGGCATATTTTCATCCAGAAAAATTACATCGTAGTTTTCGTGTTCACACTTCTCTATCGCATCAGCGCCACTATTAACACCTGTAATGTCGTAGCCTTTTTTATTTAAAAACATTATATGTGGCTTGAGAAGATCAATCTCGTCATCAGCCCATAGGATATTATATCTTTGCATAAGAATTACTTGTATAAGAAAAAAATTAAATCAAGAATAAGATATTATAACGGGTTGCGAAAATGAGAGTTAATTATTCTGTCTTATTTAACATTATTTAATACGAAATCAGAAATTAACTCCAATAGAAGCTGTAATGGCAAAATTTTCTGAACCTCTTACAGATTCATCGTCCTGATCTTTTTCAAATAGATTTTCTGATGCCGTTAACAACTTTCCTTCAATTCTAAAAAATGCATTAGAAACTGGTGAGTAATCTAGTCCGGCAGAAACACTACTAATTTTGTGCTCAACGGGGTAGATGTTCATTATTACTCGATCAGGATCGTTAAAGTGTTCTAGTCTGCCGGTTACTTTCCAGTAATTACTTAATGAATAGTTTATTAAAAATACAGTACCCCACCAACTTGTAAAATCACCATTGTTTCGTGTTTCTAGTTTGTCTGAGCCAATGTCAAAAGCTAGTGCAGTATATAATTTTTCTGATGGTTGCCAGATTACATAAAGGTTGTGAAAAATTCTGAAACTTTCAACTCCATCGGGTGTATTATTTCCTTCTCCAAAAAAAGAACTTGAGTTAAAAGTTAAAGTACTATTAGGAGTAAAAGTGACTTGTGTTGCTAATGCTTTATTGTCATTATTTTCTTTAATATTTTGCCAACCATTTAAAACTAAGAAAGAAGCAAACCACTTATCATTTATTTGATAAGAAAGCTTTACACCCGATTCATAAAACGGAGAATTATGCGCCACTAAACTTCTCGTAAGATTTGGATTATTTGGACCTATCGCTCCTTCAATTCCAATGTGAGATGGAAAAATTCCGGCATCTAACCATAATCCATCTTTAATTTTAAAACCTACATTTGCCTCTAACACATTCTGAAACAATTGCTCTTCTGCAGCATAATTACTCACTGCATAATCACCAGCAACTAATGCAAAATTTCCACGTACTAGATTTTTTTCGTAGGCTAAACCCAAGTAAGCTGTGTTTACATTAATTGCATTGGTTTTAGTGTGGGAGTATAAAAAACCAGGTCTGTTTCCTGATGCAGGATCATTAAAACCGTAAGAATAATATACATCAATTCCTCCATATGCTTTAAAACCACTCAAAAGAGAGTCTAATTGGGCATTTGCATCTATACTGATCAAGAAAGTTAAAGAAAGAAATATTTTGATAAAGTTTGTGCAAGTTTTTGAACAGCTTATTGCTAGATCTTTTCTTAAAAACTTTACAAATAACAAAGAAGAATTACTCTCTCTAGAGAGAATACATTTAGCTGAATTGTACATGATATAAGTTGAAAAAATATATAGATAATGATTATTTAATTCCTCGCGTCATTTCTCTTTTACCAGGAGGGCCGGGAATAGATTCGACTGTCATTTCTAAAGATTTTAAATTTCTTTTGAAGACACCCATTGCGCAATAAGTAACTAAAACACCTTTTGTTTTTAATGAAGTTATTGCATTTTGCAAAGATTCTACTTCCCAAAGTTCTGGTTGCTTTCTTGGGGCAAAAGCATCAAAATAAACCAAATCAAACTGCTCTGAAAAAGAAAGGTTTTCTAGACCAGTTGTGGTCTTTACTATACTAAAGTTTTCTACAACTTTATTTTCTACTTCCCAAGGTAATTCATGTAATTGATTGTAGTATGGTTGATAAGTTAGCTCAAAAAGTGATTTGTAATTTAGCTTTTCAATTACTTCAGTTTCTACGGGGTAGGGCTCCAGTGTGTAATAAAAAACTTCTAAGTCTTTTTCTATAGCAGCTTGCAATGTAAGCATCGCATTTAAGCCAGTTCCAAAACCAATCTCTAAAATCGATATTTTTTTTTGATCAGGTTTTTTTTCAGAATAATAGGATAATCCTTCTTTTATAAAAACATGTTTTGACTCTGTGAGAGCTCCATGTGTTGAATGGTAGGTTTCATTCAATGCTTCATTAAACAAGGTGTGTGAACCATCACCTGTTTCAATTATCTTCAGTGGTTTCATGTGTTATCTATTTTTATAGAAAACTATAAATATCAATGTGTGTTGGCTAATCTAATTTAATCAATCTTTTGGGAAAGAAATTCTAAACGTAGTTCCTACATCAATTTCAGATTTTAGAACAAAAATTCTTCCTCGGTGATAATTTTCAACGATTCTTTTTACTAAGGTAAGACCTAAACCCCAACCTCTCTTTTTAGTAGTAAACCCTGGTTGAAATATGGATTTAATTTTTGATTTTGGTATGCCCTTACCGGTATCACTTATATCAATATAGAGAAACCTATGATCTTTAGAATTTCTTAGATAAATATCAATCTTACCTACACCACTCATGGCATCGACTGCATTCTTACAAATATTTTCAATAATCCACTCAAACAATGGAATATTTATTTTTGCCATCATGTCATGTTCAATCTTAGGAGTAATGCTAAATTTTACTTTAGTGGAAACTCTCTTTTGCAGATAATTTACTATATTCTCTACAGCTTCCAATACATTCTCTTCTACCAAAGAAGGCTCCGAACCTATGCTTGAAAACCTTGCAGTAATCATTTCGAGACGTTGCAAATCTTTGGTTAACTCAGGGATTATACTTTGATCAAAATTTTCATCTGCTTTAAAAAATTCTATCCACGCCATTAATGAAGAAATAGGTGTACCTAACTGGTGGGCTGTTTCTTTAGCTAAGCCAACCCAAACTCTGTTTTGCTCTGCCCGTCTTGTAGAACTAAAAACAAAGTAGGCTAATACCGAAAGAATAGCAATACCAGTAATCTGCATATACGAAAAATACCGAAGCTGTACGATAGCTTCTGAATTATCATAATAAATGTATTGCTTAAAATCTGGGCCGAGGTCCATTTCAATTGGCTCGTAAACCTCTTTCATTTTTTCGATATGCTTTAAAAGCAATTTATTTTCTTCTTCGGCACTAAGATTAGGCGAAACGTCAATATTTCTCCAGTGAATTGGTTCACCTTTATCGTCTGTTACAATACAAGGTACAGATAATTCTGTATGTATAATTTCTGTAAACACGAAATTGAGTTCTTCATCACTGGCTGAGGTTACAACAAACTCTAGGGCACTAGCAAATAAATTAATCTGTTTTTTTTCTCGATCTGCTAAATGTTGAACTAATGAGTTTGTATAAAAAAGTGAGAATAAACCTATCAATAAAGCAATTGCAACAATTATCCACTTCAGTTTCTCTTTATTCTGATATATGCTGATCATGTATTTATTCTTCTAAAAAAATAGGAACAGATAAAGATAAGCAGCCCAAACTAAATTTTTATAGAGAAAGAAAACAAGAAGGTAAAATAATTATGCAGTAGCTATGGCAGAAAAGCTAATTTTTGAAGCTCCAGCTTCTAATAATTTTACACCACAAGCCTCAAGAGTTGAACCTGTAGTTACTACATCATCGGCTATTAGTATATGTTTTCCCTTTACCAATTCAGGTTTTTCAACAAAAAATATTTCACTCACATTCATCCATCTATCAAATCGGCTTTTCTTGGTTTGCGTCTTTGTATCTGTTTTTCTACTTAGTACATTAGCATTATAAGATATATTTAAATAAGTAGCAATTCTTCTGGCATAACCATCTACCTGATTGTAGCCTCTTTTTCTGAGTTTATGTTTATGTAATGGAATCGCCACAACCATATCTATGTTTTCGATATAGTTACACGATTGTATTTGAGCTCCATGCCAATTACCTAACAACTCACTTATTTCTTCAACACCTTTATATTTTAAATGGTGAAGCAATTGTTGAACTTTTCCGGGTCTAACATATCTTAAATAAGCGAATGCATGTTGAACTGGCAATTTGCCATAAAACTTTGCCTTAAAATCATTCTCATTATATAGGTAATGATCTGTTGTAGGTAACTCAGCTCTACAATTAGTGCAAATAAATTTTTCTGCTTCATTAGTAAGTTCATTGCAACAAACACAAGAAGCAGGAAAAAGTAATGAAATAAAATCACGAATCATTACTATTTTTGAATTAATAAATTACAAAAAACACTAGTTTATTCTAGATAAATACTTAAACTAAAAACTTTATTTTAAATTTTTATTATACTGCAATGAATAAGATTGAAGAGTTTAGATCATTCAGAAGTAAAATGAATGAAAAACTGATCAACTCAGATGATAAAGTAGTGAAAAGAATTTTCAGTTTAGATTCTTTGGCTTACAAAGAAGGTAAACTGAATGTGCAGACTAAAGAATTAATTGGTTTAACTTGTTCATTGGTACTTCGCTGCGACGATTGTGTTAAATATCATATAGAAAAATGTGTAGAAACCGGTTTGAGCAAAGAAGAAATTCTAGAAGCCATGTCATTATCTACACTTGTAGGTGGCACAATTGTAATTCCTCATTTGAGAAGAGGCTATGATTATCTTGAAGAAGTTTTAAACGAAAAATAAAAATTATATGGATCTTTCCAGATTCAAAGACCAGCTTTCAGTTGAACAACAGTGGGATGTACTAACTGCAAAAATTTCCAGAAATATGGGAGTAAAAAAGCCAGATTTAAATGCTGTTTTATTTCTTATTGGAATTCAGGAGTTAGGACAGGGTATGCAATATTTTAGCAAAGAAGAAAAACAAGACTTAATGCATATAGCAATATGTAAGGCACTTTCTTTTTCTGGTTATTACGAATTAATCGGATTAGATGATAACGGTTGGCCCCATTGGGAACTCAAAAAAAAGCTACCTTTTATCGATCTTCTATCACAAGAAGATTTTCTAAAAATGCATATTATTGAATACTTTGAGAAAGAAGTACAGTGGTAAAGTTTTATTAAGCCACAGTAATTTCATTTTATAATTCAAATCACAAAAACACACATGGTTAGTTTAATCAGCTATAATGTTAATGGAATTAGAGCCGCATTAAAAAAAGGTTTTGCTGAATGGCTAGTAGAAGAGAATCCAGACATTATATGTTTACAAGAAATTAAAGCTTCACCTGATCAAATAGATACTACTATTTTTTCAGAATTAGGTTATGAGCATTATTGGTTTCCTGCAGAAAAAAAAGGGTATAGTGGAGTAGCAGTTCTAACTAAAAAAACACCTGATAATGTAGTTTATGGAATGGATAATGAAATCTATGATTTTGAAGGAAGATTAATCAGACTAGATTTTGGTGATATTACCTTAATAAATACATACATGCCATCTGGTACTAGTGGAGATATAAGACAAACCTTTAAGTACAAATGGCTAGATGACTTTTTTGATTATATAAATGAGTTAAAAAAGGAAAGAGAAAATATAATTATATGTGGCGATTTCAATATTTGCCATAAAGAAATAGACATTCATAATCCGGTTAGCAACAAAAAATCTTCAGGTTTTCTTCCAGAAGAAAGAGCTTGGGTAACTAAATTTATCGAGTCTGGTTTTACCGATGCCTATCGTCACTTTAATAAAGACCCACACAAATACAGCTGGTGGAGTTACAGAGCTGGAGCAAGAAAGAATAACAAAGGTTGGCGCATCGATTATTTTATGACAACCACTAGCCTAAATAATAGACTTACTGAAAGTGATATTTTAATGGATGTGATTCATTCGGACCATTGTCCAATTAAGATCAAAATGACTTTTGAATAACAATTAAGTTTCATTGTATATAAATTTTATCAATTAATCTACGAAAACTGATTTTGCAAATACTTAACCTAATTGCTCATCGTAGAAATAGAAACCTGCAAATTTACTTCTAGTTTGTACGTTGGAAGTTCTAGGTAAAAAAATCAGTATTTAAATTGATAATTATATACAATGAAACATTTCCTGAAAATTTTTGTGATCTCCGGACTCCTGTTTTCTGCGTGTACTCCAAGCGCGCCTGAAGAAAATATATATGAGTTAAAAGAGATGAAAGGAGGTAGGTTTTATGGAGGCATGTTCAAACTAAATGAATCTGAGTACATAAAATCTTTAAATCCACTTAGTATAATCGATGTTTATTCTTACAGAGTCGCTTCCCAAGTTTATGAAGGTCTGTTTAAATTCAATCAAGTTGATATTACTCACGTAGAAACTGGCTTGGTTGAATCATACATGGTTAGCGACGACCAAACAAAATATACCTTTCACTTAAGACAAGGAGTATTTTTCCACGATGACGAGTGTTTCGAAGGAGGAAAAGGAAGAGAGTTTACATCTGCTGATGTTTTGTATTGCTTTAAAAGGTTATGTACTCAAGATAAAAATAACTTAAGTTTTAATTTATTCTCAGGAATTGTAAAAGGTGCTGATGAATATTACAAAGCAACAAAAGGTGGCAATACGCCAAATATTGATTTAGAAGGTGTAAAAGCTCTAGATGATTACACTGTAGAAATAGAGTTATTAAAAGCTAATTCAGTTTTTCTTTTCAATCTTGCGAGACCAGGTGCATTTATCTATCCTCAAGAAGCTGTTGAAAAATACGGTGATGAAATGAGAATTAAATGTGTAGGAACTGGTCCGTTCAATATCGATATGATTGATGAGGACATTTCTATTCTTCTTAAAAGAAATGAAAACTATTATAAAACAGACGAATTTGGAAACAAACTACCTTACCTTTCTGCCATTAATGTAAGATTCCTAAAAGACAAAAAAATTGAATTGATGGAATTTAAAAAAGGCAACCTTGATATGATGTATCGTCTACCAACAGATCATATCATAGAAATATTAGACGATGCCGCTACAAACGAAGATGGAACTGCTCCACAATTTGAGCTTCAAAGAGAAGCAGAAATGTCTACTCAGTATCTAGCTTTCAATAACTTTAAAGGAATCTTTACTGATATTAATGTGAGAAAAGCATTGTCTTTTGCTATTGATCGCGAAAAAATACTTGACTATGTTTTAAATGGAGAGGGATATGATATCGGAAAATATGGTTTTACTCCTCCATCATTCAGAAATTACGACATTACTCAAATACAAGGTTATAACTTTAATTTAGATTCAGCAAGACTATATCTTAAAAAAGCAGGGTATCCAGAAGGTAAAGGATTTCCAGAAGTTACTTTAGATTTAAATGCTGAAGGTGAGAGATATACAAACGTAGCAACTGAAGTTCAAAAACAATTAAAAGATCATTTGAACATCAACATCAATATTAATGTTGCTCCTATATCACAAATTACAGAAAAAAGTTTATCAGGTAGTTTTGATCTTTTAAGATTAGCATGGGTAGCAGATTACCCAAGTCCTGAAAACTTCTTGTGGTTTTTCTACAGCAAAAACCTTCCTGAAAACTTGGAAGATAAGTCTTATCCGAATTTTACAAGATATAATAATCCGGAATTTGACAAATACTATGAAAAAGCATTAAATTCATTAAATGAAACAGAGGCAAATAAAAATTTCATGATTGCAGAAAAATTACTCATGAAAGATGCTCCTGTACTTATGCTTTGGTATGACGAAGGATACAGACTATTACAATCTTATGTTAAAAACTTCCCGAATAATCCAATGCAATACAGAGATTTTACACAAGTGTACATGGTCCCTGTAAAAAAAGAGACTGATCAGGAAGGTTAAATAACAAGAAACTTGTTTTTTAAATGAAACCTCACTAAACTTTACTTGGTTTTATTAAGAAATCGTAGTAAAGTTTAGTGTCTCAACTTTTTCACCTATGCTCAAGAAAAATATTGAAGATTATAAGAGAAAGTATTATCTCAATCTTATCATTAAAGGTAGCATCTCTGCTATCTCTATTTTTTTAGCAATTTTCTACTTTGTAAATATTCTTGAGTACTTAGGGAATTTCAGCACTGTTCCGAGAGCCATTTTCTTTTACACTTTAATTTTAGCTCTGGGAGCATCTTTTTATTACTGGATATTTAAGCCACTCTACAAATTACTTAACAAACAGCAGCAAATAAGTGATCAAGATGCTGCTTTTCAAATCGGTTCTTACTTTCCACAAATTAAAGACAAGTTGCTAAATGCACTTCAACTGGAAAGTATGGAAAAAAATACCGACTTGATTGATGCTAGTCTTCAACAAAGGGAAACAGGTATTACAGGAATCAAATTTGCCGATGCAATTGATTTAAGAACAAATAAGAAATACCTCAAATACCTTACAATCCCTATTGTATTTATAATTATTACTTTACTGGTTAAACCAGATTTTTTTATTGTTAGCACTCCAAGAATAATCAATTATACTGAAAAGTATGAGTTAAAAGCTCCTTTCAATTTCATTATTCAAAATGAAGATTTAAAAACTTTTAAAAACGACGATTTCGAATTAAAAGTAAAAATGGAAGGTTCTGCACTACCTCAATCTGTGCAGATCATTACTTCTGATGGAAGAAAATTAAAAATGAATACTGATGATGCAAGTTCTTTTACTTTCAACTTCAGAAAAATACAAAGACCTATTAGTTTCCATTTCGAAGCATCTGGTTTTGAATCAGACTCTTACGATTTGGAAGTGCTTACCAGACCAAGTTTAAGAAACTTTAGTGTTTATTTAGAATATCCAGCATATGTAAATAAGCAATCTGAAAGAATTGAAAACACAGGTAATTTAATTGTACCAGAAGGAACAAAAGTTAACTGGCAATTTAAAACGCTGGAAGCTAAAGAGTTAGCTGTAAACTTTAATGACGAAGACGAAATTAAAGCTGAGAAAAATGATGAAGATATATTCAGTTTTAATAAAACTGCAGATAAAGCTGGTATTTATCAGATTTTACTCAAAAACGATTATAGCCAAAACAAAGATGTAATCGAATATTATATGAATGTAATTCCAGATGAGTTTCCTTCAATTTCAGTTAGACAATTTGAAGATACTGTAATGTATGACTATCTGGTTCTTGGTGGAAATATTGGAGACGATTACGGTATCACTTCTTTACAATTGAGATATAAAATTAGTGATCCGAATTTGAATAGTGAGAATGAAAAGTTTGAGTCTATAAATCTTAACTTTAATCCAGAAGTAATTAACCAAAGTTTCTTTTATAAACTGGATATCAATGAGTTAGAGATTAAGCAAGGTGAGAAGTTGGAATATTTTATTCAAGTTTGGGATAATGATGGAGTAAATGGAAGAAAAAGTAGCAAATCTTCTGTATTCCGATTTAAGCTGCCATCGAAAGAAGAGTTTAAAGCAGAGTTAGCAAAAAACAGCCAAGAAACACAAGACCAACTAGAAGAATCACTCAATAAAACAGAAGATTTAAATAAAGATATTGAAGACCTTCAAAATAAATTAAAAGGAAAGAAAAAGCTTGATTGGCAAGACAAGAAAAACATAGAGAAACTACTTGAAGAAAACGAGGATGTAAAAAAAGAAATAGAAAAACTAAAAAACCTCAACAAGCAGTTTAATCAGCAAAGTCAAAAATTCAATCAAGAAAACGAAAAGCTAGCTCAAAAAGCAGAGCAATTACAAAAGTTAATGGATGAGTTGCTCGACGAAGAAACTAAGAAATTGTATGAAGAACTTAATGAGCTTTTAGAGCAAAATTATATTAATCAGGAACTTCAAGAAAAACTGGACAATATTCAGCTAAAAGAAGAAACTCTGGAAAAAGAATTAGAAAGAGCTCTAGAATTATTTAAAAAACTTAAGTTCGACACTAAGGCAGAAGAAATAGCTAAAGAACTAGAAGAAATTGCTGAAAATCAGGAAAAACTTGCTGATGAAACGAAAGAGGCAAAAAATAAAGACCTTGAAGAGATAAAAGAAAAGCAAGACGAGTTAAACGAAGATTTTGAAGACATTAAAAAAGAGATGGACGAATTAAATGATATTAATGAGTCACTCGAAAACAAGAAAGATCTTGAGCAGTTTGATAAACAGGAACAGAATATTGAGCAAGAGCAACAAAATCTTCAAGAAAATCTAGAACAACAAAAACAAAAGAAGGCATCAGAATCTCAACAAAAAATGTCTGAGCAAATGGAGCAAATGGCTCAGAAAATGCAACAAATGCAGCAATCGATGGAAATGCAGCAAATGAATGAGAACTACGATGACCTAAGAAAAATTCTAGAAAACTTAATTACACTTTCTTTCGACCAAGAAGATGTGATGCTAGAGTTTCAGAAAGTGAAGAGAATTGATCCTAAATTTATTAAGTTAAGCCAAGATCAACTCAAATTAAAAGATGATGCAAAAATAATTGAAGACAGTTTAGTTGCACTTTCCAAAAGAGTTTTCCAAATTGAGTCTTTTGTAACCAGAGAGGTTACTCAAATGAATAAATACATGGATGAAAGTATGGATGCGATAAAAAAACGCACGCCAGAAATCGCAGCAAGTAAACAGCAATTTGCTATGACATCCATAAATAACTTAGCACTTTTACTCAATGATATTCTGAAGCAAATGCAACAGCAGATGAGTCAGTCAATGAGCGGACAACAAATGTCGGAAAAGCAGGGAGGTAGTCCAAAAATGAGTGATCTTCAGAAACAATTGAATAAAAAAATAGAAAACCTGAAAAAGAGTGGAAAGTCAGGCAGACAATTATCAGAAGAATTAGCTAAGTTAGCAGCAGAACAAGAAATGATTCGAAATTCCATGAAAAAAGGAATGGGGCAAGGTAAGATGGGAGAAAACGGAGAGCCTAAAAATGGATCAAACGAAAATGGTAAAGAGGAAGGAGGTAGTCAAGAAGGAGAAAACGGAGAAGATGGAAATGGAGGATATAAAGAACTTCTTGAAAACATGGAGAAAACAGAAGAAGATCTTGTAAATAAAAGGGTAACAGATGAATTACTTGAAAGACAAGCGCAAATTCTTACAAGATTACTCGAATCTGAAAAAGCAGAGAAAGAACGTGAACTAGATAATAAGCGCGAAGCAAAAACTGCTGAGCAGGATTTACAAAAAAATGCTCCTGAAGATTTCTCAGAGTATTTGAAACTCAAAGAGATGCAGATAGAGTTATTAAAGACGATACCGACTTCTTTAAATCAATATTATAAGAAGCAGGTGAATGAATATTTTAAGAAAATTAAAAATTAGAAGTAACTTGATTGAAAAGATGAGCAATTCATTAAAACTCAAGATTCCTTCGCTGATAGATAACATCAGGATTGTAGAAAGTTTTATCGACCACGCAAGGGAAACTTTTAATTTTAATGATGACATTTATGGCAACATTATGATTGCCGTGACTGAATCGGTGAATAATGCCATTATTCACGGAAACAAGAATGATAAAAATAAAAACGTCCATCTTGCTTTGGAGGTAGATAATTCTAATATCAACTTCATAGTAAAAGATGAAGGCAAGGGCTTTGACTATAGTAAGCTCCCTGATCCGACTGCACCAGAAAATATCGATAATCCTGGAGGGCGGGGAATATTCCTTATCAAACATCTTGCTGACGAAGTGAAATTTTTATCCAACGGTTCAGAGATAAAAATGATATTCTACATGAATGCTTAAATTGAGCGAGATGGGAAAAAGTGATATATTTTTTTTTATGAAGACTTAAACGACTTTGAGCTTCATAACTCTTCATTAGTTGCAGATTGGATTTCAGAAATAGTCCAAAAGAACAATTACAGTATCTCAAATGCAAATGTTATTTTTTGCAGTGATACTTATTTACATGAAATCAATCTGCAATACCTGCAACATGATACCTATACTGATATAGTTACATTTAACAATAGTGATGTATCTAATGAGATAGATACAGACATTTTTATAAGTGTAGATAGAGTACAAGAAAATGCAGATAATCTAAATATTTCTTTTGTAGACGAATTACATAGAGTTATTATTCATGGCTTTCTACATTTAGTTGGCTTTAATGATAAATCTAAAGCTGATAAAGAAATAATGCGGCAAGAAGAAACTGCTGCATTATCTAAAAGAAAATTTATTTAAGACTAAATTTTATTTAAACAAAGAAGACTCTCCTAAACTGATTTAAGAGAGTCTTTTTTTATTTAAAATAAAGCATTAATATCTGACTATCAATAAGTTATACTTAAACAATCATTTTATTTTTAAATGAAATACCTTTCCAATATTATTATTTTGTTTTTACTCACGAGCTGTAATAATTATAATAACCTACTCACCTCAAAAACTTGGATTCCAATAAAAGTTGAAAATGAAAGTAATAGCAGCCATATTTTACCACAAGCTTTAACTTTCACAAATACAAGTAAAGTCAAGTTTCATGTTATTGGAACAAATGCTAGTAAATTTTCAACTTATACTATTAATGGAAATAGGATAAATATCAGTGATAGTATAAGTAGCAATCTACTTCAAATAAAATCCATCAACGAAAGTGAATTGGAAGTAGAATTAAATAAGAATTCACATATCACATTTACACATATAAATCAAACTAACCCAAACCTAACAGAAGAACTTAAAGAAAAACTAATAAATCATGCTTGGCTGGGTAGCGATTCAGTTTTATATGACTTTAAAAATTCTTTAGACTCTAGCATCGTTCATACAGAATTTCATAGTGATTTATATGATATTGAATTATTTAATAAAAAGAACAACTACTTTACAAAGTATAAATATGGCTTTTGGGGACTTAACTACTTCGAAGGAAATAACTTTCTAATGATAAATAATTTTGAGTCTAATTATCACCAATTGTTCATTCTAGAAAATATTTCTGCAAATGTAATTGATGGCTACACTTATAATTGGCAAGGAGAAAAAACTCCATTTCAATTATCCTTTATAGAAAGTGATACTAATAATAAAACTCAATTAATAGGAGAGTGGCAAATTGACTCATATAAAGAAATCATTCCAGAATACTTTAATGATATATGGTACACTCTCGAAGATGAAAAAGGAATTACAGAATCTGACCTAGAGGCAAAAAATATTTTTATGTACTTCTATTCCGATCAAACCTTTCAAATAAAAGTTAAAGACAATACAATTATGTCGGGTAGATGGGAACTAGATCCATCGGATAAAATCATAAAACTTAGAAGTGAACATATCTATAATAATGAGAAAAGTTATAGAACAACTCACATAAGCATAATCAATATAAACCAGCAAGAATTAAAAGTTTTTAAAAAAGAAGATATAATTACAGATCCACATAGTTTTGAAAGAAAAGGATACATTGAGATTTACAAAAGAATTAACTAAATCAATTACATAAAGAAGATGGCTGTTTCATTAGACCACAAATTTGTTTTTCATACCAACTTCTTCACTTCTGCAAGGTACCGGGTTATACAAAACAAAGAAATCAGATAACTTCAAAAAGTTAAATTCCAATTACTATATAATAAAAAAATCAGTTCTAATTACCACGCACTGCCATTTTTCATTTCTAGTCTAGAATAGTTTAATTTCCGTTGCTATCTCATAAGGAGATAATTTTTAAATTAAATTCTTACAGTATCCAACCACTTAAAGAGAATAGGATAGCTAGTGAGGTCAACACTTTTATGGATTCTATAAAAACAACTATATCTAAAACATACAATATTAGTAAACTGTGAATCTCTCGTACTCACCACTTTCAGTTTCCAATTTATTAATTTTTAGTATCTAGAATAGATATATAATATTAATCTCTTTATTAACCTTTATGAAAACAGACTTACAATCTGAATTAATGCTTATCTAATTATCACCTTTCCAACTTCCATTAGTTAATAGAAAGTCTACAAAACTGAATGTGCCGCGAATTAATATAAAAACTCATACTTTAATTATATTCCTTAACACTTACAGTCTGATCAAAATACACTTAAGCATTAAATATATTTGGGTCTAAATCATATTTAAATTATATATCTGCTAATATTTTTTTGAATAGAAGATATATCAATTTACTTGATCATTTAATAACAAGTATATAAAGAGCTATACAAAGTGACATAGAAATATATACCTATTATGCTTTAATCTCAACTGAAGAAGATATAATTAAATAATCACATGAATATCTAAAAACACATACCTTATATAGTTGAATGAATTACCTGATTAAAGATTAATTATTTCACATAAAACCTCATAATCTATTTGTATACTCAGATTATAATCCACTTTTAACTTTTTTTATTAATCTTAAATAAACCAATTTTATTTATCTATCCTTTATTACTTATGTATCAAAATACTTAATTGAAAGATTAGTAAAAACAATTAATTAAATGCTAGTAACTTTGCTTTTAGTGGATATCTTGAGATTCCATATTTAAACATAAAATTAATCGTATTTGGAAAAATAGAAATGTTCCACGTGGAACATTCAATTTAATTGATAAAAGACATAAACATGAAAAGTAATTATGATGTGATTGTAGTTGGAGCAGGGCATGCAGGATGTGAGGCTGCTAATGCTGCTGCAACACTTGGTGCAGAAGTTTTATTAGTTACTATGGACATGAACAAGATTGCACAGATGAGTTGTAATCCTGCGATGGGAGGTGTAGCGAAAGGGCAAATTGTAAGAGAGATTGATGCTTTAGGAGGAATGAGTGGGATAGTTACAGATAAATCTATGATTCAATTTAGAATCTTAAATAGATCAAAAGGTCCAGCAATGTGGAGTCCGAGAGCACAAAGTGATAGAATGAGATTTGCAGAAGAGTGGAGGATGGCTCTAGAGAAAAACCCTAATGTAGATTTCTGGCAAGAAATGGTTACTGAGCTTATAGTTAAGAATGATAAAGTATGTGGAGTAAAAACAGCTTTAGGCATTGAATTTAATGCTAAAGCAGTAGTTCTCACTAATGGAACATTTTTAAATGGGTTAATACATATAGGAGAGAAAAACTTTGGGGGTGGTAGAGCAGGGGATAGAGCCTCAAAGGGACTTACAGAGCAATTAGTGGAATTAGGTTTCGAGTCTGGAAGAATGAAAACCGGGACTCCACCTAGAGTAGATGGCAGAAGTATCGATTATTCTGTAATGGAAGAGCAAAAGGGTGATGAAGGAGCTGGTAAATTCTCTTACTCTGATGAAACTTCATCACTTACTAAACAAAGAAGCTGCTTTATTACCTATACAAATGAAGAAGTACACGACACTTTAAAGAAAGGTTTCGATCGTTCTCCTATGTTTAATGGTAGAATACAAGGTCTTGGACCAAGATACTGCCCTTCTATAGAAGATAAAATCAATCGATTCGCAGAAAGAAACCGCCATCAGATATTTGTAGAACCTGAAGGTTGGGATACTGTAGAAGTATATGTGAATGGTTTTTCTACTTCATTGCCATTTGAAGTGCAGTACGAGGCATTGAGGAAAATAAAAGGATTCGAAAATGCACTAATGTTCAGACCAGGCTATGCAATTGAGTATGATTTCTTTCCACCCACACAGCTTAATCTCTCTTTAGAAACAAAGGTTGTAGAAAACTTATTCTTTGCAGGGCAAATTAACGGTACAACAGGATATGAAGAAGCCGCTTCACAAGGTTTAATGGCCGGAATTAATGCATTCCAAAAAGTAAATAATAAAGAAAGCTTTATACTAAAAAGATCAGAAGCATATATCGGTGTATTAATAGACGATTTAATTAACAAAGGTACCAATGAACCTTATAGGATGTTCACATCTAGAGCAGAATATAGAATTCTACTAAGACAAGATAATGCTGATGTTCGCCTTACTCAAAAAGGATATGATTTAGGTCTTGCTTCTAAAGAACGATTAGACAAAGTGAAAGATAAAGAAATTAACGTAATAGAACTGACTGAATTTCTTAAAAATGAAAGTATAGCACCTCAAGAAGTAAATGAAACACTTAAAACCTTAAATTCAGCTCCATTAGAACAAAAAGTTAAAATGGCTCAGGTTTTAAAGAGACCACAAGTTAGACTTTCTGATATTCAGAATTGTAACCCCGTAATAAAAGAAAGGGTAGCGAAGTATGATGATTTAGTGAAAGAACAAACTGAAATTCTTTTAAAGTATGAGAATTACATAGAAAAAGAAGAAAAGGTAGCTCTCAAACTTAATAAGCTGGAAAATCTTCAGATAAAAGACTCTCTTAATTATGCACAGATAAAAGCCCTATCTAATGAAGCAAGAGAGAAATTATTGAAGATTAAGCCAAAAACCATAGGTCAAGCTTCTAGAATTAGTGGAGTTAGTCCAGCGGATATCTCTATTTTAATGGTTTATATAGAAAGCCAAACTTTAAAAACAAATTAATAAATAATTATAGTTTAAACAGACAAACACTAAATAGTATAACCATTTAAAGATGAAGAATTTTTTTTTATATTCTTTAATAGTATTTACCGTGCTA
The DNA here is from genome assembly GCF_026250525.1 of Chondrinema litorale. GTDB lineage: Bacteria > Bacteroidota > Bacteroidia > Cytophagales > Flammeovirgaceae > Chondrinema > Chondrinema litorale. The sequence continues at coordinate 2,248,311 of NZ_CP111043.1, forward strand.
TTTTTAACCAGATGTGCAAGTGTTCAACCTCCTCCTGGTGGACCAAAAGATGAAAAAGAACCAGAATTAATATCTACTATTCCTGTGACTGGTAGTAAAAATTATAAAGGGAGAACAGTTCAATTTCTTTTTGATGAAGCAGTAGAACTAGATAATATATATAAACAGCTTTTAATTACTCCACAAACTGAAAACCTTAAATATGAATCTCGTGTAAAAAAGAACAGAGTTATTATAGACTTTGAAGAAGCTTTTGATGAAAATACTACATATACGATAAATCTTAGAGATGCTGTAGTAGATATTACCGAGAAAAATATAGCGAAAAATGTAAAGGTGGCCTTTAGTACTGGTAATTTTATTGATTCACTAAGTATTGAAGGTACCGTTGCTGATCTCTTTACTGGTATACCTCCTGAAAACGCTACTGTAATGTTACTTAGACCAGAAGATACACTTAGCGTTCAAGATCCTTATTATTTATCTAAGATAGAGAAAGATGGAAGTTATATAGTCGAAAATATTAAAGAAGGAGAGTATCAGATATTCGCTTTAGCAGAAGAAGACAATAATTATAAATACACAAAAGACGAAGAAGAAAAAATAGGTTTCATTACAGAAAATATACAATTAGATACTGTGATAACAAACCTAGATTTTAAAGTAGCTTCATACGATAATAAAGAACTCACTTTTACAAGGGCAGTAAGTCGAAACCAATATGTAGAATTAACTTTCTCAAAACCATTAAAAGATATTCAATTAACTTTTGAAGATTCTTTGATGCAAGACTCTATTATTTATGGTATTGAAAATGAATTAGTTAGACTTTATAATATAAATAACCTTACTAAAAAAGAAGAAGAGCCTAATGCTAAAAAAGAAAAAAACACAGTACAGGTAAAGAAGAAGAAAAAAAGGAAGAAAAAAGATAAAGATCAAACAGAAATTGTAGCTGAAGAAGAAATTGAAGTTCAAGATTCTATAATTGCTTATATCACTGCAACAGATTTACTTGATAATCAGATAATTGATACAGCAAAGTTTATTTTTTCTAGTGAAAGATTTACCGATCCTAAAGATTTTACCTTAACTGTTAAACCACAAAAAGGTACAAAAAAAATCGTAGATGAGGTATTTAACATTGAGCTTACATTTAACAAACCAATTACTCAATTTAATCAAGAAGGTATTCATCTATTAAATAAAAGAGATACCACATTAACTAGAATAAATAAGCAGTACGATCTAGTAAAATCTGATACACTGCGTATCCCTGCTGAACTGAGTTATCTAAAATCTAATAACCTAAATGCAAGTGATTTTAAAGAGTGGGAAGATACACTAAAACTCGTAGTAGACAAGAAGTATGTGATTGATAATCAATCTCTTAGTGATGACTTTAACCTATTACTTCCTCATCAGAACTCTAATTATGCTAGAAAAGCAAAAAAACTAGATAACAAGTCTAAAGATTACTATTTTTTCTCTATTCAAACTTATGATACTACCAGTGTCTCTATAGATACTGCTTACCAGCAAACTGTTGCTGTAGATACTCTACCATTTATTGGAAACATTATAAGTAATAGTTTAAATACTTTTTACACGATTCCAGATTACACTTTTACTGAGACCGAAAACCTATATATAGATTCAACAGCATTTATCTCTATAGAAGATGACTCTGTCGCAAATACAACTATAGCTTTTCAAGCAAAAATTATAGAGGATTATGGATCGCTAGGAGGGAGTATACAAATAGATACTATTCCATTTTTTGTTCAGGTACTCAGCGATAAATACGAAATGGAACAAGAATTATATAATAAAAAATCTTTCCGCTTCGATTATGTAGAGCCTGGTACAAAATATATAAGAATACTTATCGATAATAATAAAGACGGTACATGGGATAAAGGCTCTTTTCTTGAAAGAATTCCACCTGAAGAGGTTTATTTTAGAAAAGCTGGAGGCCTCGATTTGCGTCCAAACTGGGAAATTCTTGATATTAGGCTCTCAAATAGTGAGTTATCAACATATCAACAGAATAAACCTGATAACTAATCAACAATTCACGATTTTTGTTAACAAACTGTTGATAAGGTGTTAGTTTTTATCAACAGTTTCAACAAAAACTTACATTTTACTAACCATGTAATTAAAATGTGGATAATTCAATATTTTTCAACAACTTATTCAACGGTTATCAACAAATTATAAAACAAAAAAAGTTATTCACATTTGTTATTAACTGTGTTGATAACTATCGTAAAATACTACAAATCAGATATTTAAATAGTGAATAAACTGTTGATAAGTTAATAAAACTGTTGAAAACTATTAGAAAAAGAGAGTTATTCACATATTCACAGCATAATAGTAATAACAAGTAAGAAATTTTTTAAATATTTTATTTTTTTATTATTAATGATGTTGATAATTGATAAAAGATTAAATAAGGAATTTTTATAAAGGTATATTAGGTTCATCTAAGAAAGGACCTTCTATTTTTTGAGCATATTCATTCAAATAATCATCTAATGAAATTCATTTATATCCTCTCAACATTTTTATTTCTGTTGATAAGTAATGCATCAATTACTTATGCTCAGGAAAATACATTAGCACTTGCTAACGAGTACTACTCTAATAATGAATTAGAAAAAGCCATTGAGCTTTACGAAAAATTGTTGAAGAAAGATGACAATATTGCTGCGGTGCATAAAAATTATCTTGATGCACTTTTTAAACTTCAAGATTTTAAGGAAGCAGATAAATATTTAAAGAGGATATTAAAATATGAACCATTAAATGCTCAGTATAATGTTGACTATGGTAGATACTTGACGCTTTCTGGAAGTAAAGAAAAAGCGGAAGATTATTATGATGAATATTTAGAGAAAATAAAAAGAGAAAATAATCAACTGAGGTATGCAGCTATTTACTTTATAAATGAAAAACAATTTGAATATGCTGAAAAAGCTTTTATGCTTGGTAGAAAAAATGACAAATACGACTTCTATCAAGAGTTAGCAGATTTGTACTCAAATTGGGGTAAGAAAGAATTAATGCTTCAGGAGTACATGTCTCTGTTAATGTTCGATGATTCTCAGCTTGAGTATGTTGAAACCATGCTGCAAGATAGAATTACAGACGAAGAAGAATTTGATAATTTGGAAACTGAGTTAATTCAGGCTGTTCAAAAGAATCCTGATAAAACAGTATATAATGAATTGCTCATTTGGTACTTTTTGCAGAAGAATGATTTTTATAAAGCTTTTATTCAAGCAAGAGCTGTTGATAAACGTCAAAAGTTAGATGGTTTTAAAATAATGGAAATTGGCAGGCTTGCATTAAATAATGCTTCTTATAAAGATGCTATAAGAATTTTTGAATACTTGGTTGAAAAGTATAATGACAAACCAGTTTATTCAATTTCAAGAAGAATGCTGATTAATGCCAAAGAGCAATTAGTAAAAAATACTTATCCGGTAGATCAGGAAAAAATAAAATCTTTAGCGCTAGATTATGATAAAATTATTCAGGAATTAGGCATAAACAGAAATACAGCAGATGCAGTAAGAAGCATGGCTCTGTTGCAGGCATTCTATCTTAATAATAAAGATACTGCAGTTACAATTCTTGAAAATCTCATTCAACTTAGAGGCATGAAACCCTCTTTAATATCAGAAGCAAAACTAGATTTAGGCGATATTTATTTATTAAAAGGAGAACCTTGGGAAGCTTCATTATTATATTCTCAAGTAGAAAAGGCAGAGAAAGATCAAAACCTTGGACACATTGCTAAATTAAAAAATGCAAAATTGTCTTATTATAAAGGTGAGTTTGAATTAGCAAGAGCACACTTAGATGTTTTAAAATTGGCTACATCTAGAGAAATAGCTAATGATGCAATGGACCTATCTCTATTAATTCAAGATAATTTAGACTTAGATACTTCTGCAACTGTAATGAGTGAATATGCCGAAATTGACCTTTTGGTTTTTCAAAGCCATTTTGAAGAAGCATTAGATAGATATAAGCAACTACTTAAAGCACATAAAGATCATAGCTTAGCAGACGAGATAATGTGGGAGAGCGCAAATATTTTAATGAAGTTGGGTAGGTTTGAAGAAGCTGTTGTATATCTCGAAGATATTTTGAAAGATCATGCTTTTGATATATTGGGAGACGATGCCAACTTTACTTTAGGTAAAATCGAAGAAGATTACATGCACAATAGTGAAAAAGCTCAGGAAATATATACCAAACAATTAAAAGATTATCCAGGAAGTATATTTAATGTAGAAGCAAGAAAAAGACTCAGAAAACTTAGAGGAGACAATTTGAACTAATAAAAAAAACCTCACTGTACAGTGAGGTTTTTTTCATATGTTGAGTTTATGCTAAGTAAGTATTCATTTTTTGGAAAGGAAAAATATTAAACTGTTCTACCGGTATAGGCATTAATACCTCCTTTTAAATTATAAACTTTTTCGAAACCGAGTTTTACCATTCTTTTACAAGCTCTGGCAGAGCGTCCACCTTTTTGGCAATAAACAAAATAAGTTTTGTCTTTGTCAAATTTAGCTAATTTATTATTGAAGTTAGGGTTCATGATGTCAATATTCATCGAATGAGGAATTTTTTCATCATCAAATTCATTTCTACTCCTTACATCAATAATCATCGATTTAGGCGTTTCTCTTATGGCATTTTTAAATTCATCTGCCTCTAATGATGTGTAGAGGCTATTACCACCGAATATATTTTTTAAGAAATCAAACATATCTTTTTAATCTTTTGCACAAAAATAATCAGTAGAATTTATAATCAGTATAACATTCTTGAATACAAACATATTTCGGTATATTTTTGAGGCAAGCCAAGCAATGATATACAAATGAATAAGAGACTAAGCATTTTCGTAAAGGGACTAGTGTATTATATAATTTTTATACTAGTGGGTTTTGGAATCACCGGTAGAGTTGAAAGACAACACAATGTCATTTCTGCTGATACGACAGTTACTGTAAACAATGAAAAATACGCAGCTGTAGACCTTGTAAAAAAATATCAACCTATTTTATTTTCCGAGAAAAAAGACCCAGCTCCGGTTGATATGAAATATGAAATTACCGAACAAGAAAATGCCTTTGTAATTACATATCATACAGAATGGGAAGATGAAGATCATCCGAACTTTATACAAGATATTGCATGGAGAGTTTTTCGCTTTTCTTATTTCGGGTTTAACCTCAACGATAGCGAGTACATTCAAGTAGATATTGATAAAAAAACTGGAAATCTTGCTAAAGCAAAATTTGATAGCCCGGATGTGAGTAAATCGAGTTTGTGGGCTCATGATAAGCGAATTACCACCGAGCTAGATAGTAAAGGCCAAGGTTTATATGATGTATATAAAATTAAGAATGATGAAAAAACCTTAACAAGTGAATATACAATTAAAGGAAATGTATTAACACTTGAAATAAAAAACTGGAATCATTTGTATGAAGTTGCCGAAAATACAGATGAAGCTAATAAGGTCGATTTTAAATTAACTTATTTAGATGGAGATGTATACAAAAAATATAAATATGCTAGGAGACATTTTGGTGATATACATACTGCAGAAACTGTTGCAAATGCACCAATCATATTTTTTGTGAGTCTTATTTTCGTTACATACTTTGTAATACTTATTCGTGATTATACTTTCTCAGAAAAAAAAAATAAAAAGCAATCTGAGAATGCATAAAATATAAATGCCCAATAGATGAAAAAGCGGCACTTTTCTAATTTAGAAAAGTGTCGCTTTTTTTTATAAACATACTTCAGTAGATTACTTTCTCAGTTTTTAGGATAATTTTTAATATTAAAAAGGAAACATTTCTTCATATATAAGTTCTCTGATCTTAAAGTCAATTATTAAACTACAGAAGATGAAATTAAAAACTACCAGTAATTTTTTACTGCTAATAACTTGTAGCAGTTTGCTATTTTTTAATCAAGTTTTTGCCCAACCAGCTTTTACATCGTCCAAAAAAAGAATGGACGGTATGCAACAAAGAAAAAAGCTACTAGAAAACTCGCTTATAAAAAATGTAAATTTTAAGAGCATTGGTCCAACAGTAATGAGTGGAAGGGTGGTCGATCTTGATGTAAACCCTGAAGACCCGAGTCATTTTTACATTGGTTTTGCTTCTGGTGGTTTGTGGAAAACTACTAGCAATGGCATGGATATGCAACCACTTTTTCAGCATCAAGAAAGTATAACTGTTGGCGATATTGCTGTAAACTGGAAAAATGGAGAAACAATATGGCTTGGCTCCGGTGAAAATAATTCGAGCAGGTCTTCTTATGCAGGTACTGGTATTTATAAAAGTACAGATAAAGGCGAAACTTGGGAGCATCTCGGTTTAGAAGGAACACATCATATTGGTAGGGTAATACTTCATCCTTCAAATCCAGATGTTGTTTGGGTAGCCGCTTTGGGTAATTTGTATTCATCAAACAAAGACAGAGGAATTTACAAAACCGAAGATGGTGGCAAAAGCTGGAAAAAGATATTATTTATTAATGATAATACTGGTTTTATAGATTTGGTAATCGACCCATCTAATCCAGAAGTACTTTATGCAGCTTCATGGGAGAAAGAAAGAAAAGCTTGGGATTTTGTAGGCTCAGGAGATGGCTCGGATATATATAAAACAACCGATGGTGGTAAAAACTGGAAAAAGATAAACACAGGTAAAAATGGATTTCCAGATGATAAAGGTGTAGGTAGAATTGGTTTAGATATTTCAGTATCAAATTCTCAAATTATATATGCTGTTCTTGATAATCAAAACAGAAGATCGAAGTCAGAAGATGTAAGTGAAAAAGCAATAGTAACAACAGAGTTACTTTCGTCTATCGATAATGAAGCTTTTATTAATCTGAGTGATAAAGAAATAAATGATTATTTAGATAAAAATAATTTTCCCCGACAATATAATGCTACCGAAATAAAAGAAGCAGTAAAGCAAGGAGAGTTAAAACCAGTTGCTTTAGTAGATTATCTCGGAGACGCCAATACATCATTATTCGAAACACCCGTAATTGGTACTGAAATTTACAGGTCTGATGATGGTGGAAATAACTGGAAAAAAATGAATGATGATTATATCGATGGAGTCTATTATTCTTATGGTTATTACTTCGGTCAAATTAGAGTTTCACCAACTAATCCAGATAAAATTTACACTTTCGGGGTCCCAGTTATAAAATCGGAAGATGCAGGAAAAACTTGGAAAAATATTAATGGTGGAAATGTACATGCAGATCATCATGCACTTTGGCTTAACCCAAACAAAGATGGACATTTAGTTTTAGGAAATGATGGAGGTGTAAATATTTCTTACGACGATGGTAATTCTTGGATAAAGTGTAATAATGTTCCGCTAGGTCAATTTTATGCAGTCAACTACGATTTGGCAAAACCATATAATGTATATGGAGGATTGCAAGATAATGGAGTTTGGTATGGTTCGCACAATGCCAACATTAGCACCAGTTGGGAAATGGAAGGAGCCAATCCTTTTAAAGAATTAATGGGTGGTGATGGAATGCAGGTAGAAATTGATACAAGAAATAATAATATTGTTTATGCCGGCTTTCAGTTTGGCTATTATTTCAGAATTAATAAAGCAACTGGCGAAAGAAAAATGATTCAGCCAAAACACGAATTAGGCGAAAAACCACTCAGGTTTAATTGGCAAAGTCCCATTCATTTGTCAAAGCACAATCAAGATATACTTTATTTTGGCTCAAATAAATTTCATCGCTCTTTAAATCAAGGTGATGATTTTGAAACACTTTCTGGTGATTTAACTAATGGTGGAAAAAATGGAAATGTACCTTATGGAACACTCACTGATATTAATGAATCTCCTTTAAAATTTGGGTTACTTTATGTTGGTACAGATGACGGATTGGTTCATGTATCTAAAGATGGAGGATATAATTGGACAAAAATAACAGCCGATTTACCTGAAAATATGTGGGTGAGTAGAGTAACTGCATCTGCATTTTCAGAATCTAGAGTTTATTTGAGTTTAAACGGGTACCGTTGGGATAATTTTGATGCAATGGTTTATGTATCAGAAGATTATGGGAAAACATGGACTGCTATTGGAAAAGACTTACCAGCAGAATCTGTAAATGTGATAAAAGAAGATCCTAAAAATGAGAATATACTTTATGTAGGTACAGACCACGGCTTGTATATTTCTTTAGATCGAGGTAAAAGTTTTATGATGGCAGGAGAGTCTTTGCCTAATGTACCAGTGCACGATTTGGTAATTCACCCAAAAGAAAATGAGCTTATAGTTGGTACTCACGGTAGGTCAATTTATATTGCTGATGTTTCATTAATTCAAAAACTAACAGAAGATATACTAAGTAAAAGCTTGTATTCTTTTGAGCTCGATGAAGTTAGATATAGCGATCGTTGGGGAAATAGCATAGGAGCAAGTTGGTATGGATTTAATGAACCTACTTTACAAATTCCATTTTATGTAAATACAAGTGGTACTGTAAGTATAAATGTTATTTCTGAAAAAGGCACAGTTCTAAAAACAGAAGAAATGGAAGTGCAAAAAGGATTGAATTATTTTCATTACGATATGAGTATAAGTGAAAGCGCTGTTGCTCAATTTTCTAAAGAGTTAACAGAAATAGATGGTAATTTGGATAAAAATGAAAACGGAAAAGTTTACCTTAAACAAGGAACTTATACTATAGAACTCAAATTAAGTGGTAGCACTGTAAAAGAAATGTTTACAGTAAAGCCAGTAAATAAAAGACCCGAAAGAAAACCTTTAGAAAAAACACCATAATAATATAAAAACCCGGTATTGCATCGGGTTTCCTTTTTTTAATAGGTAATTTTAGTAGACGGAAAAAATTAATCCTTCAAAGAAATTATATAAAAGGCTAATTAATTTTAAACATATTCCGTTGTATTTTTTTGATATAATATATTACAGTTTTTATTAACTAAAACGTCTGGCATTCAACTATGGACTTCGCCAAAAAACTTACTACAAAAGAGAAAGCTCTTCGAATAAATCTTGATAATAAAATTTATGGATCGTTTGCAGAAATTGGAGCTGGCCAAGATGTGGCAGCAAATTTCTTTAAAGCCGGAGGAGCATCAGGTACAGTAGCAAAAACAATGTCGGCATATGATATGGCATTTAGTGATGCTATTTACGGACCCGAAGAAACAAAAAGATATGTTTGCGAGCCCAGGTTGATAAAAATGATTGACAAAGAGTATCGCTTGTGTATTAAGAGATTACAACACAAAGCAGAAGATACTTGCTTTTTTGCATTTGCAGATACCGTAGAGGCACTCAATTATAAAAGAACAAATGAAGGTAGAGGCTGGATGGGGCTTCGGTATCAGTTAACACCTAAAAGTGAACCCAACGAATGTGTTATTCACATTCGAATGAAAGACAACGATCCTATATTACAGCAACAAGCAGTTGGCTATGTTGGAGTAAATCTAATTTACGGTTGTTTCTTTTTATATGATAATCCAGAAGAATTATTGAATTCATTGTTAGACGAAGTAACATCTAACAGAATGGAAATTGACTTTTTTAGATTATCTGGTCCAGATTTTAAAGATGTAGATAACAGAATCTTCAGTTTAAAACTGGTGAAAAACGGATTGACAAAAGCAACCATGTTTGGTCCGGATGGAGAGGTGTTACAGCCAGCCGATGTTTTATACAAAAAGAACATCTTGATTTTAAGAGGTCGTTTTAGACCTGTAACTAAGGTAAATATTGATATGCTCGAAAGAGGCTATGCACAGTTCAGCAAAGAGCCAGATGTGAATCCAGAAAATATCATTACACTTTCAGAGCTTACTCTTTCAGACTTAAAAGATTCTAACGAAGGAGAAATTGATGAAAAAGATTTTATGGACAGAGTAAATATTCTGTGTTCATTGGGTCAAACTGTAATGATCTCCAACTATCAAGAATATTATAAGCTAATTGCTTATCTCTCTAAATTCACTAGAAATAAAAAAATCGGGATGATTCTCGGTGTGTATAGCATTGAGAAAATCTTTATGGAAAAATATTATACCGATTTAAAAGGTGGAATTTTAGAGTCTTTTGGTATTTTGTTCGGTAGAAATATTAAGCTTTTGGTTTACCCATCTTACAGAAAAGGTTCTAGTGAAATTATACACAGCGAAGATATTTTCTTGCCAGAGCATTTAGTGCAATTATTTATGTATCTGGTTGCCAATAATAAAATTGAAAATATTTTAGGCTGTGATGAAAAACACCTCCATATTATTTCTGATGATGTTTTAACCTCAATAAAAAATGGAGAAACTTCTTGGGAAGAGCTTGTGCCTCAGAAAGTAGCTGAACAGATTAAAGATAATTGTCTGTTTGACTATCCGTGCAAGATTGAATAATATATAAAAGATAAAGATTAAAAAGATTGAGGAGGGGAAATAATAAAAGCCGCATCAGTAACACGGCTCTTATTTGGTCAAATTATTAAAGCTATCGAACATCAAGTACAGGAATAAAGCATCCTGTAAGCTTTCTTTTTTACGATGGCTTTTTATATATATTTTATGTTTCTTGATTTTTTTTAATCTTTATCGATATTTTCTTCAGTTTTATCTTCAGTTTCTTCTACTTCGTCTAAACTACTAGTCGTAGACTCATCGCTTTTTTCATCTTTATCGAAAGCTTCCTGATTAAAAGTTTCTGGTAGAGTAGTGGCTGTCATTCCTGCAGCACTTAAAGCAGAAAGCATTTCAATTAAGTCTGGCTGTGGGTGTACATCAGAAATATCTGATCTTACACTTACATGAGAAAATATACCTGGAGTACCTCTTAGTGCTCTATCTGAAATATCCCACATATCTGCCTGATAAGTTTTAGGAATAGAATATACCTCACAAAGATACAACAGTAATTTGCTGAGCGATTCAATCTGGTTTTCTGAATATTTGTGGTAAAATCGGTGATTTCTAAATTTATCTATATACTCAATTACTTGATCCTCTGGTACTGTTGTTCTGTATGCAGTATAGAATTTGCCATTTTCCCAAGAAAGTGCTCCCGCATTACAAAGCATAATTGCTATCGAACCTTTTTCAAGCGATCTTGTATGAAAGCGATCTTTATATCTGGCAGGTACTTCATTACTACTCACATGAGTGTTTAAGTGCATAGCCCAATATTTTGATGGAAAGGCACTATAAATTTGACCATCTTTATAGCTTGCCGCATTTGAGTAGGGTTTACCAGCTATACATAAACAAGCTCCAATTCTTGGACCTTTACTTCTCCAGTTTTCAATTACATCTGCAGGATTTGGGTGAGATACAGAGTGATGTAAAAATATTTGTTTTTTTTGTTGTATCTCGCGGAAATAATCAGTTTGAGAGCTGATCGGATAAAGTACAACTTTGCTTAAGTCAAGCGGTGATTTCATCGGTTACTTTTCCTTTAAAGGTTAGTATATCAAAAATTGGCTTCAGATAAAAAAATCTACACCTTACAAAATATTCACTACTATTTTATGAAGAAAAATTAATTTAAAGAAGAATATTCCACAAAATGTAGATATTAATTCATTTTGTTAAACCAGATAATGAAAAAATAGAAAAAAAATTATTGGAATATAAATTTAATGTACATTTAATACTATCTATTCTTTCGCACTTGCATTGCAAGTTATAGATTTGTAATTGAGAATTTAAATTTAGATTGATGGAAAATAACGTAATTGTGCGATTTGCACCGAGTCCTACAGGACCCCTGCATATTGGTGGAGTAAGAACAGCATTATTTAACTATCTTTTTGCTAAAAAACACGGCGGTACCATGTTGCTCAGAATCGAAGATACTGATCAGAATAGGTTCGTACCAGGCGCTGAAGAATATATAAAGGAAGCTTTAGAATGGTGTGGAATTGAGTTAGACGAAAGTCCGTGGAATCCAGGAGACAGAGGGCCTTACCGCCAGTCTGAAAGAAAAGAGATGTATGCAGAGTATGCAGAAAAACTAGTAAAAGAAGGTAAAGCATATTACGCTTTTGATACATCCGAAGAACTTAGCGCTCTAAGAGATAAATTCGAGAAGGAAAAAGGAGAGAGCTTCTTTTACAATGCTGTAATGAGAAATAGGTTGAAAAACTCATTAACTATGAGTGCAGCAGAAGTGCAAGAAAAAATAGAAAGTGGAGAGCCTTATGTAATTAGGTTAAAAGTACCTATAAAAAAGGAAATCCGTCTAAAAGATATGATTAGAGGGTGGGTAGTTGTTCATTCTCATTCAATTGATGATAAAATCTTGCTTAAAGCTGATGGTATGCCTACTTACCATTTAGCAAATATTGTAGACGATCACTTAATGGGTGTAACACATGTAATTAGAGGTGAAGAGTGGTTACCTTCAGCACCTTTGCATGTTTTGCTATATGAGAGTTTGGGTTGGGCTAACGAAATGCCTGAGTTTGCACACTTACCATTGTTGCTAAAACCTAGTGGTAAAGGTAAATTGAGTAAAAGAGATGGTGATAAACTGGGATTTTCTGTTTTTCCATTGCAATGGAATGATCCAGAAAATGGCCAAATATCTTCTGGATATAGAGAAGATGGTTTTTTGGCAGATGCATTTACGAACTTTTTAGCTTTGTTAGGTTGGAGTTCAGGAACAGATCAAGAAATCTATACCAAAGAAGAATTGATAGAAGTATTTTCTATTGAAAGAATTAGTAAGTCAGGTGCTAAGTTTGATTTTGAAAAAGCAAAATGGTTTAATCAACAATATCTAAAAACCTATCCAGTAGAAAAGTTAACTGAGAAGTATCTGGAAACACTCAAAGCAGAAGGCATTGAATGTGATTTTGAAAAAGCAAAAAAGATCACTTCTTTAATGCAAGAGCGTGTAGTTTTTCCGGCTGAGATTTATACCAATGCAAAATTCTTTTTTGAAGTGCCAGAAGAGTACGATCAAAAAGTGGCAAAGAAAAAATGGAATGCCGAAGTAGTAGATGTATTTACATATTATGCTGCTGGTGTAAAAAATGCAGATAATTTTGATGAAACTGCTGCAAAAGAAATTCTTGTAAAAATTCTAGAAGAAAAAGGAATTGGTATGGGTAAAGTTATGCAATCTTTAAGATTAGCAATAACTGGAGTTGGTGGAGGCCCAGATCTTATGCCTGTACTAGAAGTACTTGGCAAAGATGAAGTAGCTTCAAGAATTAATATTGCTATAGAAAAGCTTTCGAGTTTTGTTTAATTGTAAATAAAATAAGCACTGTTTTACATAAACAGTGCTTATTAGACTAAAAACATTTACCTTTATTTAATGTTCGATTATAAACAGTATCATTACATTTAATAATTGAAATTAAGATATTCTAAATCCTTATTTTTTCTTCTAGCAATTTCTGTATTTAATTGCCAGATTATTTCCCGAACCAAAGTTGAAATTAAAGAAGGTGCTTGGGCAATTAATGGAGAACTCACTTATCCAAATACAGAAGCAGAAGGCTTGCTTTTAAATGTAAGGATGGTAAATGTAACTTTTGAAGATTTGGTTAATCCAGATTTTGATTCAAAATCAAATACAGACCTTTTCCTCCGAAAAATTTCAGAATATAAAAAAGCTGGAATTAATACCTTTACCTTAAATATGCAAGGAGGTATGCCCGGTTACGAAGGGGCAATTAATTCAGCTTTTAGACCTGACGGGAAATTAAAAACCAGTTATTTACATCGTTTGGCAGATGTTATCCGAGTATGTGATATACAAGGTATAGTCGTAATTCTGGGATGTTTTTATCACGGGCAAGACCAAATACTAAGAGATAATACTGCTGTTTTTCAAGCAGTAAAGAGTACTGCAAACTGGATTAAGGAGCAGCAGTTTGGCAATGTAATGCTAGATATAGCCAACGAGTATTCTCATCAGGAGTATGATCATGAAGTAATCAGAGAAGAAGATACAATGATCGAATTAATTCAACTGTCAAAAGAAACAAATCCCGATCTTCTTGTATCTGTAAGTGGAGGTGGAAATGGTACGGTTTCTCCAAAAGTGATTGAAGCTTGTGACTTCATTCTTATACATTTGGATGAAACACCAGTTCAAAAGTATAAAGATCGTATTGATCAATTAATGTATTTTCATAAACCAATTATTTGTAATAAAGATGACAAAACTGGAGAAGAAGGAGTAAATGCACTAACTACAGCAATTAAAAACAAATGCTCTTGGGGATATGTAAACAAAGAATTAAATCAGTATTTTCCGGTAGAATATAATGGTTTTGCAGACGATACACTGGTTTATTCTAAAATATTCGAACTAGTCCATCCTCAATAAAGTTAGATTTACGTACTTTTAATTTAATTCCATTTAAACTCATCATATTTCTACAGTCTAAAATTTTTTTTAATCTAAATTATGGAGCAGGAAAAATATCATTTTGGAATGGTTGGCCTTGGAGTAATGGGACGTAACTTCATTCTAAACGTAGCAGACAACGGATTTTCAGCAGCAGGTCTTGATCTTGATAAAGAAAAAGTAGCTGCATTAAATAGTGAAGGTTCTGGTAAAAAAGTAAAAGGAACAACATCTAAAGAAGAATTTATAGATATGCTTGAAGCACCAAGATGCGTAATGCTTTTAGTGCCAGCAGGTAAAGCTGTAGATTCTGTAATTGATGATCTTTTACCTCATCTTGATAAAGGAGATTTAATTATTGATGGTGGTAATTCATTTTTTGAAGATACCAACAGAAGAGAAAAATACCTCACAGAAAAAGGTGTTCACTTTATGGGTATAGGTGTTTCTGGTGGTGCTAAAGGAGCAAGACTTGGCCCTAGTATTATGCCAGGTGGCAAAGCAGAAGCATATGATTTGGTAAAACCTATTCTCGAAGCAGTTTCTGCGAAAGTAAATAACGAGCCATGTGTGGCATATCTTGGTAATACCTCTTCTGGTAATTATGTAAAGATGGTGCATAATGGTATAGAGTATGCCTTAATGCAATTAATTGCTGAAGCCTATGATGTATTAAAGCAAATAGGAGGTTTAAGCAACGAAGAGCTTCACGAAACTTTTAGTAAGTGGAATGAAGGTAAACTTCAATCTTTCCTTATAGAAATTACAGCGGCAATTTTCACACAAGAAGATCCTGAAACTGGCAGAATGCTAGTAGATGCTATTCTTGATAAAGCCAAGCAAAAAGGAACAGGAAAATGGACATCTCAAAACGCAATGGATTTGGGAATGCCAGTACCTACCATAGATGCAGCTGTTACAATGAGAGAACTTTCTGCATTAAAATCAGACAGAATTACACTCGATAGTATCTTTGATGGTGCAGGTACATACCCTTCTGTAGATAAAGCTACTTTCGTAGATCAAGTTGAAAATGCCCTGTATTTTGCATTTATTATGGCATATGCACAAGGTATGGCTGTATTAAGTACTGCATCAGAAGATTATAACTATGGGTTAAACCTTGAAACCATTGCTAAAATCTGGCGTGGTGGCTGTATTATTAGAGCAGGTTTACTTGAGCACATCAGAAAAGCTTATGATGCAAAACCTGATTTGATCAACCTAATTGCAGATTCATTCTTTGCAACCGAGATTAAATCTATACAAGGTGATACAAGAGAGGTAATTTCTTTAGGGATAAAAGCAGGTGTTCCTTTAACTGCATTCTCTTCTGCATTATCTTATTTTGATTCACTCAGATCTGGGCGTTTGCCATTAAATCTGGTACAAGCACAAAGAGACTTTTTTGGTTCGCATACCTACGAAAGAACTGATATGGATGGAATTTTCCATACAGAGTGGGAGTAAAATTAATTAAGGCCTTATCCATACTAAATAAACCATAAGTTTAAGAGAGAAATATTTAATCTATCATGATTGAGGCAGTAAAAAAACAGGATGCAACCATTCTTGTAATTTTTGGAGCTGTTGGAGATTTGGGTAAAAGAAAACTCGGCCCAGCAGTTTACAATCTTTTTCTAGATAACTGGTTGCCTGATAATTTTATATTACTTGGTGTAAGCCACCACGAACAAGACGATAATTCTTTCAAAAAAATAATGAAAGAAAGTATCGATGAATTTTCCAGAAACGGTAAAGTTGATGAACAACGTTGGGAAAAATTCTCGCAGTGTTTGAAATATTTTAGAGCAGATTTTACAGATAAAAAATCTATAGACGATCTGCACGAAGAAATTAATACAATTGAAAAAGGATGGAACAAATCTGCAAATAGAATTTTCTATTTGTCAGTTTCTCCAAGATTTGTAGATACAATTTCTAAAAACCTAAGTGAGTCTGGTGCAGCAAGCGATAAGAAGAAAGCAAGAATTATTGTAGAAAAACCATTTGGTAGAGACCTAAATTCTGCAAAAGAATTAAATAAGTCGCTTACTAAGTGTTTTGATGAAAGTCAGATATATAGAATTGACCATTACCTTGGTAAAGAGACTGTTCAAAATATTTTGGCCTTCCGTTTTGCTAACTCTATTTTTGAGCCACTTTGGAACAGAAACTACATAGAAAGTGTACAGATTACTGTGGCTGAAAATGTAGGGGTAGAGCATAGAGGTAATTATTACGATACTTCTGGTGCATTGAGAGATATGATCCAAAACCACTTATTACAGTTACTTTGTATGGTGGCTATGGAACCTCCAATAACCTATATTGCCGATGACATAAGAAACAGAAAAGTTGATGTTTTAAATGCTATTAGAAAATATACGCAAGCCGAAGTTGACAAATTTGCAGTAAGAGGTCAATACAGTAAAGGTGTTATTAAAGGAAAAGAAGTTGTAGGTTATAGAGAGTCGCCAAGAGTAGACCCAGAATCTAACACCGAAACTTTTGTTGCTTTAAAACTTTCTATAGATAACTGGAGATGGAAAGGTGTTCCTTTTTATTTGAGAACTGGTAAAAGTATGGGGAATAAAACTTCTTCTATTACTATAGAATTTAAGCCGGTTTCTCATCAGCTTTTCCCTTGTAATATTTCTCATATGTCATCATCTAACTTGTTGACAATAAATATTCAACCTGAGATGGGAATTAAGTTGAATTTCCAAGCAAAAGAACCAGGTTTGGAAATGTTGGTAAAACCTGTAGAAATGTCTTTCGACTATTCTAACTCTTACGAGCAGGAACCACCAGAAGCTTATGAAACTTTATTGCTTGATGTAATGGAAGGCGATGCTACCTTGTTTATGCGTGCTGATGAAGTGGAATCTGCTTGGTCTTTAATTATGCCAATCTTAAAAAATTGGGAGAATAATAAAGCCGGTAACTTCCCGAATTACGAAGCTGGTTCTTGGGGACCTAAAGAAGCGCATGATTTGCTCAAAGCAAATGGGCATAAGTGGATGATTGATTCTACTTTTAAATAAAAGAGACTACTTACTTATTGAATACATACAAAAAAAGCTGATCGTTAGATCAGCTTTTTTTATTTATCTCAGAAATGAGTTCAAAGTTCTGTATTTCCAATACAAAGATTTTTTAGATAGCTGCAAGCCAACCTTCTACTTCTTCTTTGCTTGGGTTTTTCACATCTTTCAACTTCATTTTTTTCCTCATACCGCAAACATCATTAAATAATTTATTTGCATTGGCTTCTTTCATGCTTTCAATAGTTAAGAAACCAAGTTTTTGCACTATTGGAACTAACTCTTCTCTAACTCCAATCTTTACATAGTCAGCAGTAGTAGCATATTGTGGCTTTTTCTCTGGCTTCATTTGTGGGAAGAACAATACTTCCTGTATTGAAGGAGAGTTGGTCATGATCATAGACAAACGATCTATACCAATACCCAAACCTGCTGTTGGAGGCATACCATACTCAAGTGCTCTTAAGAAATCTTCGTCAAGTACCATTGCTTCGTCATCACCTCTTTTACCTAGTTCCAACTGCTCTTCGAAACGCTTACGCTGATCTATTGGGTCGTTAAGCTCAGAGAATGAGTTACAGATTTCTTTACCGTTACAGATCGCCTCAAATCTTTCAACCAAACCTTCTTTGTCTCTGTGTTTTTTAGCCAATGGCGACATTTCCACAGGATAGTCGGTAATAAAAGTTGGTTGTATTAAATAAGGCTCACATTTCTCACCGAAAATCTCATCGATCATTTTTCCTTTACCCATTGTATCGTCAATAGGCACATTCAGTTTTTGAGCAGTTTCTTTCAATTCTGCTTCATTCATTTCTGAAATGTCGATGTCTGTAAAATGCTGAATTGCTTCGTACATGGTAAATCTTTTCCAAGGTCTTTGGAAGTTGATTGTATGTTCACCTACTTTTACCTCAGTAGTGCCATGTATTTCCATAGCAATTTTTTCAACCATTTCTTCCACCAAGTTCATCATCCACTCATAGTCTTTATAAGCAACATAAAGTTCTATTTGAGTAAATTCTGGATTGTGGAAACGGCTCATACCTTCGTTTCTAAAATCTTTAGAAAACTCATACACACCATCAAACCCACCAACAATTAGCCTTTTTAAGTACAATTCATTTGCAATACGCAAATAAAGAGTCATGTCTAAAGTATTGTGATGTGTTTTAAATGGTCTCGCTGCTGCACCACCATACAAAGGTTGAAGAATAGGAGTTTCCACTTCGAGATAACCTCTGTCGTTAAGGTAATCTCTCATTGTATTCATCAACTGAGTTCTTTTACGAAATGTCTCTTTTACTTTTGGGTTTACTACCAAATCTGCATAGCGTTGTCTGTAACGCATTTCAGGATCTGTAAAAGCATCGTGTATATTTCCGTCTTTATCTGTTTTTGGTAATGGTAAAGGTTTTAAAGATTTAGAAAGTAAAGTCAATTCTTTTACATGAATTGTGATTTCACCCATTTGAGTAGTAAACACAAAACCTTTAATACCGATAATGTCACCAATATCTACCAGTTTTTTAAATACAGTATTATATAATGTTTTGTCTTCGTCTGGGCAAATTTCATCTCTGGCAACATAAACCTGAATTCTACCTGAAGCATCTTGAATTTCAGCGAAAGAAGCTTTACCCATCTCACGTTTTATCATGAGTCTACCGGCAATAGAAACATCTTTATAATCGATCTTTCTACGTTCGTAATTTTCAAGAATATCTTTAGCCTGTACATTTACTGTAAAAGAATCTGCAGGATAGGGATCGATACCCAGTTCCATTAATTTTTGCCTCTTCTCTCTTCTTTGAATCTCTTGTTCGCTCAAGTGCTGCATTACAAAATCTGTATTATGATTTATATGTATTGATATTTTATTAAAATAACAGTCTGTGCAAGACAATAGCTGTTTATAATAATTTAAGCGCAAAAGTAGCTAAAGAAATGAGTATATGGTATTTTTTCTTCCTTATCCTTAAATTTCCTTTAGCTTGGTTTGGATTTTGTTGAGATTTTATTGTATAAAGTCCTTATATTTATACACCATATCTCGAAAACTGTCTCAACAACACTACAAATACATACATTATAGGCTGATAACTACTTTTTACTGATGAAATTCATTAGGCATTTTTTTACCTCATTTCTGCTTCTTTGCTTAGTTGTAATCATTACTATTCCAATATGGAAACCATTTCTCTTTGTAAATGAATCTCTCTTACCAGAAGCTATTTCTGGTTTAAAACCAATGAAGTTGGTTAGAGCAGGAAATTTTGCAATGGGAGATCATACAGAGCAAAATTTTTATGCATTGCCCATAAAGCATATTAAGCTCACATCATTTTATATTGATGAAACTCCCGTAACAGTAAATGATTTTAAAGAATACATTGCAGCAGGAGGTGAGATACCTGCTTACTGGTCTAATGAATTATTTCAAAAAACAGATTTGCCAGTAACTGGTGTGAGTTGGAACCAGGCAGTAGATTTTTGTAATTGGAGAAGTAGGGTAGAAGGTTTGGAACCTGCTTATGAATTAACAGAAGAGAAAGATAAATGGGGACATTTTAAGTGGAAATTAAATAAGAAGAAAAACGGATATAGATTACCAACAGAAGCAGAGTTTGAGTTTGCTGCAAGAGGCGGACTAAAAGATAATGAATATCCATGGGGAAATGATTTTGAAAAAACTTTTGCCAATTATGATAATGAAAGGGGGCAGCCACTTGGTAATTGGATATTGCTTGCTAATGTAAAATCGCAAAAAGCAAACGACTATGGCTTATACGGAATGTCTGGAAATATCTGGCAATGGTGTAACGATTGGTATGAGGATGGTTACGATGATAACAGTAGTAAGAAAAATCCTTTAGGTCCTGAGCTTGGAGATGTAAAAGTATTGAGAGGTGGCTCGTGGGGAAGTACTACTGAAGATCAGCTAAAAGTTTCGTACAGAAGCTATGCTTCAATTGGCAGTTATAATTACGATATAGGTTTTAGATGTGTAAGACCAGTGCAAGTAGGAATTATAAAGACACTGAAAAACAAAACATTGTCTTTAAATGCGAATTATGAATTCTATCAATCTCCAAAAGGAGATGCCAATCCTGAAAATGATTTTTACCAGACCGAAGAGTTTCATGCAAAGTTAAGAAATTACATAGCCGACAATTACCACAACAGCATTTATTTAAACGAAGAAATTGGGAATCAAAAGAAGTTAAATCCTTCAGAAATGGCTGATGTTATAATAAACACTAGTCGTAGGTATGATATAAATCCTGTGTTTACTACAGCAGTAATGGTTACTGAAACAGGAATGGGTACAGTCTCACTTTCAAGATGGTTTAATAATCCAGTTGCTTTTAATTGGAAAATGCCAGCAATGGATGGCAGGTCTGTAATTTTTACAGCCAATAATGTATTGGGTAATAGGTCTTATTATGGAATTGAAGAATGCCTTAAAGACTTTTACCTGAGTTTACGTAATCCTGAAGTTCGTAATGTAGCCTACTCAGATTTATTCGATTTTCATAAGGTGTGGTTGGGAGAAGAAAAGTTTTACTGGATGCAAAATATCTCTAATGTATATAGAGACCTTGCCGGAATTAATATTGAAGAAGACCAACCTGCTAACAATGTAGGTAAATTAATCTATCTCGATTGGCAAGTTTCAGATGAATATATCGATGAAATTTTCCCTGAGAAAGATGGTAATTTCGAAGCTAATGAAACAGAAGATAAAATAGCTTTAGAGGAAGAAATTGATCAAACAAATAATGAAGTTTCAGTTTCTGAAAATAATAGCTGGCCAGTTGCAGAAACCCAGACAGAAAAAGTAGTAGCAGCAAAACCTGTTGAAAAAGAAAACGATGCAGCAGTAAGACCTAAGAAAAGTAAAAAGAAAGTTTACTATTTAATTCTGAAAGAAAACTTAGAAATGAAAGAGGCGGCAACTCTTGCAGGTAACTTAAGACAAAATGGTTTCTCTGGCGCAGGTGTATTAGAGCTTAATAATAAAAGTGCAGTTGCATTAGCTAAATTCGAAAAGTTGAAAGAGGCAAATAATGCTAAATCTAGTCTTTCAGAAATATATGGCGAAATAAAAATGGTAACTTTAGATGAGTAATTCCTGCATCTAATTTAAACAATCTGATTGATTTAATGATTTTATTATAAATTCAACCTTGTAAATTAAATCAATCAGAATAACTAAATATTACATTTTCGCCATGATTTTGTCGATGATTGCTGCTGTATCTGAGAACAATGTAATAGGTAAAAGCAACAAACTTATCTGGAATTTACCTACCGATTTCGAATACTATAAAAATACTGTAAGAGATAAGACCATTATAATGGGAAGAAAAACGGCAGAGTCGCCAGACTTTTTCTTCTCAGAAAAAAGAAATCTGGTGGTAACCAGAAAAGAAGATTATAAAAAAGATGGTCTTGAGGTTTTTCATAATTTGGAAAATGCCATAGAAGCCGCAAAAAATGATGGCGAAGTATTTATTTCTGGAGGCAGTGAAATATATAAACAAGCACTTTCTATAGCAGAGAGATTGTATATTACTAGAGTGCATGCAGTTTTTGAAGGTGATGCTTTTTTTCCTGAATTTGATAAAAATGAATGGAAAATCGTATCAGAGAAATTTGTAAAAGCTGATGCCCAAAACTCACACGATTTTACATTCTTTGTTTACGAGAAAATCTAATTGTTAAAATCTAATCCTTTTAAAAGGTTTTCATTATAAGTTAGAGCTTCTTCGTCTCCTTCTTTTGGAGCCCACGGTGCAAATACTTTGTCTGTATTAATGTCCCATGGTCCATCTTTAATTTCGTATAGAACAGAACCAGAAGTAAGAGGAATAAGGGTGTGATAGGTTCTTGGTGGAATTTCTGCTCCTACATTTCCAGAACCTTCTTCTAATAAAGTATGGTTGGTAACCTTACCTGTTTCTGTAAACGTGATTATAAGAATCTTTCCTCTTAAAATAATAAAAGCTTCTCTTTTATCCGGATCTTCGTGTTTGTGTGGAGCTATATAAGTGCCCACGTTTAAACAGTTGAGCATTCTTTGTAATGTATCATCTTCACTATCGTGAAAATTATAGTTTGCTCTTTTTCTTTCAGAATTATTCGCTTTCTCTAGAAGCTGCTCTACTAACTTGGTGTCTATCTTTATCATTATCCGGTAAGCTAAAATTCAATTCTTAAAAATACTATTTATTTTGAAGTTCTATGATAAAACTGGCACCTTCTCCATAATTACTTTCACACCAGATTTTTCCATTCATCGCTTCAATATACTTTTTTACTATAGAAAGTCCCAAACCTGTAGATGGTTCACCATTGGTTGGTTTGGCACTTAGTCTTTGAAACTTACCAAATAACTTCTGATGATCCTCTTTTGTTAAACCTGGGCCTTTATCTTTTATCACAATTAATAGTTTGTCTTCTTTTAAATATTGTTTTACAATGATGTTGGAGTCAAAAGGAGAAAACTTTAAAGCATTGGAAATCAGGTTTTCTAATATTTGAATCAAGTAGCTTTTATCTACATTAGCTTTTACCTTTTCAGTTTCAATCTTAAATAAAATATTTTTTTTATTCGCCTCACTTTTAAAAGATTCTGTAACCTGCATTACCATTTCCGCTACATCCGTTTTCTCAAAATGCATATTGATTTTTTTTGCTTCAATCGCTCGCATATCGAGAATTTTCTCAATCATCTCATTCATTCTTCTAAGAGATCGGCTAATAAGATTTACACTACTTTTTTGGTCGTCGTCCAAATTATCTCCATCAGAGTAAACCAGTTCAGACATACTCAAAGCAGTAGAAAGTGGATTGCGTAAATCATGAGCTACAATTCCGATTAAATGGTTTTTGTCTTCGTTGAGCTGCATAAGCATATTTCGCTTTTCTTCAATTTCTTTGTTTTGAAGTTCAAGCAAATCTCTTTGGGCAGTAACTTCTTCGTTTCTCTGCTCTAGCTGAATGGTTTTTTTCTGTAGTGCTTTTGTACGCTCAATTACTTTGGCTTCTAATTTTTGATTAATCTGAATTTGAAGCTTTTCATTTTCTTTAAATTGATTGATGAGTGCTTTTTGAGCATTCTCTTTTTCAGTTTTGTTTTCACGCATTCTGTAGCCTAAACCTAAAGAAAATATAAGTACCTCGGCAATTACGCCATATTGCCCGTAGACCAATCCGTCCATAAAATATTCGGTAACGGTAAAGTACAAGCCAATAATTCCGCCTGTCCATAAACACAAAGAACCTGCTGCAATGTAGTAGGCAAGTTTGTTTCGAGTTTTTACCAGAATACTCAATAGAATTAATGAGAATATAGCCTGAGAAATGAGAATGAAATAAGCTATAGTACCTACAAATTGAATATTAAAAGTGAAGTAGGTAATTACCAGTTGAATGGCTAATACAACTGCACAAAATAGCTCTGCATATTTTATTATTTTGTTCCAAGTCGGAACCAGTTCTTTCAAACTTAAATAGGTTCTTACAAACTGAAAGTAAAATATTGGACTCAAGCCCAATGCTATTTGCCAGCCATAAGCTTCTAATAAAGGATTTTCTTGAAAGAAATATTCTCTAGTAAATCCTTTAAGTACAAAAAAGTAAAAGGAAACATTGAGAATATAGCCTGCATAATAAATATAAGTTTTGTCTTGGTAAGAAAGGAAAATGAAAGCATTGTAGAAAACCATTATTAGCATAATTCCATAAAAAATACCTTCGAACAGGTTTCTTTTTTGAATGCTTTTGTTCCAGTAGCTTGAGTTTACCACAACAGGCTCAAAATAAGGAAGGCGATGATTTATATTTTCAACCCGTATGTAAATCGTTACCAAATCGCCCGGTTCCATACCAAGATTAAAAGAAGACACTCTGCCCTCAATTACATCTCTTTCAGAAGAAGGTACATATTGCCCACCTCTTTTATGAATTACTTGATTATTAGGTCGGTGTATATATACATCGATGATGTTGTTAAAGCCGATGTACATTTTCCAGTCAAAAAAACTCTTGGTATTATTTTGTAAAGAAAAACGGCACCACCAGGCTTCTTCAAAAGAATTTACCTGATCGTAACTTTTGTAGGTGAAAAAATTCTGGCTGTAAACACCATCACGTACATCAAAAATATCTAGACTTTTACTTTTATCTTTTAATATTTCGATGTGTTTAAAGGGAATTACATAATATTTAGCTTCTTTATCGATGCTAAAAGGTATGTTTTTACCTTGAGTTTGATGAGCAAGCAGACATTGTACGGTAAATAAAAAAAATAAGGTAAGATTAAATCTCATAACCTTTTTTCAGCTAGTAGTAAATTATTTCATTATTACTGTAGCATTACGACATAGGCATTTGGAATGATTTGAAAAATCGTAGAAAATTAAAGAATAATTGATATTCGATAAATTTTATATTGTTAAAAAAAGTGTTAAAATCATTTTTATAAACTTACTATCAATTTAAATAATATCTACAAAAAAATTAATAGAAAAAATCTATGAACAACCTGCTTGAACTGGCTGTCCGAATTTTTAACGATACTCTGCCTAAAAGTTGCGATGCTGCTTTTCTTTATAGTCAAACCCCGCAAAATCAACCTTCTGTTGCTATTTCTGGCAAAAAGATAGTTAAAAATGACTTAGCTGATAAATTACTCATTATGCAAACCAAAGCTATGAGTGGTTATGGTGGTTATCAATTTTTTAAAGATGAATTATTAGAAAATGCTATTCCCGAAACTAAGATAGAAGGAGTAAGTAGTGATGATGATAAAATGTTACATACACTTATAGAATCATTATCGGTTGTAGCACATTGTAAAGAAAAAAAATATAAAACTTTATTGGTTTGTGCTACGCCTTTCCATCAATTGCGAGCATATATGACCGCAGTTTCTGCTACACTTAGAATTTACCCAGAGTTAAAAGTTTACAGTTATACAGGAGAACCTTTCTCATGGACAGAATCGGTTGTGCATTCGCAAGGTAAAACCGAAGGCAAAAGAGCAGAGTTGATTCATGGTGAAATTGAACGTATAAAAATCTATGGAGAAAAAGGCGATTTAATTTCTGTTGATGAAACACTAGCCTATTTAAACCAAAGGGATTAATATGTTCAAATTACATTGTTTTTAAAATTTGCTCAACAGCATTTAAAAGTTGATTTGCATTTTCTGTATTGAAACACAACGGAGGTTTAAACTTTAATACACTTTCGTAGGGGCCATCAGTACTGCTCAAAATAAATTTATCTCTCAATTTATTTTTTATAATGGCTGCTTGTTCACCGGCAAGTTCTGATCGGTTTCCGTTTTGATCTACTATTTCGATACCCAGAAAAAGACCGCTGCCTCTTACATCTCCAATTTGAGCATAATTTTTTGCCAGAGTTTTAAATCCTTGAATGAGATTCTCACCAGTAATTTTTGCATGTTGCTGTAGATTTTCTTCTTCTAAAACATCTAATACTGCATTGCCAATACTACAAGAAACAGGATTACCACCAAAAGAACTAAAAAACTCCATACCGTTTTCAAAAGCTTGAGTAACTTCTTCTGAACAAACTACAGCAGCCATTGGATGCCCATTTCCAATAGGTTTTCCAATAATCACAATATCTGGAATTACGCCATGTTGCTCAAAACCCCAGAAAGTTGAGCCAAGTCTGCCCATTCCAATTTGTACTTCATCTGAAATACAAAGGATATTTTGAGCTTGTAAAAACTCATAAAGCTTTTTTAAATAACCATCTGGTAATGGAATTTGTCCGCCACAACCAATAATTGGCTCTGCTATAAAAGCTCCGGGTAAACTCGGCTTACTTTTTAATAAGTCAATAGCTTCTTGCGCATACAAAATTCCAGCATCTTCTCCGGCATGTTCGACTTTGTAAGCATCTGGCAGTGGTAATTTGTACACATAATCATTCAAGCCTTTGCCACCTTTGCCATCTGCTTTGTAAGAACTAATATTAATACATTGTTGGGTATTACCGTGATATCCGTATTCCATTACAGCAATTTCTTTTTTATTTGAATAAGCTCTGGCTAATCTCATAGCTAAGTCACTGGCTGCACTACCCGAGTTTACAAAAAATATCTTGTTGAGCTTTGCCGGAAATTTTGCTAATAGTCTTTCGGCATATTCATGAAGATTATCATATAGATATCTGGTGTTGGTATTTAATAATGCAATTTGTTGTTGGGCTGCTTCAGTAATTCTTGGATGAGAATGACCAACTAAAGGAATGTTGTTGTAAGCGTCTAAATATGTATTGCTATCAGCATCGAACATATATTGAAAAGCTGCACTCACCATTTTTATAGGCTTACTGTAACTCAGTGAATATGCTTTTGAAAAATATTGGTTTCTTCGGTTAACTTCTTGACTAATATCTGTACTAATTGAACTTGTGCTTTTACCGATTGCTTTAAAAAATGTATTTGCTGTTTTTTCTGGAGAAATGCTTACCCAACATTTTATAAATTGGATGACTGATTTTTCACTTGAAGTAGCATAGTCATTTTCTGGTTGAATAAATCTGGAATAAGAAGAGAACAATAAACTGGTGCAAAGTCTGGCTGCAATTAAATAATAGAGCAATTTAATTTCAATATCTTCTAAAGGAAGTATTTTATGATAAGCTTTAATAATATATGTCGCCCATTCGAGTGGATTTTTTTTATCAATAATCGCATAAGTTAATACAATAGCTAGCTCATTAATTAATGGAGAGTAGCACATGTCTCCAAAATCTATAAAGCCTGTCACTTTATTTTCTCCAACCAATATGTTTTGCTCATTGGCATCTGAGTGGATAATGGATTTCCTCAGTTTGTATCGATAAGGTAAAACCTGATTTTTATATTGGATAATGAAATGATGGACTAATTTTTTTAGATGTGAATCTTTTATATAGTCAAGTTTATCTTCATTCTTCAAGAAATGCTGTAAATCCCAGCCATCTTCTTTTGCTGCCAATCCTGGAATTTGAAGCTTTAAAAGTTTTAAATCCATCTCAGCTATAAATTTACCAAGAGAGGTAAATAGTTCTGGTGTATGAGATACTTCTGAAAAAAAACTACCCTCTAAATAAGATAAAACTCTAAGTGCATTTCCTTCTTCATCTTTCGAGACATACTTACCAGAAATATTACTAATTGGCTGTGGAAAACGGGAGGGAAGTTTCTTAGAAAGAAAAGTTAATACTTCATTTTCGTAATTGAGTTCATGAGTATCATCAGTAATACCGATATATTTTTTTAGAATGTATTTATCTTGCTTGGTTTCAATTAGAAAGTTTTGAGTATCGTAGCCAACCTGTGGTTTAATTTTTACAGGTAAAATATTATACAGCTCTTTTAATGTTTTTTCAATATCCATATACTATCAAATCTTATCAGCTAAATATCAGATTTGAAAGGTTGAAATAAAATGATCGAGCCTTTTTTGTTGAAACATACATAGGTTTTTACCATCGGGCGTTAATTCTTAAATTAAGAATGGCTCTCGGTATGCGCTATATCAAAATATATTTTTTAATTCTTGTGACAGCTTATTGTTTGAAAAGCTGTATTCCAATTGAAGACAAAATTAGTCCTCAGGTTAATTCTTTTGATATTAATGAAGTTTATTACTATCAAGATACCATCTTGTTTTCGGTGATATTTACAGATAACAGTGGTTTAGATAGTGGTAGTCTTGTGATAGAAAAAATGTCTGATGTTTCTACACCTGGCCCAGATGCTTGGTATTATGAAAGCACATTTGATATAAGAGGAAGAAGAATTGCACCTGATTTTGAAATAGAAATACCAGAGTATAAAGAGACTGGCGATTATTTACTTACTGTGTATGGCTTTGATGAAGGAGGAAATCCTGATACAGTTAGAAGAGTATTTAAACTGGAAGCTGATCAAAACTTTCCTGCCTATAATAACTTAAACATCAGTTTAGATAAGTTGAGCGATAGTGTTTACACGGCTTGTCGCTCAGAGGTAATTGCATTTGAAGGATATGTAACTGATAATTTAAAGCTCTCGCAAGTGGGATTTTCTTTTGGAGAAGATAACCAAAACTTGAGTTTTTATTCAACTGATTCCATTCAGCTTTCTGAAATTTTTGAAGATTTTGTAAGAATTCCGCCAGATACTCCAGATAGTACATTGCTCGAATTAAATGTAATTGCGATTGATACATTTAATAATACAACAATAGAGACTTTTAATATTTGGGTTGATTGTGATGATGAAGCTCCGTCTTTTTATGTGAAGGAATCTGCACCTTTAATAAACTCAGAAAACCGAGTAAAGGTGATTCAGGGAAGTGAGTTGAGCATTACGAGCATGCTTGTAAAAGAAAATAAATTGCTGCAAGATGTTACAGTTTATTACAACAAATCAACAGAGTCTCTACAAGAATTTGCTAGTGTTACTATAAATTCAACAGATAAAGAAACTTATCTGGAAAGTTTTGTCGAGCTAAACTTTAGTGTACCTTTAACCGATAATATCGGAGATGTTAGAGAAGTAACTTTTGTGGCGACAGATGGTGCGGGTAACACTTCTGAATTGTATAAAATTTATATTGATGTTATCCCTGATTATCCACCAGATTTAATTATTACCAATACATATATAAATAAAGTTCTTACAGGTTTTTCAGAAGTAAGTTATATTCCAGTAAATGTGGGAGACTACATAACTTTTGCAGGTAAAATAGAAGAGCAAAATGCTTTAAGCTTATTGGAAATGTATTGGTACGAAGAAGGGTTGCCTCCAACAGTTGCATATACTTTTAATACATTTGTAGAATTGCCTGTAAACCTATCTGATTTCCACGACGATAGTTCTTTTGTGATTCCAGAAAATGCTCAACCAGGAACAAATTACATCCTTTACATAAAAGCGACAGATTCAAAAGGGCAGGAGTCAGTTATAAGATATTTGTTTACAGTTGTCTTCTAATTTTAGAAGATTTTTTAGACTAACAATTGTATTAGCATCCCGTTCTATTCATTAAAAGAAGATAGGCATGACTTTGAACGAGTTCGAAACATCCTTATATCATAAACTTTACGATTTTTTTTATGATCGTGGATATGAAATGATGGCAGGGAAAAAACAGTTCAGAAAATATTATAGTGGTGGTTTTAAAAATATTATTTTTTCACCAAGTGTTTATGGAGATGAATGCTGGTTAGAGTTAAATCTTGGTGTTAGAAATGATTTAGTAGAAGAAATTGTCCAGCAATTTTTAGATAATTACAAAGAGTTTCAAAATGATACAAATACTATAATTATCTCAATCGGTAAACTTACCAATAATAAATATTTTAAGTATAAAGCAACAGACAACGACGATTTAGAATTGATTTGTGAGCAAATAGAAAGCTTTATGCTACATGAAGGTTTTAGCTTTTTAGATAAAGTTTCTAGCATAAAATATATTGATATACTTTTTAATCGCTATCCAGCAAAACCAAGTAAGTTTGTATATAACCAATCTCACCGATGTTTTAAGGGTTTAATTGTAGCCAAGTTGGTAAATAATAAAAAATATAAGTTGATAAAAGATATTTACCGCGAAGCATTAAAGACTTATGGCACTAAACCTTTACAACTCAAAAATTTTGAGAAGTTGGTTACTTTTTTACAACATTATTCAGCAAACTGAACACATTAGTTTACAATGTTTTGTGGGGAGCCATCAAGAAAACTTTTGATATTTTTTGCAATTATTTGAAGTAGCCTTTCGCGGGCTTCTTTTGCTGCCCAAGCATTGTGAGGTGTTATAAAACAATTATCAAGACCAATTAATGGATTGTCTTTTTGTGGAGGTTCACTACTCAATACATCTAAACCGGCATAGGCAATAGTATTAGTTTTTAAAGCCGCGGCTAAATCTGCTTCATTAATTAATCCACCTCTACCAGTATTAATGAGCGAAGCAGATTTTTTCATTTTAGAGAGCATGTTTTTATTTACAAATTGCTCATTTTCACTTGTAAGTGGGCAGTGGAGTGTTATAAAATCAGCATTTGCAAAAACAGTATCTATCTCTACAAATTCAACCCCTGCTGTTTTTTTCTTCTCAGGGCTTCTGTCTTTTACAATTACTTTCATACCAAATGCTAAAGCAATTTTGGCAACTCTTTGGCCAATTGCTCCAAAACCAACGATACCAAGTGTTTTGTTTTCCAATTCGTTTATAGAGTATTCCCAATAGCAGAAATCTGGGCAATTTGTCCATTTTCCTTGATCTACAGAACTTGCATTGGCAGCAATGTGATTGCTAATTTCGAGTATCAATGCAAAAACATGTTGGGCTACAGCCGAGCTTCCATAACCTGGTACATTGCTTATCAGAATATTTTTTTCACTAGCGCTTTCTGCATCAACTACATTGTAACCAGTTGCCGAAACAGCTATGTATTTTAAGTTAGGTAATTGTTTCAGTATTTCTTTATCCAACACACATTTGTTTGTGATTACTATTTCTGCATCAGCACATCTTTTAATCACTTCTTCAGCAGGAGTTCTATCGTAAACAGTAATCTTTCCTAGTTCTTCAATGGGTTTCCAATCGAGATCACCGGGATTTAATGTGTATCCGTCAAGTACAACTATATTTTTCATTGTATAACTTTCTTTACTTTTTGTAAATCATTTGAGGCATCGATCATTTTAACCCAAATTACCCTATCGCCACTTTCTAATGATTCGTAGTAGAAATGGTTCTCTACTTTTATGATTTTACATTTTCCCAAATCGTATCTGAATGACTCAACAATATCACCTTCTTGCAGAGGATTATTATTGAGATCGATTAGTTGAGGAGCAGGCTTTTTTTCTTCCTTTTTTTTCCTTTTAAAAAATCCGAACATGTTGTAGTTTCTTTTCCCTAAAGCTTTTAGCAGATTCTTAAAGTTTCATTTTATTTTTTAATGATAAAAGTAAAAGCTTACTAAATGTTCGAAATTTAAGAAATTGATTTTCATTTTATATTCTGTACTATAATAAAAAAGCCCTTCTCAATTGAGAAAGGCTTTCTAAATTATGTTTATCTATTTTTAGTTAACATCTACATCAGCAGTTGCATTATTGCTAAAGGTATTTATAGTAGCAACATCTGCATTTATGGTTGTTCCACTTTCAGTATAAATACCATATTCAGCACCATTAGTTATTTCTGAGTTGGTCACATTTAGTTTTCCTCCATCGCCAACACCTAAGTTAGCCTTAGGAATTCCATAACCATGATTGCTACTTCCTCCATAAGAAATTACTGCATAATCTATTTGGTTAGCTGTAGTATTAGTCCAAACAGCTAAGCCCACCCAGTAACCAGCATATTCTGATCTACCAGTAAATGTGATTTTATCGGTACTTGTACCAATAGCTTCAAGATAACCATCATCATCAATCCACATTCTAACATCTGCACCAAATTCTAAAGTAGCACCTGCTTCAATAATTAATCCTCCACCATTTACTTCAATATTTCCACTTACGTAATAAGGTGTTCCATCATTAATTTTAGGCCATGTAATTGTTGAAACAGAAGTCATATTTGATGCAAATATTTCAATTGAGTTATCTGCATTACCAGTGTAAGTACTAGTATTGTCTAATTCACCTGCATTATTTGCTTCCATTGATAATGGAATACCTACGTTTTCTACAAATGAGTTGTTGGCAAAACTTTCTAATACTGTTCCTTTTTCGAGGTAGAAACCATATTCAGCACTATAAGAAACAGTTGAATTAGTAACAGAAAGTTTACCATTATCTCCAAGGCCTAGTGTTGCTTTTCCAATTCCATAACCATGATTGCTACTTCCTCCATAAGAAAGCTCTACATAATCTAGTTCATTTTGAACATTATTAGTCCAGAATGCTAGACCAACCCAATAACCAGGAGATTCTTGACGACCAGTAAATACGATAGGGTCAGCTTCAGTACCTACCGCAGATAGATACCCTTCGTTATCAACCCACATTCTATGATCTGCACCAAACTCAATAGTAACACCCGGCTCAATTACTACACCACTATTTAAAGTGATATTTCCAGAAACAAAGTAAGGAGTATCGTCATCAAATGCAGGAAGCGTAATTTCTGAGCTTACATCAACAGTAGTTTGAAATATTTCAACCGAGTTATCGCCATTACCGCTACTGAAAGAAGAAGCACCGTCTAAATTTACTGCCTGAATAAAAGGAACAGACATTGGTAGCCCATCATTATTTTCAAAAGTGTTTTGAGAAAATGTATTAATCTGAGCAGAACCTTCTACATACATACCATAGTCTGCACTGTTAGAAACTGTACTATTACTTACTGAAAGTTTACCATTATCTCCAATGGCTAAACCTGCTTTTGGAACACCATAACCATGATTACTACTACCAGCATATTCAATAGTTACATATTCCATTTCGTTTTCAGTTGAGTTTGTCCACACAGCAACTCCTGTCCAGAAACCTTTAGATTCTTGTTCGCCAGTAAATAAAATTGGATTAGTGCTGGTACCTTTTGCAGAAATGGTTGCATCGTTATCTATCCACAGTCTTGTGTCTGATTGGAATGCTATAACTACACCCGGTTGAATGGTTAACTTAGCATTGTTCATTGTAACATTGCCAGTTACCAAATAATCTGGTACATCAGAATTAACAAAAATATCGGTTAAAACAGAGTCTGTTGAAATGGTTCCACTTATTTCAATAGTAAATGCTGAAGGTGTTGTTACACTAATAGTAACTTCATCAGTTTTTGATCCTGCTGTACTGCTTACTGTTAAACTTACTGTATAATCTCCTGCTAAATCTGGAACGAAAGATGCAGTTTCAGAAGTAGAGTTTGTAATAGTAGCTGTACTACCAGAAGGTACAGATGTAAAAGCCCATAAATAAGTTAAGGTATTTCCTTCACTATCAGATGAGCCTGAGCCATCAAGTGTAACTGTTTGGCCAGCTTCCACAGCTTGATCAGAACCGGCATTTGCAGTTAATGTACCTGATAGAGGATCTTCTTCTTCGTCGCAAGAAGTAAAAAATGTTAATGATAAGAGAAGTACTAATAAATACCTGCTAAAGTTATTTTCCTTGATAATGGTTAAATTCATATTAAAATAAATTTTAGTTGTAAAGATTTATTCACAAATTTTTTAGCGTGACATTGTTCATTGCTTAGTACTTTTCGTAGGAATGAGGTAAACATTCGCAAAGAATTTTTTTACTTTGTTTACTTTTTTACATTTTGAGGTATATGACTATAGTGTTCCACAACAAGAAGAAAATTCTCAAACAGATAAAGCAGGGAAATGAAGATGCTTTAGTTAAAGTCTATACAAAACACAAAACAGAATTTATTAACTGGGCCAGAAAGCATTACAATTTGAGTGTGGAGGAATGTGAGGATGTTTATCAGGATACGATTATTGCTTTTTATAACAATATCAAAAATGATAAGCTGGTAGAACTTAATAGTAGTATAAAAACTTATTTGTTTGCGATAGCTAAAAATATAGCCATTAAGCGTTTGAATAAATCTGCCAGACAAATATCTGACGATAACATTTTAATAGAACCTCAAATCTGTAAAACTGAGCATATAGATGAAGTAATAGTACATAATGAGAGGCAGCAATTAATTGCAGGTCTTATAGATAAATTAAAAGAACCCAACAGATCGATTTTGAAATTATATTATTATCAAAATCTATCGATGAGTGAGATAGCAAAAAAATTAAACTATAAAAACGATAAAGTTGTAAAAGCCCAAAAAGTAAGATGCATGAACGAGCTAAAAAAAATGGTTAAAAAAATGTATCTGAAAGATGAGTTGAAAGGCTAGCAACTGTGGTGTTTCAATAACAAACGATGGAGGAATTTAAGTACAACCAGGACCAAATAGATGCTTATCTAAAAGAAGATGATAGTTTTTCTCAAAATGACAGAAGTGATTTTGAGAACTATATGGATTCCAATAAGGATTTTGCTAATGAAGTAAAAATTCAAGGAGCTATTGTCTCAGGAATTAATCATCATTTTAACCAACAATTAAAAGATAAGCTCAAACAAGCAGACAAAAACTCACAGAAAGAAACTAAAGTAATTTCACTTCAGAATGGGTTATTAGTTGCAGCTTCCATTTCAGTAATATTAATTGCCTATTTATTTTCCCCAACAAGTAACCAAAATCTCTTCGAGAGCTATTATCAGACATATCCCAATATTGTTTCTCCTACCGAAAGAAGTGATAATAATATAGAGAAAGAATCTGCTTATAAGTTTTATGATCAAAGAGATTATGCAAATGCCATTACTGCATTTAGTAGTCAGGCTACTAAAACAGATGCATCAAATTTTTATCTGGCTTTATCTTATATAGAAACTAAAAATTATGCAGAGGCTATTTCTATATTACAAAATGTAGCAAATGGTAATGATGAGCGTTTTGTAAATCCTGCAAACTGGTATATGGCACTTTGTTTATATAAAATTGGGCAAGAAGATAAAGCTATAGCCACAATGAATTTATTAGGGAAAACATCTAGCTCTTATGCCGAAAAAGCAAATGATTTTTTAAAAGATATTTGATCTATTGTAATATTAAATAGAGCTTTGTTTTTTCTGGGTTCGGTTTGCAATACCCATCCATGTTTTTTTATTAATGTATTTTCTTTCCATATTTATTCTGATACATGCTAACTTAGCAATATGGTATTAGAAAATATTTCTATGGAACTGAAGAAGAAAGTACAAGAGTTAGCAAAAGATAGTCATGGAGAAATTGTAAAAACCAGAAGACATCTCCATCAGCATCCTGAACTCTCTTTTCAGGAGTATCAAACAGCGAAATTTGTTGCAGAGAGACTAAAAGAGATAGGACTATCTCCACAAGAAGGAATTGCAGGAACTGGTGTAACTGCCATTATCAAAGGTAAAAATCCAGAAAAAAAGATGGTTGCTCTCAGAGCAGATATGGATGCTTTGCCAATAGTAGAAGCGAACGAAGTTCCTTATAAATCACAAAATAATGGAGTAATGCACGCTTGTGGTCACGATGTGCATACAAGCTCTTTATTAGGTGCAGC
This sequence comes from Chondrinema litorale, assembly GCF_026250525.1. Taxonomy (GTDB): domain Bacteria; phylum Bacteroidota; class Bacteroidia; order Cytophagales; family Flammeovirgaceae; genus Chondrinema; species Chondrinema litorale. Next base: position 2,283,955 of record NZ_CP111043.1, read on the forward strand.
ATCTATTTTAAATAAAGTAAAAGAAGATTTTGAAGGTTCTGTAAAACTCATATTCCAACCAGGCGAAGAAAAAATTCCAGGTGGTGCATCTTTAATGATAAAAGAAGGAGTTTTAAAAAATCCTAAACCTGCTGGAATTATTGGTCAACACGTAATGCCTTACTTACCAGTTGGAACAGTTGGTTTTAGAGAAGGAATGTATATGGCCAGTGCTGACGAAATATATATTACTGTAAAAGGTAAAGGTGGCCATGCAGCAATGCCAGAGAGTTTGGTCGATCCAGTTTTAATAGCCTCGCATATTATTGTTGCATTGCAACAAGTCGTGAGCAGAAATTCTAGTCCAAAAATTCCAAGTGTACTTTCTTTCGGAAAAGTAATTGCCAATGGAGCAACCAATGTAATTCCAAACGAAGTCTATATTGAAGGTACTTTCAGAACATTAAACGAACCTTGGAGAGCTGAAGCAAAAGAGAAAATGGTAAAAATTGCTAAAGGCATTGCAGAAGGCATGGGAGCAGAGGTTGATTTTGATATTAAACATGGATATCCATTTTTAGCAAATGATCCTGAATTGACTAAAAAACTAAAAAATGCAGCAATTTCTTATATGGGAGAAGAGAATGTGATTGATTTAGATATTTGGATGGCTGCCGAAGATTTTGCATTTTACTCTCATGAGGTAGATGCTTGTTTTTACAGACTTGGTGTAAGAAACGAAGAGAAAGGAATTATTTCTGGTGTGCATACACCAACTTTTGATATAGATGAGGCTGCTTTAGAAACTGGAGCTGGTTTATTAGTTTGGTTGGCCATCACCGAATTACAGCATTAATAAAAAGTTTATTTCATTTTTTTATAATTGGAATCAGAATTGAGCAATTAGTGCTGTAAAATTTGATTTTATCATACTTTTTTAACTTTTGACAGGTTTAATTGATAGTACGAATCTCGATTAAACCATACATTTTTTTTGACTTAGTGATATGATAGAAACTGTTTTTTCTGACGAAAAGAATGATTTTGTTTGGATTGATGTAACAAACCCTACACCTGAGGAATATACAGAACTCACAGAAAAATTTGAATTACACCCTGCTGCTGTAAAAGACTGTTTGGCTCCCAATCATTTACCCAAATACGAAAGAATTGGCGATTCAGCATTTTTGATAACCAGAATTTACGATGGCAATTCTGAAAATGGAGCAGATACAATTCAGCAGTTAACAAACAAAGTTGCATTATTTGTTTCTGACGAATATTTAATTACTATTCATAGAAAAGAGGAACCTTTCATAAGTACTGTAAAAGAGAAGTGGCGAAATAAAGCAGAGTTAGATGATAACAGCAATGCAAGGTTGCTTAATCAGTTACTCAATAAAATTATCCATACTTACGATGGGGCTCTTGATCTGGCAAATGAAAGAATGGATAGAATAGAGAAAATTATATTTAAAGACTCTAAAGACCCAAAGCTTATCAGAGAGATGTACATTATCAAAAGAAGGGCTTCAGTTTTTAAAAGAATGATTTTTCTTACAAAAACTACAATGGAGCAGTTTGCTCGCTTTTCAGATGTACAAGATCCATTTACTCAAGATTTAATTGATACTGTAGATTCTTTACATTTTCAGGCTGATGAGTTACACGAGAATGTGCAAAACCTTTTAAACCTTCACCTAGCACTTGCTTCGCATAGAACAAATGAAGTAATGGGAGTTCTTACAATTGTATCTATGCTTTTTCTGCCGCTTACATTTATAGTAGGTCTTTATGGAATGAACTTCGCCTACATGCCCGAGTTGCAATATCAATATTCTTACTTTATAGTAATTGGTATTATGCTATTAATGTTCTTCGGTTCATTAATCTGGTTTAAACAAAAGAGGTGGCTGTAATTTAATTTTCAATCCTTCTTAACTATTATTTCTCTACTTTATTAATTTGAGTAAATGCTTAGTGCCTTACCTTTATAAGGTGAAATCAGACAGATACAAGATTATTTCATAGTACTTTTTTCCCGCTTGAAATGGATTTATTTTATTACATAATCCATTTGCTGATCATTCTTTTGCTAATTTGTTATATTTGGTTCGTACAAATTTTAAAGTATGATCATGAAATTCCTATACAATTACTATCTAAAAATTTCCCTTCTATTTTTTTTTAACATCGCAACAATTGGAGTATTTGCACAAAGTGGAACCTTTAAACTCACATCAGAATCTGAAGTGAGTGTTGATGGGTCATCTACTTTACACTCTTGGAAAACTGCAGTAAATACAGTTGAAGGAGAGTTACAAGCAGGTAACAAGTTTGCCAAAATGAAACTGAAAGAAGGTGAAGAAGTTGGAACAGTTGCACTAAAGTTTGAGGTTGCCAGTATGGATGGAGGCAGAGGAGATGCAATGAACGATAAAATTACCAATGCTTTTAAAGCCTCAGAAAATCCATACATAGAATTTAAATCAACTGAGCCAGCTGTAATAAGCTCAATTACTAATAAAGTTGATAACATATTTTTAATTACCTCAAAAGGTGAATTAAGTATGGCAGGTAAGACCCAGCCAGTAGAAATTCAATTAGAAGGTAAATTTATTGATGCCAATACTATACAGTTTACTGGCAAAAGAGAAATGAAAATGAGTGATTTCGGTATAGAGCAGCCAAGTGCTATGTTTGGTACCATTGTAGCCGGAGACGATATCACTGTAAATTTTGATTTAAAATTCTCGAACACAACTAACAAAATGTAATTATGATGAAGCTAGCAAGCGCACGAACAAACTTACTTTTAATAGTGCTAACTATTTGCACAATAATATTTTTTTCAGAATTAAAAGCTCAGGATAATGCTGTTGTAAGTGAAGATGATTTCCAACCATATACAGATACAATTCCTGGAACACCAGTAACATTTAAGCTAACACCAATTCCTGGTGGTGAGTTTTTAATGGGAAGTGTAGAGACTGAAGCAAAAAGAGACGACGACGAAGGACCACAGAAGAAGGTGGAAATTGAGCCATTCTATATGGGGGTATATGAAGTTACATTCGACATGTACGAAGTATTTAGAGATAAAGAAAAAGATAAAGCTCCAGAAGGAAGTGGTTGGGATGCCGAAGGTGTAACCAGACCAAGTCCTCCATACGAAGATCCAACTTTTGGTATGGGTAAATATGGATATCCGGCAGTGAGTATGACACAATATGCATCGCTATTATTTTGTAAATGGTTGACTACAAAAACTGGAACATTTTACAGATTGCCAACAGAGGCAGAGTGGGAGTATGCCTGTAAAGCTGGAACTACTACAGCCTACTTTTTTGGTGATGATGTGGCAGACTTAGACGATTATGCATGGTATTACGAAAACAGTGATGATACATACCATAAAGTTGGAGAAAAAAAGCCTAACCCTTGGGGTTTATATGATATCCACGGAAATGTAGCCGAGTGGACACTAGATCAATATGTAACCGATTTTTATGCAAGCATCGAAGATGGAAGTGTAGCCCCTTGGTCTAAACCAACAAAACTTCATCCTAGAACTGTAAGAGGAGGTTCTTGGGACGATGACCCAGAAGAATTAAGAAGTTCAGCAAGAAAAGAATCTGACATGAACTGGAAAAGAAGAGACCCACAAATTCCTAAAAGCTTTTGGTGGAATACAGATTCTCCATTTGTAGGTTTCAGAATAATAACTCCTAAAGTACAACCAACTCAGGAAGAAATCGATGCTTTCTGGGCAAGTGTGCTAGATTAAATAGTAATAACCAGCTACTATCATATACCGACTAACATTACCTAAGGTATTTAAATGTCAATTTTTAAATAATATGAATATGGAAAAAGATTTAAAACAAGCATTAAAAAAAGGAATGCAGAGAAGGAGTTTTGTGAAAAACTCTGCAGTAGCTGCTGGTGGTATAATATTGAGTCCTTTAGCTGCAAATGCTAGCGGATATTTTTCATCTGTTGATGATACTATAAAGATCGCACTTGTAGGTTGTGGAGGTAGAGGTACTGGTGCTACAGTTCAAGCATTAAGCACAAAAGAAAATGTGAAGTTGGTAGCAATGGCAGATGCTTTTAAAGATCGTCTTGATAAGAGTTATGAAAATATTCTTGCTCAGGAAACGTATGATGCAACTGCTAAAGTAGATGTAAAAGACGAAACAAAATTTATAGGTTTTGAAGCTTACAAAGAAGCCATAGATATGGCTGATGTTGTTATTTTGGCAACACCTCCGGGTTTTAGACCAATTCACTTTGAGTATGCAGTAGAGCAAGGTAAGCATATTTTTATGGAAAAACCTGTAGCTACAGATGTACCAGGTATAAGAAAAGTTTTAGCTGCTGCAGAAAAAGCAAAACAGAAAAAATTAAATGTTGTAGTAGGGCTACAAAGACATTATCAAACTAGCTATAGAGAGTTAATGGATAGAATCCATAATGGAGAGATTGGTGATATTGTAGCAGCACAAGCTTATTGGGATGGTGCTGGTGTTTGGGTAAGAGAAAGAGAAGAAGGCCAAACTGAAATGGAATACCAAATGAGAAACTGGTATTATTTCAACTGGTTATGTGGAGACCATATAACAGAACAGCATGTACACAACATTGATGTTATTAACTGGGCAAAAAATGCTTATCCAGTAAAAGCGCAAGGTATGGGAGGTAGAGAAGTTAGAAATGGAAAAGAGTTTGGCGAAATTTTCGACCACCACTTTGTAGAATTTGAGTACGCAGATGGAACAATTCTATCAAGTCAGTGCCGCCACATAAAAGGTTGTATGAACCGTGTTTCTGAAGCCATTCAAGGAACAAAAGGTAGAGCTACCACTCAGGGAGGTACAATTATTACAGACTTAAAAGGTAAAACTATCTGGAAGCATAGAGGTAAAAATGATCCGAACCCATATCAACAAGAGCATGATGAGTTATTTGCTGCAATTGCTGCAGGCGAATATAAATTTGCTGATGCTGAAAATGGAGCTAAAAGTACGATGACTTCTTTATTAGGAAGAATGGCAACTTATTCCGGATTAGAAATAACTTGGGATGAAGCAATGAAATCAGACTTGAGCTTAATGCCAGCAACATATGCTTGGGATGCAAATCCACCAATTATGCCAGATCAAGATGGATTTTATCCTGTAGCTATTCCAGGTGTGACAAAAGTATTATAATTTCGCATTCTAAATTAAGATACCTGTTTATAATTGGGACCGAAAGGTCCCTTTTTTATGTACTCAGGTGTAAAGAAGGGCCTCCTTGAAAATTGATTAAGACCAATAAAAAATAAGAGTTGGATAGATAAAGTTCAGCTTTTTTTTGTTTCAAATCTTGGTACCTGCTGTTTTGGACTATTTAAAAAGTACAATACTGTGAGTAATCCTATTGATAAAACTGGAAAATATTGCTTTTGGATAGTATAGACACACTCATCCCATAGGCTTTTCAGCTTTAGGTTTAGGCGGCCTGAAGTAGAGGGGCTTGTTCTGATTTCCTTTTGCTGATCTTAACGGCATTGGCCATCATAACTGCGAAAAAAACGTGTATCATTTCTCGTTTTTCTCCTTTAACCTTGATCTTATTGAGGCCATAAGCTGTTTTATGCACGCCAAAACTTCCCTCCATCACCGTGGCTCTTTGGCTAGAGATGAGACTTCTGAGTTGGCTTTCAGCAGGGTTGTTTACTTTAGGACCTTTCTTTGGAAAGCAGGTAAATATCTTCTTTTCTGTTAAATACTTCCTGTTTTTGTTGGTGGCGTAAATGCGATCTGCTCCTAGTTGATGAAGTGAGCCAAATATCGATCTATGTTTTAAACTACTTAATTTCAGTCTGGTACTTTCATTAAAAGCGCGGAACTCCATGGTATCGATAAAGCAGATACCATCCACCTGAAGCAGGTGTGCCTTCATTCCGAACTCAACCCTTTTAGCTTCTTTACCTCGCACTATCGGCCTAACATAAGCCTTGGGAAGTGATACAATCCTGTTTTTCAATTCTTTAGCTGGATGCTGCTGCAAGAATTGCTGTTGCTCGATTATCTTCTTTATAGTTTTTAGATATGTTCTCTCATGTAAGTGAAGCTGTATTTGTGGATTTTCGTTAAGTAGGCATTGCAGTTGCCCCAATCCTTTGGATAGTAGATATATCAATGACTTTTTACGCTTGCGACCAGCTTTATATGTCTTTTTACGACTACGATCATAAGACATCTGCATGCGCTTTTGATCTATATATTTGGAGCCAGGTCGTTTTACTCCTAATATTTTACAGTATCTGTAAAGCTGCTTTTCAAACACCCATTGGCAGCTCTCCCAGAGCAGCTTAACATCGGTAGGAAAACGAATATAACTCTCATAACAAGTAGCATCCATTAAGAGCACATGCGTATTATGCATGTCTGTTTTCCAGTGTTGGAGTAGTACCTCTTGAAGTTGTTGCCAATCAGTATGGTCCGCCATATACGTCCTGATTCGACTTAAAATGGCCTTATCCTTAATCTTTTGATGATCCTGTAGCAATTTATTGCAAAATAGCTGAAGGCTCCAATCGGTATTAAAGCGTGCTATGAGCTTTTCATCACTCAGGTTTAAATAGGCTTTTAGAAACATTAAGCCAAACATGCCCTGAGGCGAAAACCAGCTAGGAGCACCAGGGCCTTTATTTTTCTTAGGCAGACATGCAGAAAGTTGTTCCCAAGGGATGCTATCATAAACATTACCCAATTTACTACTCTTAAATAAATACCATTTTGGAGTTAAGTAATCTTGTGGTTGGAAAAGCTGTTGATCTCTCATATATTGTAGTGTTAATTGTGATTAGACACTACAATTTAACAAATCAAAAACCCCGAAAAAAGCTTTTATTAGCTAATTGCGGGGTTTTATTTTATACATTAATGCATTTAAAACCTTGATTTTCAATCCCTTTTATTTAAAAGGTAAGGCCTAAAGAAAAAGGGAATATAAATTTAGTAAGCTCCTTTTACTTTTCTAATAACCCACTCAACAGTTGCTAAGAGTAGAATTATAGCTAATATCCACTCAATATTTAATATCTCTTGAAATTCTTCTTGACTGTGAATTACATCATGATAATCTTTGGCAACTAGATCATCACCCATCTGATCGATTTCAGAAACATTGTAAAACTGACCACCACTTTGTTTGGCCAGATTTCTTAGTAGGTTAAAGTTGGCAGTAGTGTTCACAGCTTCTATCTCAAGTTTTTTAATGGTAAATTCACCTGAGCTTACCTCTGTCTTTCCTTCAAGTACTGTGCTTGCCTGATATTTATAAATACCATGTTCCAAACCATTTACAGCATAGCGGAAACTGGTATTATTATTTACATAATTATAACTTTTGGTTTCACCATCTTCATTGGTTATCTGTAGATCGATTTTCTGACCAGAAATCTTTTCATAAATATCATTGTAAACTTCAGTTTCAAAGAATACAGTTTCTGAATCAAACAACTCATTAGAAGAAGGGTAAACTCTAAATTTCCTTTTGTCTTCTTTGGTAGATAAATACTGAATAAGCTTACTGATCATATCGTCAAAAGCCTCATTATTTTTGTTAGAAGCAAACTCTTGCAACTTCCACTGCCAAATTCCTTCGCCAAGTAAAACAGCACTTTTTACACCTTCTTGCTCATTTACAACCAGCATAGGCTTATCGGTTACTATACTTCCAACTTTTTGATAAAGAATTACCTCTGAATTACCAGCTAGCTCAAAGTTACCGAAAGGTACAGTAACAGGTGGCGACTTGGCTAAAATGGCTTTTTTCTCATTATCAAAAGTAAATTTAGAAAAGCCTGCATTGTAATCTGGTGTAACACGGTCTGTTTGGCGACCAGTAGTTATAATGCTTAAAGCCTGATTTGCCTGATTAAAATAAGAAACATCGGTCTGGTTGCCTAAAATAAACCATGTAGCAACTCTTCTATCTTGAAACTCTTTTAAGATATTACTACCAATATTTCTGAAATTGGGTACTTGATGAAAAATTACTAAATCGTATTTTTCGTCAGGTTTAAAGTTCTTATCAGCTTCTGGGGAGAGACCAGGTATGTAAATTTCGAACTCATAGTTCTCATTACCCTCAACTATACTGCGTATCGCTTTAATATCTGGATGGGGCGAAGCAGCAACTACTAATATTTTTTCTTTGCTATCTAATACATCAATGTAAATGTTTTTTACATTATTCTGCAATGTAAACTCACCATCTAGTGGTTGTACCTCTATCACATAATGTTGCATACCTTCTTCTTTGCCCTCTGCCAGAAAATCAACATTCTGTATTCCATTATCACTAGAGAAATCAACTTTTTGTCTGTCTAATTCTTTGCCCTGTTGTTTTAAGATAACATTCGCAGATTTGCCAGCAAAACCAGAATTTGCAACTTCTGCTACCAATGGAAATTTATTTCCCAAATAAGCTATTTTGTTAGCAAATACAGTTTTTAGGTTTAAATCTACTTGAGGCATAGTATCACCAATACCCACAGAGAAAACAGGCATGCTATAAGGAGCATATTCAGGAGAAATTCCTTGGTTGTAAATTCCATCTGAAAGTAAAATTACCCCGGCAAGGTTCTTACTTTCGTAGGATACAGATATATCTTTTAATAGTTTACTTAGGTCTGTATTTCTGCTATCGAATTTTAAAGCATCTAGCGAACCTTCTTGTTGGTCATCGTTTAATGCGTGTATTTCAACATCATATTCATTCTCACCTAGCTTAGTAGATAATGCATCTAGTTGTTTTACTGTTTCTTGTAGTTTAACAGAATCTGTTACTAGTGGGATAGATTGAGAGTTATCAACAGCAAGTACTACAACTGGTTTCTCATAAAAGTTTTTTACCTGTTTTACATAAGGTCCTAGTAGAATTAAACAGATAATAAAAACCAATAAAAACCTAAAGCTAGCCAGCATCAGGTTAGTTTTTGTACTCCACGGACTATCTTTTTTATAAAGCAACCAGCTATAAAAAAGTCCTGCAAGTGCACAAATTATAATAAACCAGGGTGAATATTCAGTTAGTATCTGACTCATTAAGCAAAAAAAATTTTCCGTAAGTCGGAATCAAAAAATTATAAAAATACAGCAGAAAAAAATAAAATGATTTACTGTTTTTTAATTTATACAATCGGGATATAACAGATTGCTTATATAGGTTTTATTAACGTTATTTTGATTTAAATAATTTATTTCAATCAAAATAAACTTTTCAGCTATTCGTCATCAATAAATAATAGCTGTATAGCTTTTCTAAATTACGGTAAAAAAATCAGCTATCAAAAGAAATTCCGTTTACTCATTAAGTATACTGGATATAAAAAAGTTTATACTTTCCTTTCAGCTTCAGAACTAAATATTTTACCTGGAAATATATTTTTTAATGAAGAGAAATATTAAAATAATAATTGTAGTAGCTCTTGTAAGTATAGTAAGCTGGGTAATTAATTTAATCTGGTATAAGCCATTTTCTATTGATTTATTTTTTGAGAGAATGTTTGTTGAATTTGGGTTGAGAAATCCCGAATTGCTTACAGACTCTCATGTTTTAGAAAATTATGGTTTTTATAATCATAACAGAGAGCTTAATAATATTTCATTAGAGTACAGGCAAGAGAGTTTTACCAAAATGACTAGGGCATTTGAAATGCTAAGAAGTTATAAAAGAACTAAGCTCGATAAGCATCAATTACTCTCTTACGATATATTAGATTTTTATCTTGAAAAAATCATATTTAAACAGCAGTTTGCTCAGCACGAAATTCCTTTAAATCACATAAATGGAATTCATGCACAAATTCCTTTGCACCTTATTGAGTCTCAGTTTATTAGTGATTTAAAAGATGCAGAAAATTATCTTTCCAGAATATCTAAAATTAGGGAAAAAATTTACCAGTCTATTCAGAATATAATGATCAAATCTGAAGATGATAAACCTCCAAGGTTTGTATTTGATTATATCGTTCAGCAAATAGATTGTTTTTTGGTTACAGATATAGAAAAAAACCTCATTTATCAGGATTTTAAAAACAAGCTTGAGAAGGCGAACCTTATAAATGAAAATGCCCGAACAGAATTACTTTACGAATTAAAGCTTGAAATAGGAGACAATGTATATCCTGCTTTTCATGAGTTAAAACTCAAAATGGAAGTAGAAAGAGAGCATGTGAGTGAAGACGCTGGCATTTGGAGATATGTAGACGGAGATACTTATTATTACACTTTGCTTACAGAAAGTCTCACGATTGATACTTCTATGTTTGATATGGAGATTTGGGCAATGGGAGAAGTTGAAAGATTACATGGAAAAGTTGCAGATATAATTGAGTTTGAAGAGAAAGAGGTTACTGATAATAGTGTAACCGAAATGCTAAATTTATTTTCTGATAAGTATTTAACAGAAAATACTGGTATTAAACATCCTTCAGATACTTTAAATAAAATGCTAAATTCACTATTTGAACAAAATGGTGTTTCACATTTACAGAATACTATTAATGTAAAGGAGAATTTACCTTTTTTTAATAATTATCAAATTTCGCAGTATTATCCTGCAAGTTTGGACAATTACCGAAAAGCATCATTGCTTGTAAGTGATAAACTATTAAAACACTTGCCTGCTTACATGCTAAAAGGTTTGATAATAAGTGAAGTCTTTCCTGGACATCATTTTCAGAAAGAGCTTATAACCAACTCTGAAAGTTTACCGAACATTAGAAAGCAAATAGAGTTTAATGCATTTGCAGAAGGATGGAAGTATTATGTATTAGAAAATGCAGAATCATTACAACTTACTAGTAATAAACTAGAAAAACTTGGATGTTTACAATGGCAATTGTTATTTGCATCTGCGGCTGTAGTTGATTTAAAAATACATCAGAATACTTTTTCTAGAGAAGAAGCTATTAGCTTTATGTTAGAAGTTACAGGTTTGCCCAAGCAAATAATTATAGCAGTTGTTGATAAAACTATAGTTATGCCAGCAAAAGCTCCCGCTTTTTTAGTTGGCTTTCAGGCGTATCAACAATTAAATGATTTTTTACTAGACAAAACTGGAAACAAAAAAGATCGATTTCTACAAAGTTGTAACATAATTAATGATAAGGGAGCAGTTCCTGCAAGGATGTTTTCAGAGGTGAAGAAAGAGTTATCTTTAGTGTTTACAAAAGCTGATGACAAAATAGTAGCAGAAAAAGAACTTGTAGAAGAATAGGAATGTATTTATTTTTTTATTTTCGTTGTGGAATTTTTGGGTAATTTATGCCAATGCTTACTTTTTTATCTGATTTTGGGTTGTATGAGCACTATGTAGCTGTTGTTAAAGCAAAGATTTTATCTGTGCTTCCTCAACAACCTATTATCGATATTTCTCACCAAGTACAACTGGGTAATATTGTACAGGCAGCCTATTTATTAAAATCCATTTATTCAGAATTACCCGAAGGTAGTGTTCATTTGGTAGCTGTTGGAAGTGCCTATAATAACAGCCATTTATTGATAGAATATAAAAAGCAGTATTTTATTGGTCCTGATAATGGCATATTTAGTTTATGCTTTGAAAATGAAGAGGATGTTACTTGTTACCAGATTGGTAACGACCTACCCGATAGTTTTCCTGTTAAGAATATTTATTCTGATGTAGCTTTATCTCTGCTAAAGGGAGAGAATATTAAATATCCTGAATGTGATGACTACCAAAGAAAAATAACCCGTGAACCAGTTTGTTATCAAGCAGAAATAACTGGGCATGTTGTTTATGTAGAGCAAAACGGAAATCTTATAACCAATATTGATAAAGCTTTCTTTTTAGAAAAAACTGAAGGTAAAAAGTATTCTATCCGCTTTGAATACGAAAAGTTTAATGAGCTATCAACAGGTTATAATGATGCTGAATATGGTGATTGTATAGTGTTTTTTAATAGCAACGATTTATTAGAAATAGCTATAAACCACGGAAATGCCTCTCAACTTTTAGGAATGAAATACGATAGCCCCATAAATATTGTGCTAAACGACTAGATCCTTATAGTTTGTAAATCAGTATTTTAACACTTTTTTAACAAAAGTTTTTTTAGATTAAATGTATGTTTGTACAGATATACAAACCCGTTTAATTTTTTAAGGAAATTTTTTATGAAAAGATCAAAACTACTTTTTACATTAACAGTATTTGTTTTTTCAGCTATTACTACAAATCTTTTTGCACAAATGCAGAGACCTGCTCCAAGTCCGGCAGCAAGTGTGTCTCAAGTAGTAGGCTTTACAAAAATCACTATCGATTACTCTTCACCGGCAGTAAAAGGCAGAAAAGTTTTTGGTGAACTTGAGCCATATGGTAAAACATGGAGAGCAGGAGCAAATGGAGCAACAACAATCAATTTTAGCACTGGTGTAAAAATTGGAGATCAGACTTTAAGACCAGGAACTTATTCAATATTTATTACTCCACAAGAAAGCGGACCTTGGACTGTTCATTTTAACAAAGATGCTAAGGCTGTTTTTGCTTATATGGCAGATGGTAAAATTGATGAAGCGGCTTTAGCAAAAGATGATGCTGTTGCTGTAAAAGTTGAGCCTGCAGTACTTGATCATTCAATGGAAAGATTAATGTACATGATTTCTGCTGAAGATAACAAAACTGCTAAAGTTATTATGGTTTGGGACAAAACGATGATTTCAGTAGATGTTGATACAATGGTAGACGACACACTTAAAAGTATAGAAGGCATTTTTAAATAATAATTTTTCCCTTCTTGATAAATATAAAATAGTGGTCTGTTAATTTAGGATCACTATTTTTTTTACTCCTGATTCAATAATTAAACTTTAGTAAGTAAATTACTAATTGTTTATGTCATTTTTTGCTTGCTAATTTTTTTAATCAGACAAGCACCAGTTTCTACACTTATGAAAATACCAGTTAAAGAATTGCAACAAAGTAGTTCAATCAATTTAAAATTATTACTGTATAAACTAAAACTACCATCATTAAACTTATTGGTTGTTTTATTAGCTATCACTTTATTTAATAGTAATGCCTTTGCTCAGGCTGGCCCTGAAAGACAACTTACCGCATCTGAAATTAAGCTGGCTCTTAAGAAAGTTCAGGTTTTAGGTAGTGTGTTGTATATGGCAGCCCATCCAGATGATGAAAATACCCGAATGATCACTTATATGGCTAATGAGAGAGGTGTCCGTACAGCTTACCTTTCTTTAACAAGAGGTGATGGAGGACAAAACCTTATTGGTAAAGAAGTGAGAGAGCAAATGGGTTTAATAAGGACTCAGGAATTGCTTGCTGCTAGAAGAACCGATGGAGGAGAGCAGTTTTTCTCAAGGGCAAATGATTTTGGATTTTCTAAACATCCAGATGAAACTCTTCAAATCTGGGATAAAGAAAAAGTGCTTGGCGATGCAGTTTGGGTAATTAGAAATTTTCAGCCAGATGTAATTATTACTCGCTTTTCACCCTACAGAGATGGTAAAACACATGGCCATCATACAACTTCTGCAAAAATTGCATTAGAAGCATTTACTGTGGCAGCCGATAAAGAGAAATATAAAGATCAATTAAAGTATACTTCTCCTTGGCAAGCTGAGAGAATAGCATGGAATACTTCAAGTTGGTTTTTTAGAGATAACAAGGATTACGATATTTCTAAATTACTTACTGTTGATTTAGGTGTTTACAATCCTCTGTTAGGAAAATCTTATGGAGAAATAGCAGCCGAGAGTAGAACAATGCATAAAAGTCAGGGTTTTGGTTCTGCAAAATCTAGAGGAGGGAGCATAGAATATTTAGAGCATTTGGCAGGAGATAGTGCAACGGTAGATATTCTGGAAGATATTGATCTTACTTGGAATAGAGTTCCCGGTAGCGAAAAGCTAAGCGCATTATTGAAAAAAGCAGATACTGAGTTTGACGTGTTAAAGCCTGAAAATTCAGTTCCTGTTTTACTTGAAGCTTATAAAGAAATTGAAAAACTGCCTCAGGATAATCATTATGTGAAATTAAAGAAAAAAGAACTTGAAGACTTAATTATTCAATGTTCGGGAATCTGGATAGATGCTGGCAGTCAAACTTATATGGTGAGTCCTGGTGATAGTTTATATGTAGAGGCGAGGTTAGTTAAAAGAGCAGAAAGTGTTGAAGTGAAGATAAAAGAAGTTGATTTTCAATTTGACAAACAAGAAGCTGACAGTTTGTTGCCAGAAAATAAATTGGTAGAATATAAAGGTGCATTAGTAGTGCCGAAAGATTTGCCATATTCACAACCATATTGGTTAGTAGAAAAACCAGAAAAGGGAATGTTTGTGGTGAACGATCAAAAGTTAATTGGCAAGCCAGAAAATGGAGCAGAGATTAATACTTATGTAACTCTTGAGTTTGTTGATGGAGTTAATATTAAGGTAGAAACACCTGTAATGTATAGAAGAGTAGACCCCGTTGATGGCGAAGTTTATAGACCTTTGGCTATTGTTCCGCCAGTTACCAATACTATTACAGAACAGGTTTTTATCTATGCAAACAATCAGGCAAAACCTGTAAATGTGGTATTAAAAGCTAGTAAAGCTGATGTTTCGGGTAAACTCAAACTCGATTTGCCAACTGGTTGGGAATCTGAACCTGCTTTTTATGATTTTAAACTCGACAAAAAGTTTGAAGAGCAGAATTATACTTTTATGGTGAAGCCGATAGTAGAATCTGCAGAAGGTACAGTAAAAGCAGTATCGATAATTGATGGTAAAGAGTATGGCTTAGGTTTAAAAGTAATTGACTACCCACATATACCTGTTCAAACTTTATTACCTGAAGCAGAAGCCAAATTGGTTAAAATCAATATTAGTAAAACAGGTAACAGAATCGGTTATGTAATGGGAGCGGGGGATGCAGTTCCTGAAGCACTAAGACAAATAGGTTTCGAAGTAGATTTATTAGAAGACAAAGATTTTGTACCTACTACACTCGCTCAATACGATGCTATAATTATGGGTGTAAGAGCTTATAATACTGTGGATAGGTTAAAGTTTCATCAGTCGAAATTGATGGATTATGTTGAAAATGGAGGCAATCTAATAGTTCAATATAATACTTCAAGACGATTATTATTAGATGACCTTGGCCCATATAAACTAAAGGTTTCTAATGATAGAGTAACAGTTGAAGAAGCAGAAGTTAAAATATTAAAACCGAATAGTGAGATATTAAACTTTCCGAATAAGATTACTAAAGAAGATTTTGACGGTTGGGTGCAGGAAAGAGGTTTGTATTTCCCGAATGAGTGGGATGATAAATATGAAGCAATTTTATCAATGCACGATCCGGGTGAGGATGTTAAAAATGGAAGTTTGTTAGCAACTAAATATGGCAAAGGAACTTACATTTATACTGGTTTATCATTCTTTAGGGAGTTGCCTGCTGGGGTTCCCGGAGCTTATAGGCTTTTGGTAAACTTGATTGCATATGGCAAAAGTGAAGAGATGAATTTGAAACAAGAAACTGGTCAAGAAAAATGATAAAAAAAAGTGGGATTTTAAAATCCCGCTTTTTTTATTTCTTCACAAATCGCTTAACTGCTTTTCCTTTATCTGTCTCTAAGAACACTAAATAAATTCCTCTCGGAATATCTTGGATATCTATTTCAACCTCATTACTACTTGAAAAATCTTCAGTTAAAACTGGTTCACCTGCTATATTGTAAATATCTACTTTGAGATATTTATACTGATTCTCACCAGTTTGCAAGATGATTTTATCTGTTGCTGGGTTCGGGAATAATGTAATTTCCTGAGAAATAGCTTCGTCAATTAGAGCTGTAACCACAAAAGATATTTCTTCTGAGAAACCTTCGCAGCTAAAACTGTTTTCATATGAAGCTTTATATAAGCCAGATTCATAGAAGTTTAAAATACTGTCACTCTCATTTTCTATTAAATTTCCATTTAAATACCATCTATAAATACCCTCTGATGAATTGCTGCTTGCAATCAATGTAGTACTGTCGGCCATAGAAATGGAAACTTCCGGAGTTGGTACTGTACCAATATTGATCGCATTAGAGAATGTAGAACAACCATCTGGGTCAGTAACAATTAGCCTGTAAGTACCAGGTTCCACTGCTGTGTATTTATAAGAATTTGCCAATACAAGTTCTTGTCCATCTTTTCTCCACTTGTATGTTCTGCCATCAACCTCTTCACCAGATAGTTCCACATAAATATTTTTGTTTTCACAAACTGTAGTGTCAAATTGAGTTTGGATGCTAATCGAAGGCAAGCTCTCACACGCCACGAAAACATTGATGGTTTTTTGACGAATCTCTAAATCAGGAATGATGTTACTGAAAACTTTAGCAGAGTACGAACCAGCATCTTCTAAACTTAAAGAAGCAAAATCCATCAAAGCTGAAGTACTTGTGTCTATTGCTACACCATCTTTTTCCCATATATAGAAATTATTTGAACCTCCAGTAGTCATATCAATACTGAATGGATTACCAGTTGCTACAAACTCATCCACAAAAGTTTCAGATTTTTTCTGAGGAGAATAGTATAAGTTATAATTAATACTAGAGTAATCTAATGGTTCAATATCTTCAAAAGTGAGATAATTGTTATAGATGAGCATTAATTCCAATGAAATTAGTTGGCTTACATCAAAATCTATTGATGTGAGTTTGTTGTCGCTTAAGTCTAGTTCTTTTAAAGCAGAAAGTAAATCTAAGTTTCCACTAATAGATTCTATCAGATTGTTAGAAAGGTTAAGCTTTTCAAGTTTTGTGAGTTGAGATATGTTGCTAATAAAACTAGTTATATTGTTATTGCTAACATTTAAAACCTTGAGTTCACTTAAATTTCCTAAGCTCTCTGGTAGAGAAGAAAATTCATTTTCCTGTAAAAACAGATATTGAAGTTTAGTTAGGTTCTCAATGCTTACAGGAATTGATGTAAAGTTATTTCGAGCTAGCCAAAGTGTAGTTAATTCTGTGAGGTTACCAAGAGATTCTGGTACTGCACCTTCCAAATTATTTTGATCTAAATCTAGATATGTAAGATTAATGAGGTCTCCAATTTCATCTGGAATTTCACCTGTTAAGTTATTATTGAATAAATCCAACGTTTTTAATTCAGTTAGTTTGCCTATATCAGCACTCAAACTTCCTTCTAAACCTAAACCACCCAAATGAATTTCTACCACATGGTTGTTTTCTTCTGTTACTCCCGGCCAAGTAGAAGCAGGTGTATTTACATAAAACTCTTCAGCAGGTTCACCAGTTAGTATTTCATTCATTACGCTAAGTAGTGCAACAGAATCTTGCACATCCATCACATTAACCACCTTTAAATAAGATGACTTGCTGTAAAGAGTTAAGTCTGGTAACAAACTGCTATTGATCTGGCAAATATAAAGACCTTCGTCCCACTTGTCTGGTAAGGTAAAAGTGAGTGTATTATTAGTTTCGTTTGCGATTAGCTCACCATTTTTTAACCACTGATAAGTCTCATTTGTAGTATTTTGCTCCACAGCTAATTCATATGGTGTATTGCTATATGCAAAGAGTGTATCCACACCCGATGGATTATTTTGTGAGATATAATTGTATTGAGTAAATGAAGTACTGAATGCTTCTAAATACTGGAACGTGAGCTTATTACTACTCAAATCAAGTGTATCTAAACCAGTTAGTGCTAAGATTGGAGCTGTAATTAGGCTATCCAGACTCATACTTGATAAATCCAGTGTTTTAACTCTTCCACCTCTTACAGAAACACCTTCCCAAGTTTTCACCTGATCATTAAAATTCCAATTAGGTTTTGGGTTTAAGCCACTATAAAGTTCTACTAGAGCAACAGAATCTGAGTTACTAAGTGGTAACTCTTGGATGTAAATCGTGAAGTTTTTATCTAAAATACCACCTTTATCATCTGTACTTCTTATAGTGATATTGTAAAAAGCATTATCGATAAAGTAAAGAGTTTTGTTTACTTGTAGTTGATTATCGACAATTGTAAACGCAGTAGAATCCGTAGCACTTGTTAAATTAACCAGACTGTAAGTATGGGTATCAGTAATATCTAAGTCTTCTGTAGAAAGAAGCCCAACAACAAAACCTAGGTCTAATGCTTCAGAAATAGTGGTGTTGGTAATAGAAATATTTGATGGATTATTGTTACTTGTAGAAACATCTCCTTTTAATGGATCGTGAGCACGATAATTAATACTGGTTCCACTTCCATTATAAGCAATAACAGCAAAAGTGTAAGTGGTATTTATATTAAGGTTGAAAGCTTCAAAAGTTGTTTCAGTAGAAGACTGTAATACAATCCAATCGTTTAGTAAATCGCCATTTGTATAAGAGAAACCATCACTCAAGTCTAAAGAAGCATTGGCAACACTGGTATATAAAACCAAGTAACCATCTGCACCAGTAGAAGCAGCAGTAAAACTACCATTTACATAAGATGAACTAATGGTGTTAAAAGTAAGATTAGTTGCTTGCGATAATGGTTGCTGTGCAGGTGTAGTTACCTCAACAGTAAGTGGTTGTGATTCTAGATAATTGGTGTTTTCGCCTGAACCATTATAGATATAAATATCATAATAATAAGTTGTTAAAGGTTCTAGGCCAGTTTCTGTGAAGTAAATAGTTGTGCCATTAAAACTCACAACTTGAGCCCCTATATTTTCACCTACTGTATATGCTGTTCCATCAACTGGCACTTCTTGAGTACCTTGGCGTCTAACTACTATGTAGCTATCTTCAGTTTGTACACTAGGTAAAAATGAGAATGTAATAGTGTCTTCTACAACTTCAGTAAACGTGAGACCCGTAGGTGGGCTAATTGGTTCTTCAGAAAGTGTTTCAAATAATATAATGTTTTCTAAAGAGGTAGTGTCATTTAAATAGGTAACTATTGAATTTAACTCATTGTATTCAATTACAGCTATATGATATTTTGTAGCAGGTAATAAACCAGAAATATCAATCGTATTGGCAGTTCCATTGAGTAAGACATAGGTGCTTGTTCCAATTAAATCACCAGAGCCAAAAGTATTATTTGCTGAGTATGTAGTGAAGTTTTGAGGGAAAGTAAAATCATTGCCATCTTGATAAGCTAAAACTAATCTTCCGTTACCATTTCCATTTACCCAATTGAATGATGCAGTTGTTTCAGATTTACTGGTTATACTCAAGCTACTTGCTTGTAAAGTTGGCGCTTGAATTACAGTAAAATTAAAATCCGCTGAGACTGTACTGCTTGTTCCTGCATCATTTCCTGCTGTTGCCGTTAAAATATAACTGCCCTCAGTTAAAGTATTGGTAGTATAATCAAATATCCAGCTTCCTTCACCATCTGAAGTAGTAGTTCCAATTGAACTTCCATCTAAAAAGACTTCAATTGACATATTTAATTCAGCAGTACCATTAAAAATAAGAGTGGCATCATCAGTAATATTATCACCATAAACTCCTGTGTCATCTGATATGGCAGATACAACTGGTGCTGAAGGAGTAGATGTGTCAATGAGAATATTTGTATTTGCTGAACTACTACTTACATTTCCTGCAGAATCAATTGCAGTAGCTGTAAATAAAATACTTCCATCAGTTAAAGAAGTTGATGTATAATCTAGAGACCAATTGCCAGAAGCATTTGTAACCACAGTATCTATAATTGCTCCATCGAGTTGGATTTCGATAAAGCTGCCTATTTCTGCGGTTCCATTAAATGTTAATGTATTGTCTGAGGTGATAAAATCATTCGCTGTTCCTGTATCATCACTTATTGAAGTGAAAATTGGAGTTTCAGGTGCAGTTTGATCAATTTGTAAAGTAATTATTGTCGATTGAGCACTTTGGTTTTCAGAAGCATCAATGGCAATAGCATGTATTGAATAATTACCTTCTGTTAATGTAATTAGAGTATAATCAAACGACCAGTCACCCAGTTCATCAGTACTAGTACTTCCTGCTAAAGCATTATTGATATAAATTTCTACTGTAGAATTAGCTTCTGAGGTACCATTAAATATTATAGTATTATCATTAGTAATAAAATCTGTATCAATAAAACTATCATTAGTAATGCTGCTTATAACAGGAGCAGAAGGAGGGATGCCATCTACTGTAACTGGTGAAGAGAATTCTGAAGAGTTACCAGAAGCATCGGTCGCCTGAGCTGTAATTTGATGATCGTTTACAAAAGTTCCAGTAAAAGACCAGTTACCAGAAACATCTGCTATAGCCGTACCTAAATAAACTTTGCCTTGTTTTGGAGAGCAAGCATTTAAACTATCTGTGAATACATCAATAATAAATGCAGGTGACGACGTACCACTTATAGTGTTGATATTTGCATATGATATGTTTGGAGCAGATATTTGATTATTACTATTGTTGGTTAAGCTTATACCAGCATCATTACAGTATATTTTATTAAATCTCAGATTATTCTTTTCAGCAGAATTACTACCATCTACAATAATTGCACTACCGTTATATAGTACTCTATTACCGTTACTTGATGAACTTCCTCCAAATGTGTTATCAATACCTGTGATGTAAGCTGCTGAAAGTGTATTTCCAAGGTCGGCACTTAAAGTGTTATTTGTACCAAATATATTTCCTGAAACTGTATTGTTGTTCCCTTCTAGTAAAATGCCATATTCAGTATTACCAGAAATTACATTTGATTCGGCTATTGTAGTTCCTCCAATAATATTGCTGTTAGAATTGATATCTATGTGTATGCCTTTTTTACCGCCGAGTGGATTACTCAGCAACAAGTTAACACCAATTGTATTTCCGTGGAAAGTATTGCTTCCAGAAGATTCGAGGAATATGTTAGCTTCTGTATTACCTGCAATTAAGTTACCGGTGTTAAATGCAGTACCTCCAATTAAAATTCCTGTAGCATTACTGCTTAAATGAATACCATATAGAGCATTGGCATTTTGAGTGCTGCCATCGTCACTTGTTCCAATTCTGTTAGCTGATATTACACCATTATCTGCACCAATAATTTTAACACCTGTATTACAGTTTTGAATATTATTTCCTTTTCCTGCACCACCAATGATAAAACCATCTTGGCCATCTCCATCTATAAAGATTCCAATGTCGAAGTCAAATATGGTGAATCCATAAATGGCTGAGTTTGGTGCTTGAACATGCAAACCATTTGTGGCTGTCATGCTCTGCCCATCGAGTCTGATTCTATCAGTAGCAGACCAACCAGGTTGGCTAGATGCATCTATGGTTGTGGTAGTAGTAATTGTAGGTAAATCTGAATCTAAGGTAATAGTCCATGGAGATGGATCAGGAATATTAAATATGATTGTTTTACCTGAAGTAAGATTGGCATTATCAATTGCCCATCTCAAAGAACCTTTTCCTGAATCATCGGTATTGGTCACTGTATAAGGAGAAATGATTGTTTGATCTCCGCCATCTGTAATTGTACCAGCAATAATATCTCCTCCAGTTAAGAACAAATCTGATACAGTAGGAGCTTTTAAGCTGAAAACTCTTCCCTCAGTTGCATTGTCTTTAACATCAGTAGTGATAAATAAATAATTGGCAGAACCTGATGCTAGTATTGAATTGCTAGCAAGATTAATGAAACTAGCATAACTACCTGATGTGGGAGCTGGAATAGCTTGTAGAAAAGTATCTGTCAGAGTATCTAAAGAACTATTGTCAGAAATGTAAAGTCTCAAGCTATCGATGTCTGTAGTATTATCATAATCTCCACTAGTAAGTAATTGGAGCCCTGTTAAAATAGCATCAGCATTATTTGTGGTTAATCTTACCTGATAAGTAATATGTTTTTGTTGTCCTTGTTTAACGGTTTCTGCTATATTATTACCAGCAATTGTAATAGCAGGTTTAGTCATAGCTGACGATGAAACCCAATCACCATCGTCCATGCTGCTTTCTAAAATTCCATTGTGACTATTTACACTTAAATCTGGTAATTGTGTGCCAGTTGATTGGTCAAAGCGGTAGTATGCTATCAAGTTGCTTTCATTCCCACTTATGCTTTGGAATAGGTCTTGTCTGATTTCAGATTCAGTTCTTGCTTTATTCCATATTTTTAATTCATCGATACTGCCATTAGTAAAGTAGCTATAAGATTTTCCTATGTAAGTGGAAGCGGCTGTGGTTAAATGAGTAGTTGCTGAACTAGTTTCACCGATATTTAACCCATTTAAATAAAGTGTTGCTGTATAACTTACTGCATCATAAGTAGCAGCTATGTGATACCACTTATTTACTTCTAGAGTCATATTTCCAGAAATCTTTGCACTTGTACCTCCCCAGTCAAAAGATGGAATGCCTTCTGTAATTTCTAATAAAAACTCATCATTACTATCGCTGCTACCTTTAGATAAGATTGGGTGTTTTCCAGTAATGTCATTCAGTTTTACCCAAGATTCAATAGTGAATGAAGAGCTAAGACTGATATCACTACCCAATGAAGCATAATCATCTGTTCCATCAAAATCCAAAGTATTTTCTGCAACTGGTGAACCATCGGTTCTTCCTAATGTATAATAGCCTTCTGGTAATATGTTGGTATTAAGGTAAAACTCGATCTGATCGTCAGCAGGTACTACATAAGAACCTTTCACCTTAACTTCTGTGAAATTGGCAGTTAATGAGTTTCTATAGAGTAGTTTATAGTTGTAATTAGGATTAAACGTATCAGGTGAGCCAGCATCAGAAATATCGAAAACGACTTTTAAGTAACCATCAGAATTTCCTTTGTAATCAGATTTAGCAATGTACCAAGATCTTCCCCACCTTAAAGAAACAATACCTTCTAAATAGGTACTTAATGATGTAGTTGGATTACCATCGTGTCCCCAAGTAATTTCATCATTTGCATCTTGTAAATAATCTCCTGCACTAGTACCACTGCTTATAAACATTCCATCAGATGAACTCCAAGTTGGATAAGTATTCGTGATGTAAACTTGGGTATTTATATTAGGCAGTGTTTTTCTAGATGATGGATTGCTAGATGCACTAGTAGTAAGGTAGTTCTCAGTACCTGAAGTGCCATTGTATTCCATTACACTTACATAATATTCTGTCTCGGTGTTTAAGCCAGTTAAAGTAACACTATTTCCTGTGCCATTATAAACTACATAGTTTCCAGAACCTATTTGGTCTCCACTTCCGAATACTGAGTTAGCTGTATATGTATTTTGGTCTGTAGGAGAGCTATCTACAGCAGCAGCTTCTTTAACTAAAACTATTCTATAAGCTCCATTACCATTTTGCCATGAGATTTTATAACTGTTTGATGCAAGAGTAGAAAAGAATAAGTTACTGCTTTGAGTAGTAGGTTCTGTAGCAGGTAAAGTAATGTAATCATTTAATGGATTAAGCTGTAGATAGTTAGTGCTGAGTCCTGATCCATTATAACTATATACTGCATAGTAATAGGTGCTACCCGGAGTAAGTCCGGTATCTGTAAATGTTAAAGCACTTCCAGTATAAATCACTGTATTTCCTGAAATGTCATCTCCAGAAGTATAACTAATACCATCAACTGGGTCTGATGTGGGTCCAGTTCCTCTTATAATGATATAACTTTCAGGAGCTGGTAAAGGAGCACTATAATTAATTATTGTTGAAGTAGGAGATATACTTGTTAATGAAATACCACTTGGCTGAGATGAATGTTCAGTTGCAAGAGTTACTGTATTGTTTGGGTTAGCAGTATTGGTACTTGTTAGATATTTCTCATCACCTGCAGAACCATTATATTCAAATACTTGGAAATAATAAGTAGTTGAAGGTGATAAACCACTAATACTAGTATTATTACCAGAACCATTATAAACTACATAATTACCAGAACCCGCATTTATTTCGGCACCTGAACCAAATGTACTATTTGCTGTATAAGAATATTCATCTGTTGGGCTAGCATCTACATTACTTCCAGATTTTGCTACCACAATTCTACTTGTTCCGTCTCCGTTTGCCCAACTTAAATCTAAAGAGCTACTACCTATATTAGAAAAGGAAATGGAACTTGCCTGTGCACTCGGAGTAATTACTATAGATTCACTGGCTGTTGGTACTGCATCAGTTTTATAGTTGATATCAATACCGGCATTGGTATAAGGATAAATTTCGAAATAGTATGTTTCATTAGCAGTTAAGCCTGAGAAATTATAGCCATTTGTAAAACCTAAGTGACTTACATTCACGGCAACTATATTATCAGACCAGTCTGTGTCATCAGAAACTGGAGTATAATCTGTAATAGTTGGAAATGTACCACTTGAGTTTCTTGCCAAAATCAAATACCCATCAGGATCTTGTGTACCAGATGCATCTAACCAAGTTAAACTTATATCAGAATCGCTTGATTGATCTGCAGAAAAAACACTTACATGTTCTGAGGGCTCTGGGTTACCTGACGACTGAATAATAAACTGAGTTCCGAAATTAATTGGATCAGTTCCTAATTTAGTGCCTCTATCAAAACTAATATCAGTAAAGGAAATAGGTTCAAAACCAATTGAATTATTTATTGTTGCAGCAGCGTTTAGATCAGCAGTTAGCCATAAATATCCACTTGTCCCAATTGAAATAGATTGATTTAGGCCAGTATAAATAAGTGTTTCTCCAGTACCTATTGTTGAAGATAAAGAGCTGCCAATTTGAGAGGCTGAAGTAATATCATTTGTTGTGTTATACCATAATTGAAAACCTGAACTCTCTATATCACTGTTTGAATATGTACCATTCGTTTTAAAAGATAATGATTGAAGAATTGTATTCGATTTGGCAACATCAAACTGTAATTCATAAATAGGGTTTTGAGAAGTTCCTCTGGTTATGTTTGTCTCTGCTATGGATAAATTAGAGATTGTAATTTCAGGTTCTGCATCATTTAAAAATACAGATATTGTATTATCTGTTTCATTTAAAACTGCAATATCTAAGTCATAATCGCTATCTATCGGGAAGGCTGTTGCTACAATAGGGGTGTTACCTGTTGATAAATTATATATTTCTGTGAAGGTTCCATCACCTGCACCTTTTAAAATACCTACTTTATTATCTGCTGATGAAGTGTAAATAATGTCTTGATTTCCATCCCCATCAATATCGTTACAATCGAAGTTGATAACAGCAGAGGCTTCTAGACTGATAGCTGTAGCAAATGCTTCGTTTCCTTTATTTATTTGAACATAAATGCTGTTATTATAATAATTACTATATATCAGATCCAGGTAATTATCATTATTTACATCTTCTAGCATTACTTGGCTAACAATGTTTGTAGATGCTTCATTACTCATCAACACAAGTGAAACAAATCCTTCATCAGTGTTTTTAAAAACTTCTACATCATCGCTACCTCCATAACTTACAAATAAATCGAACTTTCCATCATTATTAATATCTCCTGTTGCGATTCGATATGTATAGGTAGTTCCAGCAGTTACATCTTCAAAATGAGTAAATGAACCGTCGCCTGTTCCTTGATAAACACCAAACATATTGGTTGCAGAGTAAGCAACAGCCAAATCTATGTTTCCATCATTATTGAAATCGGCGCCAGTTAAATCCAGTGGAGTTACTTCGCCTGAAAGACTTAATATATCTTTTAATGAAAAATTTCCATTTCCATCATTGGTGTAGATATGAACTGTATTATCTGATTTGTCTGTTACGGCAATGTCGTTTGCCCCATTATTATCAAAATCAGCAATAAACATAGCTCTTGGGTCATTTCCTAATGAATAAGTATTAGAAACACTAAAGCTTCCATCTCCAAGATTTTCGTAAACACCGAGTTTTTTATCTGCATTATTTATAAAGGCGAGGTCTGGTAAATTATCTCCATTGAAATCGGCAACACTAAAATCAGCAGTAGTATTTACAGTAGAAAAAGAAGAGGTTTCTATAAATTCAGTAGGACCAGTTTCGGTTTTAACTTTGTAATTTGTACTTCCTACACCTGTAAAAATTTCATCGTTTTCACCTCTAATCCCATCACTTACTGTAAGTAATACTTTTTCACCGGCGATAAAATCGTCTCCTGAGGTATTTGGGTCAATTGTGACAACACCGCCTTCTGTGTTGTAATTTCCAGAAATTTTAGTACCAGAAAGACTACCTCTTAAAGTAATTGAAGTTGCATTTGCAGATGAGGGATCTACATTTTTATCAAAAGTAGCTTGTACAGTTTGCTCTCTACCTATATTATAATTGTTTAAGCCAGGAGAGACAGTTGAAAGGTCAATTTTAGGATTTGTATAATAATAGATACCTATTTTGCTATCTCCATTATAAACAACAGCTATATCACTTTTTCCATCATGGTTAAAGTCTGAAATAGTTAAATCTTCTGGAGTATTACCAGTACTCTCTATTAATGTTTGAGTGAAATTTAAACTTCCATCACCAACATGAATACTAAATTGGTTATTGGTAATCTCCGATGTAATTATATCTATGTTGCCATCTCCATTAAAATCTCCGGGTTCTATAGCATATGGAAAGTCGCCTGTAACAAAACTGTTTTTCATATTAAATGTACCATCTCCATTACCTGAGGCGATTGTGAATTTATTGTCAGAAGAGTTTAATACAACAAGGTCTAAGTATGTGTCATTATTAAAGTCTGCTGTAACTATTTCGGTTGGGGCATTTCCTATTGAATAAGTACTATTTAAATAATAGCTTCCATCTTCACTATTTTGTAAATAGATTTTTAGGTTATCGTTAGATGCTTCGAGTGTTGTGGCTATATCTACTTTGTTATCTAGGTTAAAGTCTGCCAAAACAATGTTTGAAACTCCCGAACCTACTCCGTAGAAGGATGGAGAGTCAAAGCCATCGTTAGTTCCATTTCTATATAATACTGCAATTTGAGCTGTACCTGTAACTACTATGTCACTAAATCCATCATCATTTAAATCTGTAGCTTTAATATCCAGTGGGTTAGATAAAGCTTCGAATTGGGTATAAGTCTCAAAATCTGAATGATCAGTTTTTTGTATTAATACTACTATTTTACTCGATGAATAATTAATGCCACATATATCCGAAACTCCGTCATTATTAAAGTCGGTAATAGCAATTTTATCTAAAGAATACGGGATAGAATAGTATACAGGAGATTTAAATCCCGTATTATCATCTTTTCTATATGTAATACCTAATCTACTATTAGCAGAAAAAATAATATCATTTAGGCTATTATCGCTGATATCATCATGAGTAACAGCAACTAAAGAATTATCAGTACTTATGGTTTCATCTTCAGTGTAGGTGTAAGAGCTACTTAATTCGCCACCATTAAATACTGCATAAATAAAAGGACTGCCAGACTTTAAAGAACTTGCTGTTAAACCTGTAGTTTTATTAAACACTGTTACTTCTGAAACAGGAGGAATACCTTCGGGAATTGATATAA
Organism: Chondrinema litorale; assembly: GCF_026250525.1. GTDB lineage: Bacteria > Bacteroidota > Bacteroidia > Cytophagales > Flammeovirgaceae > Chondrinema > Chondrinema litorale. Next base: position 2,311,455 of record NZ_CP111043.1, read on the forward strand.
CTAGTTTCGAATTATCTGCTGCATCAATTGTTGCTTCAATACCTCCAATCCATACTTGGTTATTTGTTACCTCACTATCAAAGTAGTTTCCATAGATGGTAATGATATCTCCTTGAGTAACTTTAGTTTGAGAAAAACTGCTTATTTCGTGAAGATTTTGAGTAGTTACTAAAAAGTTTAAAGGAGAAACTGTATAGTAATTTGTTGCACTGCCAGTACCATTATAAGCAAATATATCATAAGCGTAGGTAGTACCTTGTAATAAAGAATAAGTATCAAGTATTTCGATGTTACTACCAGCATAAATTACTTTTTGGCCAGAATAATCTGTATTTGCTGTATATTCTTGCCCGTCTTCAGGAGGAGTTGTTGGGTCTCCATTTACTCTTCGCAGAACAAGAAAGTTTTCTGGTTTTACAGCTGGCTCTATTAATGTAAAATGTACCTTATTAGTAGATATAAAATCTATGTTGGCTCCTGGAGCTTGATAAGTTGGTTCTAAAGCATTTGCATTATACTCAAAAGCGCCTCTATCTACTGTAGAGTTAGCGATTCTATTGTAGTTTCTTTGATCTGTAGTGGTTGCTTTAGCATTATTACCATTATCAATTGCAGCACTACCAGCGCCTAAAGCATGGGTTGGTGAAAATCCTCCATTATTTTGTAATGCACTTAAATAAAGATTGGTAACATATACTTGATCATTTACACCATAAAGGGCATATGAGTTATCACTTATGGAAGTATAACCACTATTTATAGTACCATATATATATTGTATATCTGCAACTGTATTTGCATTAAAGATGGAATTAATAATAGTAGTATTAGAATTTGTTGAAGCTGATCTAAGCCCTTCATTAGTATTACTAGCAATTGTACAGTTAATGAGTTCTAGACCACCCCAACAAGCAATACCACCAGCATTGCTAGTTGCTATATTGTTACTAATAGTTACATTTTTTAGGTAAGCATTTCCATTGCTACCTATATATATACCACCAGCAAAGGTGGCGTAATTATTAAAAACTGCTGAGTTATTGATATTTAATATATGACTAGCATTTGTGGAACATATACCACCACCAGAAAATGAACCAGTACCATTTGAAGAGTTATCAGAAATGTTTGATTGGTTGATATTAGCTGTACCAAAGTTTCTTATTCCCACTCCGGTACCACTTCCTGAGGTTACAATTTCATTATAAGAAACATTGCAATACTCTAAGTTGAGTGTGCCATAATTTAATATACCAGCACCTGAAGCACTGGTTCCAATATCGTCAACCTTATTATATTTAATATCACAATATTGTAGAGATAGATTTCCATCATTATAAATACCCGCGCCATTACCTGTTCCTGATGATCCTGTAGTGTATCCATCTTTTATAGTAATTCTGGATATGTATACATTAATACCAGTAGAGATATTAAAAACCCTACTTAAGCTATTGCCACTAATTTGAATTTTACTGGTACCTGTACCATTTATAATTACATCTTGAGTAATAGCTAATTCACCAGATGTTAAATAAATCGTACCAGATAAAGTGTTATCAAATACAATAGTATCGCCAACAGCTGCACTACTTATAGCTTTTCTAAGTGAACCAACTCCGGTGTCATTTAGGTTAGTTACTGTAATTACATTTGCTCCAAAAACTTGCAGTGTGGCTGCAAAAGAGAAAAAAATATAAAAAAAGATCAGATATTGCTTTCGGCGAATATTTAGATACCATTCAATTAAATTGAAAAACATATAGCGCTTATTTGATAATGAGTGTTAAAACAACGCCTACCAGCGACCTATATTCATTATCATTTATTAAGCTTTTGAGGAATGTAGGGTAAATGTAATATCAAGCAGCTATTTGCATTATTTGCTAATTGAATTATTCTGAAACTATTTTAGTTTCTGCTTTGATTTGGAATAAGCATTGCTAAGGTAAAAAAATACAATTATTCATTTATTTTATACAATTTTTTATTGTAAGTATTTGAACGTGAATACTTTGAGTTGATAGTAATTTTTAAAATTGAAGATTTTTTAAGATATTAATAAACCCCATATATGAATATTCAACTTATGTTCTTTAGCTTATGAAGCCAGGTTATATTTTCATATACGCATTTGTTGCTCTCGTTTTTGTATTGCAATTATTTGCTGAGCCAAGAAGCGATAAATCAACTACTCCCGAGTTGGTAATTAGTATTGCTAGAAAGTATTTGGGTACTCCCTATAAATATGGAAGTATAAATCCGGAGATAGGGTTCGATTGCTCTGGTTTTGTGTATAAAGTAATGGAAGAAGCAAAGATTAGTGTGCCTAGAACATCAAGAGGCTTTGCTGAATTTGGCGAGAAAATAGAGATTGATGATGCTCGTAAAGGAGATGTTATTTTGTTTACAGGTTCAAATTACGAGAATAAAACAATTGGCCATGTAGGAATTATAATTTCAGAAAAAGATGATGAGCTTCAATTCATTCATTCATCATCTTCTAAAAAACATCCAGGAGTTGTAATTACAAGTTTTTCTTCTGGGTTTTACAGCAAAAGGTTTGTAGGAATTAGAAGAATTTATAATTGAGATATTGACAAGGCATGTTAACCAAGTGAATAAATGATGAATGTCATGCATTCAATCGTTTGATATCATCAAAATTCTTTGAATAGAAAAATAAATTTACTTAAACCATAAATCAAAAAAGTTATGGAACCAATAAATAACTTAAGAGATCTGTTCATAGAATTGCTTAAAGATCGCTACGATTCTGAGCAGCAGCAGATAGAAGCTTTTCCAAAAATGATGAGAGAAGCCTCTTCTACGGAACTGAAGCATACTATTCAAAATAGTATAGATTGCTCGTCAAGACACATTTTTAAGCTGAAAGAAATTTTTAAAAAGGTAAAAACCTACCCAGAAGGAGACTTGTGCGAAGCTAACCTAAGTATGATTAATGAGGTATGGAAACTGATGAATCGCTCTACTAATCCTGAGGTAAAAGATGCATCTATTATCACGGCCATTCAGCATATCCACCATTATGATATTGCAGGTTATAGTTCTTTGAGTGCATATGCAAAAGCACTTGGTATGTACGAGAGTGCTCACATATTATTAGATATGTTGGAAGAAGAAAAAGAAATGGACTCAACGCTAAGAATGATGACAGTAGAGAGCATCAATGTAAAAGCTAATAAAGAATCTTTTGATGAAGCTTGATTAAGTTTCTTTCTCTTAAACACACAAATTCTGAGAAGATATTAACCCTAAAGTGTATTTTATTGATAATCAGTATTATGTATGCTGTTAAAAATGTTAAATTCTATTTAGGGTTTTATTCCTTGTTTTATTTTTGAATCATTGGAAAATTGCATTTATTTTCCATCTTAAAATCGATTTTTAATAAATATCTTTTCAGATACTTTGCAAAAAAATCATCTGAATTATATCATCGCTATTATGTCTGTTGCGCTGTTAGGATTAATTGCGCTTCAGTTTTATTGGATAAAAACTTCAATTGAAGTTAATCGTGATCGATTTAACAATAATGTTCACGATGCTTTGGGTGAAGTAGTGAAAAAGCTTGAGAAGCATGAAGCATTTCAGATTGCCAGAATGAAAATGGAAAATTCAATCAACATCGTAAAAGATGATTTTATGATGGAATATGATTCTATGGGTAATCCTAACTGGCGTGAAGAAAAGAAAATCCAATCTAGACAAATTATCTCTCCCGACGAAAATCCTGTAGGCTCAGGACATAAATACGAATTAAAAGAAGAACTGGTAATTAGTAAATCTGGAGTTGCCAGAAAGCTTTACGATAATGTAGGGATTAATGAAGCTTCAGGTATGGGTATTTCTCCAGTTGCACTTCAACCTTCAGGTATCGATTCTACAAACTGGTTTAATAAAATAAAGCAGCATAGCAATTTTAAACTATCCAGAATGTCTGATATGGTTTCTGGTGTTTTGAATGAGTGGATGCAAATGGATAAGAGTATCAAAAATCGTATTACTCAGGAGCAAGTAGATTCTTTACTTAGACAAGAAGTAAAAAATAGAGGTATAGATATAGATTTTTACTATGCTGTGCAAAGTAGAGAGAATAAACTGCCAGAAATAGTTTTTGCTAATACTAATAATGCCTATACAAGAAAGGAAGTTTTGGAATCAGACTACCGAACCAAACTCTTTCCTACAGATGTGTTTGACAAGCTTAATATTCTTTATATATATTTTCCTGAGAAAGATTCTTTCGTAATACGCGAAATGTGGTTATTGTTGGCTTCTTCTGCAGTGTTTATTTCTTTAATTATTTATGGTTTTGCTTTTGCCATTTACACTATTATAAAGCAAAAGAAAATATCTGAGATTACTAATGACTTTATTAGTAATATGACCCACGAGCTTAAGACACCAATTTCTACAGTTTCATTGGCTTGCGAAGCTTTAATGGATCCAGATATAAGAGCATTGCCCAATCAAAGTACAAGGTATTTAGGTATTATAAAAGAGGAAAATGAAAGATTATCAACTCAGGTTGAAAAGGTATTGCAGATAGCGAGATTAGATAGGGGAGACTTTAAACTGAAAATTGAGACAATTAATTTGCATGATGCAATTGAGCAGGCAATTAAAAATATACACCTTCAGATTGAAACAAGAGACGGAGAGATAATTACAAATCTAAATGCCAAACAACCTGTAATTGAGGCAGATCAAGTTCATTTAGTAAACATCATTAATAATTTGCTTGACAATGCCAATAAATATTCATTTGAAAAACCAACAATTACTATAAATACAAAAGACATTGAAAGAGGAATTCAGTTAACTATAAAAGATAAAGGACAGGGAATAGCAAAAGAAATGCTCAACAAAATATTTGATAAGTTTTATAGAGTGCCTACAGGTAACCTGCACGATGTAAAAGGTTTTGGTTTAGGACTTTCTTATGTTAAAACTATGGTTAATGCCCATGGCGGAGAAATTAGTGTTAAAAGTGAATTGAAGAAAGGATCTAGTTTTACTATTATATTACCACATAAACATGAGTAAAATAAAAATACTTCTTGCTGAAGACGATTTAAATCTTGGGCAAATACTAAATGAATATTTAAATGTAAAAGGATATGATACTGAACTTTGCCGAAATGGCGAAGAAGCATATCATTCATTTAAAAAGTCCACATTTGATCTGTGCATATTTGATGTAATGATGCCAAAACTAGATGGTTTTAGCCTTGCTGAGAAAGTGAGAAAAGCAGATAGTGAAATACCTATTATGTTTTTAACTGCTAAATCTTTAAAAGAAGATGCAATCAAAGGTTTTAATATTGGCGCTGACGATTACATTTCTAAGCCATTTAGTATGGAAGAGTTGTTACTTAGAATAAAAGCTATTTTAAGAAGAACTCACAAACCTGAAGAGGAAGAAAACCAGCAGACAAAATTTGAAGTAGGAGAGTTCCATTTCGATTTTGCTTCTCAAAAACTGAGTCATAATGGCAAAGAGCAGAAATTAACATCAAAAGAAGCTGCATTACTAAGAATGTTGTGTTTGCATAAAAATCAAGTGTTAGATAGGTCAAAGGCACTTAAGAAAATCTGGCAAGACGATAACTACTTCAATTCAAGAAGTATGGATGTTTATATAACTAAGTTAAGAAAGTTCTTAAAAGCCGATGAAAACCTACAAATACTAAATGTTCATGGGCAGGGGTTTAAATTAATCGAGCTTGACGGGCAGAATTAAAAATATAAAGAAAAGCTATTTTCTATTAAGTATTTATATTAACTTTGCAATTCCATTTGAAGGATGGCTCCGTAGCTTAACTGAATAGAGCACCTGATTACGGCTCAGGAGGTTCCAGGTTTGAATCCTGGCGGAGTCACATTATAAAGGTTACCAAATTAATTTGGTAACCTTTTTTAATTTAAAAAATATCTTAAAATATTAATATGCGGAATGTATAAACGCAAAACTGCTCACCTTAAATCTAAGGTGAGCAGTTTCTATATAATCAACTAATATTAAATCTTTATTAGAAATACTTTAAGATGAGAGGAGCATTTTTTCCATCAAATAAAAGTTTCTTATCTTTCTTCTCTTGGCTCTCTACTTCTTTTACCCACTCTCTTCTTAACTGCCAGATATCTTTTGTGTTATTTCTCATTCTTCTTGCTTTAATTGAATTTCTTTTGTTCATGTCTTACTTGTTTAATAAACGATTGAGCAATTAGTAAACTATAATTTCTTCTTTTCTAAAGAATTAGATTCTCATGCTGATAGAATCTATTTGTTAGTTTTATTATGCGCTTAGAAGTTGATGAGTCCCAAATTGTGACAAAAGCTTATTCATTCTTCTTTTTACTAAATAGTTATCCGATGAACTCGCAATTATCTTTATTAACTGATAGTTACTTATGCTTTTTACAGCATAATAAGAGTTTGAAGTTCTTGAAATATAATTGTTTAGTGCTGTTTCTATCTCTTTTTTAGCTCCACTAACACCAAGCTTTACCGCTAAATCTGTTAATGCTGCTATGCCAATGGCAGAGTAGAAAACTTCTGAAGCCCTTACTGAATTTCCTTTAAGGTTTAATTGTATATTAAGTGCCGGTGACATGTACTGTTCGCGTGCAGACTCTACCTGTACAGCTTTAGTACTTTCGCCGAGTTTGATGAGAGGACCGTATAAGGATTTGGTTTTGATAATGTAGTCTATTACTAATTCACCAGTTAGTTTTGTTTGCCCTTTGTAACCTTCTGGTGCATAAACTACCAAACTACCATTTTCAAGTACGATGCCGTATTTTACTAGGTAATTTGTATATGCAATATAGTCATTATCTTTTAAAAGAGAAACGAATTTTGCAAAAGATCCATATTTAATTGTAAACTGTATAAATCCAAAAGAACCAGCACCGTCGTAAAAATTTAAAGCACTTGCGCTTCCTTCATTAGAAGATACAAAACTTAAAGCTAGAGCAGTTGCATCATCGTAACCTAATCTCTTAATGTAATTATAGTCTATTTTAGTTCCATTGTTGTACTGAACTCCGTCTTTTCTTACTGCATATTTACTTGGAACATTATCTTTAACTGTGGCAATATATCTATTGTTTTCAAATAAATCGTATGAGTTAATTCCCGATTGTAAAACTTGAAAATCGTTTTTTGCAATTTTAATTTCTTGAAGTTTAGCATACGACATAAAGTCATTTCTAAAGCCTGTTAATTTTTCAGTTCTGTTGTCAAAAGAATTATTGTAATAATTCTGGTCACTCTCTGGAAGAGTTAATTCTTGACCGATGTAAAGAGCGCTATTTCTAAGGTTATTTACGCTAATAATATCTTGTTCAGAAACACGAGCATTTTTAGCAATTCCGTAAAGTGTTTCTCCAGCTCTAACTACGTGTTTTCTGTTGTTGAAATTTGATGTGTTTTGAGTTACTACTGTGTTGCTATTAGTAGTAGTAGATTGTTGAGTATATGTGGTAGTGTTTTTAACTGGTATAGCAATTTTTTGACCTGGCACTATAAGGTTGTTTTGAATCGAGTTAGCTTTTACGATTTCATCTACTGTAACATTATTAGCATTTGCTATTCCCCATAATGTTTCTCCACTTTTTACTTCGTGTGTTTTTGTTGTTATTGTATATGCATGTAATGAACTAGCGTACATTGCAAAGAAAATTGCTATAAATACTTTAAAAGTATCAAAAAGCATCTGCTTTCTTGCGTATTCACCTATTACATATTGTTGTGTAAGAAATAGATAAGAATTGTGTTTTGAGGTTTGATTTAATTGCATCATGATTTAATTGAATTAGTTGATTATGACGCAATTATATTTTGTAAAATTAGCTTATGCTTTTCATAAAATTTATCTTATGTTAACTTTGTAGTTAATTGTTTGGACATACTAATACTACTTGTAACTTTTATACAGTTTTTAAACTTTTTGTAATTTTTTATAAAATGTTACATGGTCATTTCTGTAAAAAAAGAGTTAGAGTCTGAGGATAAGAAGATCAGTTTTGAGAGCAAACTTTTTAAAAACTTTAACTTACTTGAACATCGACCTCTTGAAAGCCGATTTTGAGGGAATTAAGAATAGTTTACGATTGGGTCTTGATTATTGTAAATGGAATAGAAGAAAATGTAACATCTGTAATAGAGTTGAAAAAAAGTAAAAAAAAAGTGATTTTCTTCATGTAAAAAATTTCAAGAATAGTAAAAATTGTAAGGTTGGTAACGAAACAATCTATTGAGAAAGCAGAAAAATATGGTTATGTAAGTAAAAATTGACTTGTAAAAAACATGTACTAGAATACTTACTCTAAGAATTAAAAGTACAATGAGGGAGAGGATGAACTAAATAGATTAAAGTCTATATACAATATTATTACTCAAAAATACTTGTTGTTTTCTGTAGATTAATGTTTGAAACAGAAGTTTTTGAACAAATACAATTAGCGAAAAAATGGAGCTTTAAAGACAGTTAAATCAATGCAGGTTTCAGATAGTTTATTACTCCGAATTATCTCAGATTTGGTCTAATATTGACTCTTAAATTTTGAGGGTTTTGAGGTATGATTATTAGGGAAAAATAGATGAAAATATGAAGTGTAAAACGGTCTGAATTAAGAAGCTAATACAGTAAATAAAAAGCTAAAGAAGTTTGAAACTTAAGGTTTTTAATTACTTCATAATATGATGATAATTTTGTCAGAATTCTCAATGAATTAAGCGGATTTCATCTGGTTAAAAAGTTAGGTGTTTAGATAGATGTTATTCAAATATGAACTATCAATCCAGTTTATATTCCTAAAGGTTTGACATAAAAAAAGCTCTTAATAAAAGAGCTTTAATAAATTAGGACTTACGCATTTAAGTTAAAAATGATAATAGGATTAGCAAGAATCTGTTTAAGATAGTTGCTGAACGGAAGTACTTTGATTTGATAGAGTGTTGTTTTCAACTGTTTTGCAAGGAGTTTCAGCCCTATCCAAGCCTGGTAGCAGCAAGCTAGATGGTTCCTCTGGGAGATTGCCTTTCGGCATTGGCACTTCTCAGAGCCTGTAAGCTGTTTGTATTCCCTGTGGAACTGCTCAATCTGCCATCTGATCTGGGATTCGTTTTCGGCCTCAAATACATTCATCCTGTCCGATAGATCATTTGTGATCACCCATTCAATGTCCCCGTTTAGGGAGACTATCTTGAATAATTTGACGGGGTAAGGGTATTTTTTGAGTTTGACCTGTACGCCTTCCAGCAGTTGCCTACCGGAAAGCTCGACTGTGCCCACAGCCTGCATCCCTGTGTCTCTGGATAGGCTGACTTGGCGGTTGCTCTTCAGGGTAGTGAAGAATGTCCAGCCGCTTCTGTGCACAAGCTTAAGGTTGTCCATGGAAGCATACCAGCTGTCAAAAAGTATCTTTTTGGCTTTCAGGTCTTTACGCATGGTCATTCGGGTGAACATCTCCTGGAAATGGTCATTCTTGGTCTTCTTATCCGTTTCTGGGTGGTAGATTCGGTAATCGATAGGATAGTAATCCCCATCAATGCCATTGCTGTGTACCATGTTTACCAGATTGATCCCATTGACTAGGCCATGCTCATTGCCTGAGTACTGCCTTTTGGCCAATTCTATATACCGGGAATACCTCTTTGCCTGAACACTGTCATCGACAAGGATAAATGAGTCTGGGCTATCTTGGAGATGGCCCTTGACAATATCCCACAGGTCGGAAGAGGTAAATTTAGAATGGGCTAGAAAACGCGTGACTTGGTCATGACTGACATCCATAGAATGGGCTGCCATGTGGGTACAGGTATAATTCCCGTGAGTATGGAGAAGATATGATATGTACAGAGATTTATCCATATAAATTAGTATTAAAAAAAACAATCTCTCAAATCTTGAGCATTTTTGCTAGAGAAATTTAATATTGCGTAAGTCCTATAAATAGAAGTTCTAATTTTTACTTTCCACTAGAAGAGCTTCCTCCTCTATAAGAACTTGTACGTGAACTACTACTTCTCGATATGGAACTTGAGCTAGAACTCCTGCTAACTCTATTACTTACAGAAGATCTAAATGAGTTCATAGATGTTAATTTACTGGAAGAGCTTCTCGCAACTCTTGTCTGAACTGTAGACTTAAATTTATTTCGGGGGTTTAAGGAGGTTGCATGATCACTTCGGGTTCCATAAGCATATTTACCTGCACCTAAGCTCTGCCCATAGTAAGACGATCGACCTCTGTAGTTATAATAATAATCATCGTAATCTCCTCTGTAAACTGGTCTGTTGTAGCCAAGCATTGTTCGTAAAAAAGCATACTTACCATAAAACTCCCATACAGGGTTTCCTGTATTATTTGTTTGCCATGATCCATATCTAGTGTTTCCCACATAGTTATGATAGCCAGGAGGTGAGCTCAGTTCACTAGTAGTATTATCGTTGGTAGAAGAAGCTAGCGTCATTCCTATATCATTTATATAATAATCAAATGCGGTATCACTTACTGCCAGCCAGTTAGTTAATGTATCGTATGGTGTTCCAACAGAGTCTTCTAGAAGAATTTTATATTGGTGAGTAAATGTGGTATCGTTACCTTTTACATCTAGGTTGGCATCGTACAATATAACAGAATAAGGTTTATTATTTTGCACAATTGGTGCAGTATTGATTTTGATTTCTTTTAAAGCTTGATTTTTATATGCATTAATTTCTGCTTGCTCTTTATCATATTTTTTTTGAGCATCTGCTTGTTTTTTTATGGCTTCATCGTAGAATTCATAATCTTTATCAACATTTTTATAATAGTTTACTGCTTCTAAGTATTTACCATCATTGTAGGCCTCATTTCCAAATTGATAATAATTTTCAGACTCTTTTGATGGGCTAAGGATGACTACAACTATTACTAATGTAATAGGAAACACAAATATCCAGCCCATAAACCCTGCAATTGAATAGGCTATCTTTTTTTGTGTAGTAGTTTTTTTTAACCATATACCAATAACGCCTATAGGAAAAAGGAACAAAAGAAGAAAAAACATTAACGTTTTGTTATCATACCATTTTTGTTGAGAAGCCATTTAATGCAGAATTTGATTTATTTAGAGAAATACATATCTTAAGGACAAGATAAAAAATATTTTTTTAACTCTGCTAGTCTAATCTAATTTGCTATAATTTAATGGAATTTTTAAGCTTTATCCCTGAAGAAATACTTAGTTCTGTAAGCCTTTTAATTGCGTATGTACTAATTTTTTTGATATCTAAGTGGTTAAAAGATTTACTTACTCCCTTCAGTATTAATGCTCAACTTACCTCAGAAGACAATCTTGCTGTTGCCATAAGTATGGTAGGTTATTTTATTGGTATTACAGTTATTTATTTAGGGGCAGTTGATGGTCCTGGAAATGGATTATTGGAAGACTTATTAGCTGTTGGCGGATATTCTTTAGGAGGAATAATACTATTGAATATTTCGAGAATTATAAATGATAAACTAATTCTATATAAATTCTCTACTATTAAAGAGATTATAGAAGATAAAAATCCAGGAACAGGAGTTGTGCAAGCAGCATCATATATTGCTTCTGGACTTGTAATAGCAGGAGCAATACATGGAGAAGGTGGAGGAATTCTTTCAGCTTTAATTTTCTTTTTAGTAGGTCAAGTGGTATTAATTGTGTTTGCCTTAATATATGAGAAAATTACTCCTTACTCAGTACATGATGAAATAGAGAAGGATAATACAGCTGCTGGTTTAGGTTTTTCGGGTGGTATTGTAGCAATAGGAATAATTATCTTAAAAGCTATATCAGGTGATATGGAAAGTTATGCAGACCACTTTTCTACATTAGCTTTTGATATAGCTCTAATAATAGTATTAATGGTATTTGTAAGATTTTTCTTTGATAAATTTATTATTCCAGAAGCTGATTTATCTAAAGAGATATCAGAAGATAAAAATATAGGAGCTGGCTTACTTGAAGGTTTTATTTCAATAAGCTTTGCCTGTGTCTTATATTTTGTGTTGTAATTATTCGTGTACGGTGCTAACCTGAGGAGAAGATACTTTCTTAATCTCAACTCTTCTGTTTAGTTCCCTACCTTCTTCTTCATCGTCGTTAGATGCAATTGGTTGTGATTCTCCATAACCAGTTGCTATAATTCTAGATTTATCCACACCTCTTTCAATAAGGTATAGGGCTATAGATTTGGCTCTTCTTTCTGAAAGTTCTTTATTGTATTGGCTGCTTCCTACATTGTCTGTATGTCCACCAATTTCTATAAAAAAGTCTTTTTCTTGAATTAAATAATCAGCAATTTCATCTAACCCAGCATAAAACACTTCATTTATCATTGCAGCATTTGAGTCAAAATATAAGAATAGGTTCGATGATTTTCCGTTTTTCAGGTTAGAGATTGTTGGGTTATTTTCAAATGATTTTTCTTGATTTAAGCTGATATTATCTATACTAGGCTGAATATTCTCTTCTGATTCAGCAATTGTATTTTCATTACTATTTAATGATTCGGTAGATTTAACAGTGTTTTCGACTATATCTGAATTATTATCATTTATAATATTTTCATCATCCGTTTTTGTAATTAACTCTTTAGCTTCAACATTTTCTTCTATAGTAGAATCTTGTTGAATGTTTTCTTCTGTACTAAGAGAATCAGTTTTAGCTTGAAGTTCTTTTTGTTCTTGTATAGAAATTATATCAGGATGTGTATCAAATTTAGCTATAGGAATATTTTTACCATCTTGTTTTAGAGGAACTGCAAGTAGCTTTTGCGGTTGAGTCGTATCACCAAAGTGAAACACAATATTTTGTTCGCTACTGTTCGCAATATTTTCAATATGAAAATAAGTGTCACTTGTTATAGGCATTTCTAAAACATATTTGCCTTCATCATCAGTAGATACTTCAAAAACTTCGTCATTAAACCTAAGCGTTTTTTTGTTGTTTGTGATTAACTCTCCAGATTCTTCATCAGTTAATGTACCTTCAATTAATATGGCATCAAATGGTAAAACTCGGTATAAGTCCATACCACCATTGCCTCCAGGTCTTAGTGAAGAAAAGTAAGAAAGTCTTCCATACTTTGTATAATAGATGTCATCAAAAACTGAGTTAATCGGATAACCCAAGTTTTCTGGCTCTTCCCATTGTTGTAGCGAATCAATATATCTTGATCTAAAAATATCGAAGTTACCTATTGATGAGTGCCCTTTAGATGAAAAATACAAATAACCGTCATCTGCAAGAAAAGGAGAGTCTTCATCATAAGGCGAGTTTAATCCTAAAAGTGGTTGAGGTTCACTCCATTCTCCGTCTTCATTTAGTTTTGTTACATATAAATCTAAATTTCCATCGTGAGAGTCGAAGTTAGAAGCAAAATATAATGTGCTACCATTATCTGCCATAAATCCATGAGATTCGTTTCCTGGGGTTGCTATTTCTCTTATTAGTTTGCCTTTTCCCCAATAATCTTCAACTCTATCAGCAATATATAAATCACCGTTTTGGTAGATTAATAGGTTTTGATCATTATTAAAAACCTGAATAATGGCATCATTACCATGTAAATCTGGATTGGTAAAATAGTGGGGTTTATCCCAGTAATAATTGCTATCTAACTCAACTAGAAAAATATTTTCGTATTTGTATGTTTTGCTTTTTAGTGTGTCTTGATCCCACAGGTCAGGTCTGGAGGTATATAATAATGTATGGTGATCGGCAAAAGCGGCAATACCATATTCGTGTTGACTGGTATTAATGCTTTCGCCCATATTTTGTACAGTACGTTTACTTTCTTTGCCAAATATTGATTTGGCATTTACTATGTAGTTTTTTGTAAGAGATAAATTTACTTTTTCAGAGAATACAGAGTCTTGTATTTCATTAACTGTTTTTTCAGCGTTAGAAAAATCTTCATTTAGATGGTAGGCCATTGCCAGAAAAATTGTGTATTCTGGTACTTGTTTACTTTCCTCAGAATCTTTTACAGAGAGTAAATATTCTAGAGCCTTTTTGGGAGATTGTAAATGTAAATGGCAAATACCTGCATACAGCTTTGCAGTTTTATTTTCTGGTTCAAGATAAAGAGCCTCTAAAAAATAATTGTATGCTTTAATATCATGTTTATTATCGAGTTCTTTTATGCCCTTTTTTATTATTTTATTAATGTCTTGAGCATGCAAAGTATTTCTACCAAAAAATAGTAATAAAGCTGTAGCCACCAGAGCGAAAAAACGTAACATACTGAAAAAGTGTTAATTGTAGGTTAGTAACGGGTTATTATATGTATAAGTGTAAATTGTTATTTGTATTGATATAGTAATCTATTGCAAAGCTTAATTATTTAAAAAAATGGGGCTTTTGCTATGAGGTAAGTTTGTTAATAGTAATAAATCTTAAATGCATTTGTAATAAACTTTATTGTGTTGCGACATATGGAATAAACTACTTCTGAACTTTTTAATCAGGTACTGTGAACTCTCTAAAACTTGAAAAAAAATTTACTGAGCTTGTTACCTGTCATCAGGGAATTATTCATAAGGTGTGTGGTATGTACTGCAAACATGAAGAAGCCCGGAAGGACTTATTCCAAGAAATTGTTGTGCAATTATGGCGATCTTTCCCATCATTTAGAGGAGAGTCTCAGGTAACAACATGGATGTATCGTGTTGCGCTCAATACGGCGATTTCTAGCTTTCGAAAAGAAGTAAGAAAGCCTGATGAAGAAAGTATCTCAAACAAAGTGTATCAAATTCCAGTATCTAATAAGTTAAAGCAGGAACAGGAGGAACAGATATCTTTTATGTACAAGGCTATAGAACAGCTATCGCAAGTAGAAAAGGCTGTTATTATGTTGTATCTCGAAGAATATAGTTATGACGAAATTGCCGAAATTACTGGCATGACTCGCACCAATGTTGGTGTTAAAATCAACAGAATTAAAGCTAAACTTCAAAAAATTTTAAAACCAGTATATAATGAGATTAGATGATTTAAAAACTAGTTGGAATCTTTATACCAATGAGTTGGTAAGTAAATCAGAAGTTCAGGAAGTACAGATCAAAAGTTTGCTAAAAAGCAGAGCTAATGATATCGTTTCCAAAATAAAGAAAAGCTTATACTTTGAAATATCTCTGGTAATTCTTTGCTCAGCTATATTCCTTACGATGTTATTTGAGTATTCTGATCCTGTTATGATGGTGATAAGTTACGTTATGCTTATTTTTTCTTTAGGATCTATGGTCTTTTTAACATATTACTACAGAAAAATTAATCTGTTTGATATGAATTTACCTAATCTTAGAGATTCGCTAAGTGGAGTAATTACCTCATTAAAAGGTTATATAAGGGTTTACAATATTATAAATGTATCACTTGCACCTCTTATGTTTACTTCAGGTTTGTACTATGGTTTTTTTATAGGTGCAGAAGCTGAAGAACAGAATACCGAAAATCAAGCATCAATGCTTACAGGAGAACAAATAGCAATAGTCGTTTTTATATATATAATAGCATTTATTCTATTCTACTTTCTTTCTAAATTCTACATCCACAAGTTGTATGGTATTCATTTAAAATCTTTAAAAGGATGTCTTGCGGAGTTAGAAGGTTTTAAATCATAATTGATTATAAATTTTATTTTTAGAAATTTAAGCTTTGATCTAAACACAAAGCATGGCTGTTAATGCAAATTTTTTAGAATGATAAAACATTTAATACTCCATCAGTGGAAAGAGTCTTACAGGTCTCCAATGTTTCAGAGAAGCCTTGTAATAAATATAGTTTTCGGCTTATTTATGCTCTATATGCTGGCAAGCTTTGCTTTTCTAGGATTTTTTATTGACAAAATACTTTATAAAGCTTTTCCAGATCAAGACCCTCTTTTAATATTTAATGGTGCATTGATTTACTATTTCTTTGTTGAATTAATAATGAGGTTGCAATTACAGGAATTACCTGTAATGACAATCCAACCTTATTTGCATTTGCCAATTAATAGAAAAAAAATTATCCATTATTTACTATCAAAAAACTTAATTAGCTTTTTTAATTTCTTTCCACTTCTAGTTACTGTTCCATTTAGTGTTAAAGTAATTTTGCCAGATTATGGAGTTGTAGGAATGCTATTTTGGTTGCTAACCACAATTTTTATAAGTATTTCAATAAGTTATTTATGTGCTTATTATAAAAGATACATCATTCAAAAACCGCTAGGGATATTAATCCTTTTTGGTTCTGTTTTACTTATTGGAGTTTTAGATTATTATAATCTATTAGAGTTAACGCAATTTTCTGAATGGGTTTTTCAATGGGCGATTGATGGACCTTTTGTAATGCTTGCAGCCTTATTATTTGCTTTATTTCTCTATTATATCAACTACAGGTTTATTTTGTCTAATACCTATATGGACGAAATAGTTGTGTCTAAAAAACAGAAACAAACTTTAACAAACATTACTTTTCTTGATCAATTCGGCGATATAGGTCAATTTATTCTTATAGAGCTTAGATTAATACTAAGAAATAAGCGCTCTAAGTCTGTAGTAACAGTTTCTTCCTTTTTCTTATTTTATGGTCTTATATTTTACACACAAGAAATATATATGGAAGGTAACTACATGCTCATATTTGTAGGAATCTTTATTACAGGTATGTTTATGTTAAATTATGGGCAGTTTATACCGAGTTGGGAGGGTGGTTTTTTTGATGGTATTCTTACTCGTAATTCAGACACTTACAGATACTATCTTGCTAAATACTATTTATTAATGCCAACCTGTGTTATAGCATTTATCTTAAGTACACCATATGTATATTTTGGCTCTAAAGTACTGCTAATAAATTTCTGTATGCTGTTCTTTAACATTGGCATTAATAGTATTGTAATTCTATTTATGTCTACCTATAATGACCGAAGAATAGATTTATCTAAAAAAGCAACATTAAACTGGGAAGGAGTTGGAGCATCACAGTTTATTATGCTTATTCCAGCCTTAGTTTTACCTATGCTTTTATTTTTCCCTTTTGATTATTTTGACATTCCCAACATAGGTTATGCTTTTATCGGAGTACTGGGTTTAGTAAATTTTATATTCCACAAGTTTTGGATTAAGCAAATTGCCAAAAGATTTGATAAACAGAAATACAAAATAGCAGCAGGTTTTAGAAAAGAGTAATTACAACTGAACAATAAAGAATTATATGATACAAATAGCTAATCTTTCAAAAAAATATAAAACTATTGAGGCTGTAAACATTCCTGAATTAATTATACCACAAGGAGAAAGTTTTGGCTTAGTAGGTAACAATGGAGCAGGAAAAACTACACTTTTCAGAATGGTTTTAGATTTAATAAGACCATCTAGTGGTGAAGTTTTAATGAAAGATAAAGTAGTTAAAGGGAATCATTTCTGGAAAGAGTTTACAGGATCGTATTTAGACGAGGGTTTTTTAATAGGCTTTCTTACTCCAGATGAATATTTTGATTTTGTAGGTAACCTAAACGGATTTAATAAAGCTGAAACCAAAGAGAGGCTTATTGGCTTCGAAGAAATTTTTAATGGGGAAATTCTTGGAAGTGATAAGTACATTAGAGATTTATCTAAAGGGAATCAGAAAAAAGTAGGTATTGCTGCTGCAATGTTAAGTAATCCAGAAATATTGATATTAGACGAGCCTTTTGCAAACCTAGATCCTTCAACTCAAATTAGGTTAAAAAATAAATTGAGAAATTTTCAAAAAGAAAATGGCTGTACTTTATTTATCTCTAGCCACGATTTAAATCATGTAACTGAAGTTTGCGAGAGAATTGTTGTATTAGAAAAAGGCCAGATAATAAAAGATATTAAAACAAGTGAATCAACTTTAAAAGACCTAGAGACTTATTTTGCTGCCTAATTGACTGTGTTTTTTCTTAAAAAATATTAATACTGACATTTTATTTATCAATTCTTGGTAATTTTAAATTATATACCACGATTTGTAAAAATGGAACTATTAGAATCTGATCAGTCAGATCAAATAATTAAAGAAGATATATCATTATCATTTGATGAAGTTGGAGGATTTTCACTCCCAATTGTCTTCTATATTTTATTTTTTTTTACTTTAATTTTTGCTTCAATTCATGGTTTTGGAGTGTTAGTTTCTGGTTGGAGTGTTAAGCTTTTGCTATTACTGATTATTCCCGTTTTTTTAATTGGAGTGGTATTACATGAGTTTATTCATGGAATTTGTTTTTCATTGTTTTCCGGAAAGCCATTGAGTTTTATAAAATATGGTTTCGATAGAAAATCTCTCACACCATATGCTCATTGTAAAGAGCCTATTAGATCTGGAGCTTATAAGATCGGAGCTCTTATGCCAGCAATAATTTTGGGCTTAATTCCTTATGTGATTTCTATTATAAATGGCAGTTTTTATTTATTCCTGTTTGGTACTTTTTTTACCACAGCTGCTTGTGGTGATTTCCTAGTACTTTGGTTAATCCGAAATTTAAATAGAAATGCCATGGTTGAAGATCACCCATCTAGAGCTGGATGTTATGTATACATAACCGAAGAAATTCCTTTTGTGCCAGATAGGTCAATAAATCTTCAAAAAGCATTAAAACTCCAAAATATTTATAAAATTCCATTTCTTGTAATTATCCTATCGGCAGGTGTTGTATTTGGCTATAGGTTAGTATCATCTGTAATGGAAATACTTTAAGGTGTTATCAGTTCATGCAGATTTATTTATGTCTGTGTATATCTAATCTGAAATCAATTTATTAATAATTCTTACTGCACAAGTGAGAATCGAAAACCTTTTTACATTCTTTTGATTAGATTTATTAAACATAGAAGATAAATAAAATGAATCATATCCGGAAATTATTAAATATTCTGGTGATCTTAATATTTCTTTCAGCTTGTAATGAAAATGATAGTGTAAGAAGTATAGAAGTATACACAGGAGATGTAGAAAACGTTGATAACTCTTTTCAAATTAAGGGTTACTACATCGATGTGTTATTAGAACTGGAATATAATGGAAATGTAAATGCAAGTAGCTTAGGCATTTCAGAGCATGGCCATTGTTGGTCTTTAGACTCACTTCCAGAAGTAGTAGATAATTGTACAAGATTAGGAAGTTTAGCCGTACAAGACACCTTCTATAGCAGTCTACAAGACATAGAAGATGGAAAAACTTATTTCTCAAGGGCTTATGTTATTACAGATAACACCATATACTATGGTAATACAGTTACTTTTACTTCAGAACTAGATGATGTTGTAACCGATCCAGACCCGGAACCTGACCCAGACCCTGAGCCCGTGAGTTGGTGGGATGAAATGAAAACCTATCCAGGTAGCGCAAATAATAATTATACTGGGTTTGTACTAAGTAATTATTTGTATGCAGGATTTAGTTCTATGCAAGATGGTGATCAAAATCTTAAATTCTGGAAAATAAATGTAGATAATAATAGGTGGGAACAAATAGATGAGTTTGAAGGTGCCCCAGTTACCAATGCGGTTTCTGTTACCTTAAATAATAGAGCTTACCTAATTGGAGGGGCATATCTATATAATAGTTCGAGAGCATCAGATCAATTTTATAGGTACAATCCTGATGTTGATGACTGGGATGAATTAGAAGACTTTAAAGGGAAAGCTAGGTTGAATGCCATGGGAATAGCTTTTCAGAATAAAATATACTATGGTTTAGGTGACAATAGGTCTGATATTTACGAATATGATTTAGAAAAAGAAAAATGGAGTGAAGTAAAAACAGATTTACCTCATGATTTAAGAAAGCGTGAAAATGCTATTACATTCATAGCTAACAATAATATTTACATTGGTTTTGGTAAATCTGATGATTATAAAAAAGACCTTTGGCGATACAACCCGGATTCTGATGAATGGATGCAGATGTCTACTTTTCCGGGAAATGGAAGAATAGTTTCCTGTTTGTTTAATATTGGAAGTACAACTTATTTTGTAGGAGGAGATAACGGCAGTG
Organism: Chondrinema litorale; assembly: GCF_026250525.1. Taxonomy (GTDB): domain Bacteria; phylum Bacteroidota; class Bacteroidia; order Cytophagales; family Flammeovirgaceae; genus Chondrinema; species Chondrinema litorale. The sequence goes on from NZ_CP111043.1 coordinate 2,331,531, forward strand.
GTATAGCAGAAAACTGGAAATACTTAGTAAAAGAAGACCGTTGGCAAAAACTTGACGATAATTTTGAATACCTAGACGAAATAGCATTTGGTATGGCATTAAATGGTAAAGGTTATGCGCTACTTTCTTCTGGTCAGGCATTTTGGCAATTTACACCTCCAACAGACTAAACAACATCAAATTGAAAATACATTACTTACTTACACTTTTTATTAGCTTACTTACTATACCTAGTGCATTTACACAAAGTCTCACGTCTAAAGAAAAGGAATCTTTAAGATACGAAGCAGGAGCCTTTGTGAAAGAGCTTGAATTGCTATTAAATAACATTAGTAATGATGAAAGTAGTAGGTTAGAGCGTAATACTGTGATCGAAAATAGCTTTAGCTCAATTGGTAATCAGATATTTTTTAATGAAAAAGTAATTATTGAAGATGATATTACTCCAAGTCATTACAATTTCGAAAATGTAGTTGACCTAACAGTTGAAAAATACCTTAGAAACTTCGACTTGTTCTATAAAAAGCAAGAATACAAATCAATAAAATTTTCAGATTTTTATGTCTCTGATGTAAAAGAAGGGAGCTACATTTATTTAGAGGTTTATTTTAAAAGTTTGTTTAGAGGAAGTCATGTTAATTATGATTTAGCTTATAAATCAACAAGTAGAGTAGCTACTATTATAGCTACACAGTCTGGTAAAAAGTGGGATTTAAAAATTGCCAGTATAGTTTTTTATGATCCTGATAAACATAGAGTATTATTTGATCTAGAAAAAGATCCTCTAGAAATTAATGCAATTGAATTAGATATAGAAACACCTTCTAAAGCTATTAGTGAAGAAGATATAGAGAGAAAGACGCAAGAAGAAACTGTGAAAAATGAAGTGTCTAGTACTAATGGAATGTCTTTCTTTGCAGGTATTTGTTTAGCTTATGAGTCTAATATAAATAAACCTGGACTAGGCTTATCACTACAAGCAAAACCAGATAATAAGAATTATGCTTTTTATCTGGAATGGAGGTATTTATTTAGTGAAAGCACCCAAGATACAATTAACCTACAAGAATATATTGTTAACCGGTTTGATATAAGTATTGGGGCTACTTATGAGTTTAAAACAAGTATAAATACATTTAAGCCTTTTGTTGTTGGAGGTATAAATTATACTCAATCTATACTAAGGGCCACCGAGTCCAACTTTGAAGAAGCTCCAAAAGCTAGTGCAAGTGGAATTGAACTCGGTGGCGGAATATCTTATAAAAAATCTCCAAACCATCCATTAAATTTCAATAGCCGAATCAGCTATATAACTGGTAAAGCATCGAGGTTTTTGATACAGTTTGGGGTAAATTATAAAATCAACCAGAAATAAATTTATCAACAAGAGCTTCTGCATCTTTAAAAGCCGTTTCAATATTATCATTGACAAGAGCTACATCAAATTGTTTTTCAAACTGTAGTTCTTCAGAAGCTTTAGCAATCCTTTCTAAAAGTTTGTCTTCAGATTCAGTATTTCTGTTTCTGAGTCTTGTTTCAAGCGTTTGAATATCTGGCGGTTTTACAAAAACAGCCAATGCCTGATCACCATATTGCTTTTTAAGATTAAGTCCTCCCTTTACATCAACATCTACTATTATATGCTTTCCTTCATTCCAAATCCTGTTTACTTCTTCTTTTAAAGTTCCGTAAAACAAACCTTCATACACCTGCTCATATTCAGCAAAGGCATTTTGTTTTATTTTTTCTATAAAGGTTTCTTTAGAAAGAAAGTAATAATCTTTTCCATCTACTTCATTAGGCCTTTTGCTTCGAGTAGTGGCAGAAATAGAAAAGGTAAGGCACTTGTTTTTTGCTAACAAGTGCCTTACAATAGTAGTCTTGCCGGCTCCGGAGGGTGCCGAGAAAATAACGATTTTACCTTGAGACATGTAGTTTTAAGCCATATATTGGATTTTAGATAAAATTTCTTTTGCCAGTCCATCCGGCACAGGTGTTTTTTCCTGCTCAATTTTTTTCTTTAAAAACTCAACAGTCGATGATTCCAGATTGTAATAAGAAATACAATGCCCGCACTTCATAAAATAATTATAGAAGCGATTTTTGTGCTCTTCTGAAGCTTCTCCGTCAAGAATGAGCTGTACAATCTCAACGAATTCATCGCAGAAGCGCGAATTCCTACTAGTTTCGGTTTGTGTAGAGTTATTGTTTCCCATATGCCATTGTTTTAGTGTAAATTGTTATTTATAACCCATAGTTTGTGCGTATTTTCTTAGTTTTTCTTTAAGCAAGTTTCTAGCTCTGTGTAATCTTGATCTTACCGTTCCTATTGGAATATCAAGGATTTTAGCCATTTCTTCATAGGTAAAACCTTCAAGATCACATAAAATTATCACGATTCTAAAATCTACTCCCAATGAATTTAATGCATTGGTAACCTCATCACCAATTCTGTTCTGTAAAGTTTCAGAACGTAAATCGATAGTTAGGTTTTGATCAGTATTTTCAGAGTTGTAATAAGTTTCAACTTCTTGGTAGTCTACCTTAGCTGGTTGCTTGCTTTTTTTACGATAGTCGTTGATAAAGCTGTTCTTCAAAATCCTAAACAGCCATGCTTTTGCATTTGTTCCTTTTTCGAAAGAAGTTATGAATCTAAAAGCTTTTAAGTAAGTATCTTGCACCAAATCTTTAGCTTCTTCTTCGTCAAAAGTGAGTTTATAAGCAAAATTATACATAGAGTCTATGTGTGGCATAAACTCGTTTTCAAATATGGCAACCTTCTCTTTTTCAGAGTAATTTTTTTTGTTATCTGACATAGGATCGTTAGCTGTCTGAGTATTGATCTGTTGAGTATTCAAAGTTGATAATTTTTAGTATATAAATAAAACTAAATTGGTATATGGGTTAACATTGGGAAACAATGCTTTATATTATAGTAGATTATTTCTCCTTTTTCCCCTAAATAATTTACGCCTTTTCAGTGTGAAAAACTGTTAAAAAAAGTTATAATCGAATTATATTTTGTAATGCTGCTATTAGTAAAATTTATTCACTGCAAAATTAGCGAATTATGAATCAGCTCTCATTTAGTAAAAAAAGTGTGATTATCCGCGAAAAATGGAGGATTAACAGAGAGCAACTAGAAAAAAATAAGCTGAAGTATAAGCTCAAATGGACAGATAATAAATACCTGTCTTATATTGACGTGGCAATTGAATGCTTTGGCTTATGGCTAAAATTAACTGGGCAATACAAGAAGGGAATTGAAAATGCGGAGCAGATTAATGTTAAAGAATTAGAGTTAAAATTTAAAAACTTGCCTGATGCTTTCCATAATTATAAAATTCTTCACCTTACAGATTTACATATAGATACCATTCCCGGATTTGAAGAAATAATTATAAAAAAAATAAAAAAACTTAATTATGATGTATGCTTTTGGACAGGTGACTATAGAAAATATACCAGTGGAGATTACAAACAAGTAAAAGAGCCACTACATAAAATAATAAAAAATACTCATGCTTCAGATGGAATTTTTGGTTTACTAGGCAATCATGATACTTGGCAAATGGTTAGCGATCTAGAAGATATGGGTATCGAAATGTTAATTAATGAATCTATAATACTTGAAAGAGAAAAACAAAATATTTTGATTACTGGCACAGATGATCCACATTATTTCCCGTCTAAATATCACGAACAAGCACTCAAAACCGAAAAATCTCTTTTTAAGATAGCACTTATACACTCACCTGAAATGTATGAAGAAGCGGCAGCCAATGCTTATAATCTTTATTTATGTGGACATACCCATGCTGGTCAAGTTTGCTTACCGAATGGATTCGCTCCTCTAAAAAATCTTAAAAAAGGAAAAAGGTTTTTACATGGACTTTGGAAATATAAATCGATGCTTGGCTATACAAGTCCTGGTTGTGGTGTGTCTGGTTTGCCTGTTAGGTTTAATACTCAAGGAGAAGTTACCCTTATAACTTTAAAAAAAGAAGCTTAGAAATCGTATTTATTTTTTAGCCTTTTTTGAAAATGATCCTTTAAAACACTTTTAATTTTAGTTTCAGTTAAAAATAGCTGCAATTTTTAATTGTTAAAATGAATAATCCATTAAAAAGTAAGCAATTGTTTCGTTCCGAAGCATCATAGGAATAGTCAATAAAAGTTTTTTTTTCTGACATTCAAAACCATAGTTTATCCAATCTCCCAAAAATTCACTCTATATTTAAAGTTCTTCAGGAAATTAAAATAGGCAATCCTGAATATTAAATGTATAAACAAGAAGAACAATGGGTAAAACACTTTTTGAAAAAGTATGGGAAAATCATGTTGTTTCCAGTGTAGATGAGTCTACTGATATTCTTTATATAGACAAACACTTCATTCACGAAGTGACCAGTCCTCAGGCTTTTGCAGGTCTGGAAAAAAGAGGAATTGGTGTTCTAAGACCAGAAAGAACAGTAGCAACGCCCGATCATAATGTACCTACCATTAATCAGCACTTACCTATTAGAGAGGCATTATCTGCTAAACAGGTTGCAAAGCTTACAGAAAACTGCGAAAAATATGGAGTAAACTTATATGGTTTGCAACATCCATATCATGGCATTGTACATATTATTGGTCCAGAGTTGGGTGTTACTCAACCGGGTATGACTATCGTTTGTGGTGATAGTCACACTTCTACACATGGTGCATTTGGTACTATCGCATTTGGTATTGGTACCAGCGAAGTAGAAGAAGTTTTAGCAACACAATGTTTGCTACAGTCAAAACCTAAAACCATGAAAATCCAGATTGATGGAGAATTGGCTAATGGTGTTTTGTCTAAAGACATTATATTATATATCATTTCTCAAATATCTTCAAGTGGTGGTACTGGTTACTTTGTAGAGTATTGTGGTTCTGCAATTCGCTCATTGTCTATGGAAGCCAGAATGACTATCTGTAACATGAGTATCGAGATGGGTGCAAGAGGAGGAATGATCGCTCCTGATGAAACTACTTTCGAATATGTAAAAGGAAGAGAGTTTGCTCCACAAGAAGAATCGTTTGACAAAGCTGTTGCTTATTGGAAAACTCTATTCTCAGATGACGATGCAGTTTTTGATAAAGAGTTGTATTACAAAGCTGAGGATATCGAGCCAATGGTAACTTATGGAACTAACCCTGGTATGGGTATTAAAGTAACAGGTACAATTCCAGAACTTTCTGAAATTACAGAGACTAGTAAAAAATCTTTTATGAAGTCTCTAGACTATATGGGCTTTAAGCCAGGCGAATCTTTATATGGTAAAGCAGTAGATTGGGTATTTATCGGTAGCTGTACTAATGCGCGTATCGAAGATTTAAGAATGGTTGCAGAGTTCATCAAAGGAAAGAAAAAAGCAGAAGGTATAAATGTTTTAGTAATTCCGGGTTCTAAGCAAGTTGAAAAACAGGCGATAGAAGAAGGAATTGATAAAGTGTTAGAAGAAGCTGGTTTTAAACTAAGAGAGCCGGGTTGTTCAGCATGTTTGGGTATGAACGAAGACAAAGTTCCAAGAGGCGAATATTGTATCTCAACTTCAAACAGAAACTTTGAAGGTAGACAAGGTCCTGGAGCTAGAACAATTCTGGCAAGTCCTTTAATGGCAGCAGCAGCAGCTATTACTGGTAAAATTACAGATATAAGAGAATTGGTTTAAAACAGAAAATACTTTCGAAATACAATCATGGAAAAATTTAATACAGTAGTCAGCACAGTAGTTCCTTTGCCAATATCTGATGTTGACACAGATCAAATTATACCTGCAAGATTTTTAAAAGCAACAACTCGTGAGGGTTTTGGTGATAACCTCTTTAGAGATTGGAGATACGATACTGATGGTAACCCTAAAGCAGATTTTGTTTTAAACAACTCAGAGTATACTGGTGAAATACTAGTTGCAGGTAAAAACTTTGGTAGTGGTTCTAGCCGTGAGCACGCTGCTTGGGCGATTTACGACTATGGGTTTAAAGTAGTTGTATCAAGCTTCTTTGCAGATATTTTCAAAAACAACTCTTTAAACAATGGCTTACTTCCAGTTCAAGTTTCAGAAGAGTTTTTAGAATCAATCTTCGAAAAAGTGGAAGCAGACAAAAGTACTAAGTTAAAAGTTGATCTTGTAGCTCAAACTATTTCTATTGAAGGAACAGATTTATCTGAAAGCTTCGAAATTGGAGCTTACAAAAAAACTTGTTTATTAAATGGTTATGACGATATCGACTATATCTTAGATAATAAAGATAAAATCCTCGAATACGAGAAAAACAGTATAAAATTTTAATAATCTGAAATAATGAAAAAAAATATAGCGGTACTTAGTGGAGATGGAATTGGTCCTGAAGTAACCAGTCAGGCTATAAAAGTATTAAACGCAATTGCTGATGCATTTAACCACGAGTTCGAATACGAAGAAGCTCTAGTAGGTGCAATTGCAATCGACGAAACTGGCGATCCTTTCCCAGAAGCAACTTATCAGGTATGTAAAAAATCTGATGCAGTTCTTTTTGGTGCAATTGGTGATCCTAAATACGATAACGATCCAACAGCTAAAGTAAGACCAGAGCAAGGTTTATTGAGAATGCGTAAAATGCTTGGTTTGTTTGCTAACATTCGTCCGGTGTCGAGTTATAAAATATTAGAAGACTCTTCTCCATTAAAGAATGAAATCGTAAGCGGAACCGACTTTGTAGTATTTAGAGAGTTAACTGGTGGTTTATATTTTGGTCAGCCTCGTGGTAGATCAGAAGATGGAAAAACTGCTTTCGAAACTTCTGTTTATACTGAAGAGGAAATTATAAGAATATCAAAACTTGCTTTCGAAACTGCTAGAAAACGCAGAAACAAAGTAACTTTGGTAGACAAAGCAAACGTATTAGTTACATCTCGTTTGTGGAGAGAAGTGGTTACAAAATACCACAAAGAAAATTTCTCGGATGTTGAGTTAGAATATCTTTTTGTAGATAATGCTGCAATGCAAATTATTCTTAACCCAAGAAACTTTGATGTTGTACTTACTGAAAACCTTTTTGGTGACATCGTAACTGATGAGGCTTCTGTAATTGCTGGTTCATTAGGTTTATTACCTTCTGCATCTATGGGTAGTGGTTTAGGTTTGTATGAGCCAATTCACGGTTCTTATCCACAAGCTACAGGTTTAGATATTGCTAACCCAATGGCTTCTATTCTTTCAGCTGCTATGTTATTAGAAATGTCTTTTGATATGGTAGACGAAGCTACAATTATTAGAGATGCTGTAGAAGAAGCAATGAATACAGGTTTTGTTACTAAAGATATTAATGCTCAAAAATTCTTTGGAACAAACGAAGTAGGTGATAAAATAGCTGCTCTCGTAAAAGAAAAAAGTGCTGCTAAAGCATAATAATTAAGTTATTAGATATAAAAAAGCCGGATAGCTAAGCTAATGCCGGCTTTTTTATTGATATATAGATACTAATCTAGTTGGCAACAGCATATCTTCGGCGTTCAATTTTAGAAGCCAACCAATAACCTGTAATTGAAAATACTACCACAATACTAGAGAAAACCATATAGGCGGTTTGTGCAGAAGCAGGGTTTACCATTAATCTATTAAATACAATTGGTGCAGAAGCAGAACTTACGATTATTAGAAAGTGTGTAATTCCTTTTACGCTACCTAAGTACTCTGGAGGGTAAAGTTCAGCCCAAATTGCAGATTTAAGCAGAGAGAATAATGCTGTAGACATGGCTGTCATGCCAAGGTAGAACATGGCAATCCAAGGAGCATTTCCAAAAGCCAGAGCCAAAAAGGCAACACCAATAGGTATTAAGAAAAATGGTAATAGTTTGGCTGCACTCATTCTATCAATGGCTTCACCAAAAAAGATACTTACAATCACTTTAATTACTGCATAAAGTGTAAAGCCTACTGCTAACAATTCCATCGTCCAACCTTTGTGAGCAACTAACTGATTGTGATTTATAAACATCCCGGTAATTACAAAAGGAATAAACATCATAATCATGTTAGTAACATAAAAGCTAGGCTCTTTTAAAAAATCATATCTTTTAGCCGTTGTAGGCTTTTCTGTTTTGCTTGCTAAGGTTTCAGCTTTTTGGAAAGCATCAGTCTTTTTAATTAAAGTTTTTACCAGAGGGATATGAACTACAAGTGCTGCACAACAAAGTACCCACCAAGAGAATTGCCAACTTTGCCAGTTGGTAATTTGTAATATAAATAGCGGGAGTAATCCTTCACCAGCGGTTAATCCAAGTCCAGAGATAGAAAGTGCTTTACCTCTTTCTTTAGTGAAAAACCTAGATATTGCAGTTGAACCAAGTAATATCATGAATCCTTGTCCGCAAAAACGAAGGCCAATTAGAGAAATAAATAATATAAAAATATGATTACCAGTAGTTAGCAAAAAGCCAAAGCAGGCAATGCTTAATCCGTTAATCCAGCTTAAAGTTCTTATTCTAAATGTGTCAATTAACCTGCCACCTAGTGGAAGTAAAAATGATCCTATTAATGTAGAAGCCGCATAAATACCTGAAAATGTGAGTGTATCAATTTGATAATGTCCTGAAAGATCATCCACATAAATACCTACTAAAAAAGTTTGGCCCATGCTCGAAAAAAAGAAATGCAAGAAACCAAACAAAAGATACTGTGGATATTGCTTTAGTAATGGCAAATAGTTTTTCATAGGCTATCAATTATTGCTAAATTATTATCCCAAAAAATTGATTGATAGTTGAGGAGAGATTTATCCCTAGTGTCTAGTGTGTATTCATTTTCAGATTTGTAAATAGAAGAAGTTGCCTGACTCCAAAAAAGTTCTTGTGTCTATTATTAAAGTTACTAATTAATGAATCAAGAATTTGTTTTTTAATAATTAATAAATCTATTTTTTGAAATTAATATAAATTTTGGTCAAGAAAATTGCCTATTTTTAAAAGTGATAAACAGCTTAGTGTCTGTATTTAGTAATGTAAAAAATGCTGTTTGTCTAAAAAAACTAGCGCTTCAAAAAATAGCTTTTCATAAAAGTTAAATTTGGTAAGGTTTAATCGCCTTGATTATTAACAAAACAGCTTGTTTACCCACATTTTCGATGACTACAACTACAATGCAGAGTAGTGTTTGCTTACTCTTAGGTTTATTATTTTTACTGATTACCCCTTCAGTTAATGGGCAAAATGCAAATACCGATAAAGCAGTCCAAATAAAAAGTACCTCAGATAGAATTGTATTAGATGGAGTATTAAATGAAACTACATGGCAAACTGCCGATATAGGCTCAGATTTCTATCAAATGTTTCCCTACGATACTTCATTTGCAGTAACTAAGACAGAGTTTAAGCTGAGCTACGACGACAAAAATTTTTATGTAGCTATTGTTTGTCATGATATTGAAAAAGGTGGCTATGTAACATCTTCTTTAAGGAGAGATTTTAGAGGTAGGGGATACGATGGTGTAAGTGTGGTGATCGATCCTTTTCAAGATAGAACTAATGCTTTTTTATTTGGCACAAACCCTTTTGGTGTTCAACGTGAAGGACTAATCTCTAATGGAGGAACGATCTCAGGAGACCTTTCTCTTTCGTGGGATAATAAATGGTATGTAAAAACTAAAATTTATCCAGAAGAGCAGTATTGGGTAGCAGAAATGGCTATTCCTTTTAAAACACTCAGGTATAAGGAAGGTTTAGAGACTTGGAATATCAACCTTTACAGAATAGATAGTAAATCTGGTGAAAGGTCTTCGTGGGTAAAACTTTCTAGAAATTTAAGACCTTATAACCTAGGACTAATAGGCAAAGCAGTTTGGGATAAACCTACAAAAAAGCCGGGAGCAAATATTTCGCTCATTCCCTATGTTTCTGGCAATATCAGTAAAAACCACCTCGAAAGCGGAGATACTGAAAGTATTTATAACATTGGCGGAGATGCTAAAATAGCAGTTACACCCTCACTAAATTTAGACCTTACATTTAATCCGGATTTCTCACAGGTAGAAGTGGACGAACAGGTAACCAATTTGGATAGGTTCGAAATCAGCTTTCCCGAAAAGAGACAGTTCTTTCTTGAGAATGGAGACTTGTTTGCCAACTTCGGTTTAGAAGATCAGCGGCCATTTTTTTCAAGAAGAATAGGTGTAGCAACTGATTCTGTAACTGGGCAAAATGTGCAGAACGATATTTTAATGGGAGCTAGATTAAGTGGTAGAATTAATAAAGATTGGCGAATTGGTTTGTTGAGTATGCAAGGTGCAAAAGATGAAGATATAGAGTTACCTAGCATAAATTATACAGCAACTGCATTGCAACGTAGATTTTGGCAGAAATCGAACCTTGGTTTTATTTTTATTAATAAACAAGTTACTGGGAATCTCGACGATTTAGATACCGAGAAAGCATATAACAGAGTAGCCGGTTTAGATTTTAACTATGTTTCTGATGATAATAAGTGGTTTGGAAAAACTTTTTATCATCAATCATTTCAAAATGAAGACCTTAAGAATAGCTATTCACATGGCCTAAGTGTAAACTATACAAGTAGAAAACTTAACTATGGTTGGACACACAGGTTTATTGGAGATAATTTTAATCCAGAAGTAGGGTTTCTTCCAAGAACAGGCTATAGAAGTATTAATCCTGAAATACAGTATTTTTTCTTTCCCGAGAAAGGTTTTGTTGTAAACCACGGTCCTGGTATAAAAGCAGAGAGCATTTGGGATAATAGCGGCCTAAATACAGACAGGCAAATCAATTTAAATTATGAGTTTGGTTTTCAAGATTTGAGTACACTTACATTGAGTGTTCAACAGGATTATACTTATTTATTCTCATCTTTTGATCCATCAAAATCGGGTGGTTTAAAATTAGAAGCAGGTACAGATTATACTTACAATAGCTATATAATTAATTACAAATCAGATGAGAGAAAAGTAATTAATGGAGAGCTAGAAACAAGTGGAGGACAGTATTACAATGGTACTTTATATTCTATAACAGGAGAAATTAACTTTAGAATGCAGCCTTATGGTACACTTTCGTGTATTTTCAGTTATAACAAAGTGAATTTAGAAGCGCCCTATTCAGATGCCGATATTTATTTAGTGAGCCCCAAGTTTGATTTCACTTTTACAAAAACACTTTTCTTCACCACCTTTTTTCAATACAATAGTCAATATGATAATATAAATGTAAATTCTAGAATACAGTGGCGATTTAAACCTGTATCTGATTTGTTTCTGGTTTATACCGATAATTATTTTTATGACTTTGCCGACAGAACAAATAATTTCGATGTAAAAAACAGAGCACTTGTTTTAAAGCTTACATATTGGCTCAATTTGTAGTAAATTTATTACACGAGTACATTTTCAGTATTAATAACTTTCTAATTACATATAAGTGGGGTGTAATTAAAGGTTTGTTTTAGGAAATAATCTTAAGATCAAACACTATAAATTATGCATGCAATTTTACAAAGGAAAGAATACACAGATAAGCAGGTTTTAGGAGAATTTAAGCTTTTTGATGAAAGTGCTCAAGAAATCTTTTCTGCAGCATCTTTGGAGCTTCCTTGGAGAAATAATGAATCCAGGGTTTCATGCATTCCCACTGGCAAATATAAAGCAGTAAGACGTGTTTCAGATAAGTATGCAAAAAGCTACCATATACAGGAGTTAGATCGTGATCAGGTGAATGGTAGGTCTTGGATATTAATTCACAAAGGAAATTATCATACAGATATTTTAGGTTGTATACTTTTAGGCGAGGGACATATTGATATTAATGGTGATGGATATAAAGATGTATACAGTTCTGGTAAAGTTATAAGCAAGTTGGTAGAAATTGCTGGAGAGGCTGGTTTTACTTTGGAGATTAAAGGTGAGCAACCCGATTATACTACCTTATCAAAAGAGATTAAAAGAAACAATGAACCTATTGTAGAAGGTAACTTTGCAGAGGTTACAGCATCTTCTTTAAATATTAGATCATCTAGTAATATTAATGCTGATAAGGTTGCAGAACCATTGAAACATGGAGAAATCGTAGAGGTTTTAGATGTTGATGGAGGTTGGGCAAAAGTGAAAGTAAGAGATTTAATTGGTTTTGTTTCTTTTCAATATTTGAGAAAGGCTGATAAAGAAAAAACGAAGGTTTGAGTTAGTAGCTCATCAAATAAAAAAGGAAGTCAGTTATGACTTCCTTTTTTTATATTAAATTAAATGATTTCTTTATTCTTGATAAACCAAAGATGCTGCTTGTTCGCCAACGGCTGTTCCAATGGCAACTCCCATTCCACCTAGTCTGGCAGCTACAGTTACATTCGGTGATACCCTTTCGATAATTGGAGTTTTGTTTTTTCCAAAGGCCATAATTCCTGCCCAAGTTTGTTCAACTTTAAATGGCTGATTTGGCATTATCACCTTTTCGAGTTTTTCTTTTAGGTTATTTATGATGCGATCGGTAGTATTCATTTCGGTTGTAGTTTCACCTTCTAAATCGATGTTTCTGCCACCCCCAAAAATCACCCTGTCACCAATGTTTCTGAAATAATAATAACCTTCTTCAAAATGGAATGTGCCTTTAATCTTTAAATCATCAATAGGTTCAGTTACTAATACTTGACCTCTTCCCGGATTTAACTCAAGATTAGGAATGAGCTTTTTACTAAATGCATTTGTACATACAATGAGTTTTTTCGATCTCAGAGTAAGCTCAGAGTGTATCTTATCTTTTATTTTAACATAGACTCTGTTGTTAATGTCTTCTATACTTTCTACTTCGGTACCAGTATATACTTGAATGTTTTTCTTTGCTGCTAATTTTAGCAAAGCCCGCATCATTTTACCTGTATGTATCTGCCCTTCAAAGGGATTATAAACGAGTGCTTTTACAGTATTTTCATCAAACCCAAACTTTCTTATATCTTCATTTTTCATTGAAAATACTGGCTCACCAAACAAAGGCATAAGCCGCGTATTCATGCTTTTAATGTGTTCTAAAGCACCAATTTCATTTTCTGTAATTAGTTCGTAACCGCCATGTTGTTGATAATCGATTTCCTCATCTCCCAATCTGCTTCGTAGCGTTTCTAAACCTCTGCGACGTTTTTCGATGAGCGCCAGCATATCCAACTCTCCAAGAGTTTTATAATCTGAAATCAATTCAGTAAGGCTTCCAAAACAAGCAAAGCCAGCATTTTTGGTGCTGGCTCCACTTGGAAATATTCCTCTTTCGAGTACTAAAATATTTTTGGTTGGATACTTTTCTCTTAGACTTAATGCTGTTGAAAGTCCGGTTATTCCGCTACCAATTATGAGAAAATGCGAGTGTACAAAAGTTTGTTTTTCCCAAAAACTGATCATATTTCTTCTTTTTCCGGCAATATAAAATCTTTAAGTACAACCCAAACATTTTCGGCAACTATTTTATGGCCTTTAATATTTGGGTGAATTCCATCTGACTGGTTTAAATGAGCTTCACCTCCAACATCTTGTAGAAGGAATGGAATTAATGCAATGTTATTTTTTTCTGCCAATTCAGGGTAAATACTTCTAAAGTCTGCGGTATAATCATCTCCCATATTAGGAGGGGCTTCCATGCCCGCAAGAATAATTTTAGCTTCAGGGTATTTAGTATTTACTATATCTATAATCGCTTGTAAATTTCTTTTAGATTCTTCAGTGTCTATACCTCTTAATCCATCATTGCCGCCTAGTTCCAAAATGAAAATATTTACTGGTTGTTTTAGAATCCAGTCTATACGGTTTTTACCACCAGCAGTAGTTTCTCCACTTAAACCGGCATTTACTACAGTATACTCTAGCTTATTTTCTTCAATTTTCTTTCTTATTATTCCAGGGAAAGATTGATTCTCTGGGTCGTCTAGCCCATAACCAGCACTTAAACTGTTACCAAAGAATATAATTCTCGGTGCATCAGAGTCATCAATGGGTTTTGGGTTTCCTGGCATCTCAGATGATTTTTTCTGAGTATCGTTCGTGTTTTCAGGAATACTTTTATTCTGCTCATTTCCACAAGCCCCCATAAATGTTGCAATAATTACAATGCTAAGAAACTGTAAGGTTAAAAGTTTGTTAAGTTTCTTTGTAGGGTAGATAGAGATCAAGAGATGATTGCTAACTTTTGATGTTGTTTTAATCAAAGTAAATAGCAGCTGTTTGGGGGAGTCGATAAACATGAACCTTTTATCACTGAATCTTATATTCATGGAAATAAAGTGTTTAATTTGGGCAGATTAAAAAAGAGTTTTAATAACTTAATGAAGCTATCAGTTGTAAAGTTCACAATTTTTTTGAAAGCATACACGATTAAATCATAAAAGCGCGAATGGCAGATATTTTAAAAGTAGAAAATTTAACAAAAACTTATAAAAGTAGCCACGGTTTTCTTACAGTACTCGATTCGGTAAATTTTAGTATAGAAGAAGGTTCAACTTTTTCTATTGTTGGTCCATCTGGCAGTGGTAAAACAACCCTACTGGGATTATGTGCAGGTTTAGATAGAGCAACATCTGGATCTGTGACACTCAATAAGATTTTATTGGACGACCTAAGTGAAGACGACAGGGCATATGTACGCAACCAGCATGTAGGTTTTATTTTTCAGAATTTTCAGTTAATTCCCACACTTACAGCTCTCGAAAATGTAATGGTTCCTCTAGAATTAAGAGGTGAAAAAAATATCAAAAAAAAATCGATGGACTTGCTAGATAAAGTTGGTCTTGCAGATCGTTTCGATCATTATCCTACACAACTTTCGGGTGGAGAACAACAAAGAGTTTCTTTGGCAAGGGCATTTTCTAATGATCCTAAAATTTTATTTGCTGATGAACCAACAGGAAACTTGGATACAGAAACTGGCGAAAAAGTTGAAAAACTTATTTTTGATTTGAATAAAGAACTAGGAACAACCTTAGTATTGGTTACTCACGACCTCGAACTGGCTTCAAAAACACAACGCATTATTAGAATTAAAGGAGGAAAACTTGTTTCAGATACTGCTGTAGCCCAAAGCAGTGCAGAATAATTTTTACTCTATTAACCTACACTCATCTTGAAAAAAGAAGATAATAAATACAGACTGAATTGGCTGCTGTTAATGGCATGGCGCGATAGCAGAAAAAGCAGAGGCAAACTCATGCTTTTTATTTCGTCCATTACTTTAGGTATTGCAGCACTTGTTGCCATAAATTCTTTCAGAGATAATTTGCTAGCAGAAATAGATAATCAAGCAAAAAGTTTGATAGGGGCTGATATTGCTGTTTATAATCGTTCAGAAATTAGCGACACAGCCTTTACTTATTTTGATACAATGAGTGTAGCAGCTGCCAAAGAAACCAGATTTGCTTCGATGTGTTATTTTCCAAAAAATGAAGGTACACGTTTGGTGCAAATAAAAGCTTTAGAAGGTGATTTCCCTTTCTATGGAAATTTCGAAACAGAACCAATTGAAGCGGCAGATAACTTTCGTTCAGGTAAAAATGCGCTTGTAGATAATACGCTGCTTATTCAATACAATGCACAACCAGGTGATTCTATCAAAATCGGTAACATAAATTTTCTTATTCAAGGTAGGTTGCTAAAAGCTCCCGGGCAAATTGGATTGAGTTCTACCATCGCACCAACAGTTTATATTCCTGCTCAATACCTTGATGCGACCGGATTGATTAAAAAAGGTAGTAGAATTAATTATTCTTTCTATTACAAATTAAGAGATGGACTAAATGCGGATCAGGTTATTGAAGACGCCAAACCTTTACTAAAACAAGAATCTCTTAGAGCAGACTCAGTAAACGAAAGAAAAGAGCAAGTAGGCGAGACCTTTTCAGATTTAACTAAATTCTTAAACTTAGTTGGTTTTGTTGCTCTTTTACTAGGTAGTGTCGGTGTGGCAAGTGCTGTGCATATATATGTAAAAGAAAAACTGGCTTCAGTTGCTGTTTTTAGATGCTTAGGTATGAGCGGAATTCAAGCTTTTCTCATCTTTCTATTTCAAGTTGGATTTATGGGAATAATCGGAGCTGTTGTCGGAACAGTCTTAGGAGCTTCAGTACAGATATTATTACCTGAAATAATGAAAGATTTCCTTCCAGTGGAAGTAAGTTATTCTGTTTCGTACTTTGCTATTTTGCAGGGTGTTACAACAGGTATTTTAGTATCTATTATTTTTGCAATAATTCCATTGCTTGGCATTAGAAAAACTTCTCCACTAAGAGTGTTGAGAGAAGATACTCAAAGTGATGACCAAGGAACTGATCCATATAAAATAGCTGCCTATGCAGCTATTGTGCTTTTTATTTTCTTTTTCTCTTGGATTCAAGTAAAAAACTTAATGGAAGCACTGATGTTTATGGGTTTGCTCACTGTATTATTCCTAGTACTTACCGGAGTTGCCTATTTTGTAATGTGGTTAGTGAAAAAGTATTTTCCAGTTTCTTGGGGATACATTTGGCGACAAGGAATTGCTAACTTATACAGACCGCATAACCAGACATTGATATTAATTATTACTATCGGTTTAGGTACTGCATTAATTGCTACACTATTCTTTATACAGGGAATTTTACTTGACAAAGTTTCACTTTCTGCAAGTGAAAATCAGCCTAATCTGGTTTTATTCGATATACAAACTCCTCAAAAAGAAGAAATACACAAATTGGTAAAATCGTTTGATCTACCACTTATTCAGAAAGTGCCAATTGTAAATATGAGGGTTTCTGAAATGAACGGAATGAATCGCTATCAAAATCAACAAGATACAACTTCCGAAACTCCTGAGTGGGTTTTTAACAGAGAATACAGGGTAACTTATCGCGATACACTGATCGATTCTGAATCTGTTACCGAAGGAGTGTGGCATGGTGAGAAAGCTGCAAGTGACACCATATTTATTTCTTTAGATGAAGGTTTTGCCAGAAGAATGGGGGTTAAAATCGGTGATGAATTGGTGTTTAATGTACAAGGAACTCCTATGAAAACAGTAGTTTCAAGTTTGAGAGATATAGACTGGAATAGAGTACAAACCAACTTTTTGGTTGTTTTTCCAAGTGGTATTTTGGAAGAAGCACCACAATTTCATGTAGTAATTACTAGAGTTAAATCGGACGAGCAATCTGCAGAATTGCAGCAAGCTTTGGTGCAGAAATATCCGAATGTTTCAGCAATCGACTTGGGATTAATTCTTAAAACACTAGATGATGTGCTCGACAAAGCTTCATTTGTAATTAGGTTTATGGCGCTATTTAGTATTGTAACAGGTTTGGTAGTTTTAATTGGTTCGTTGATTATTAGCAAATATCAAAGAATTCATGAGAGTGTGTTATTAAGAACACTTGGAGCCAAAAAGCAACAAATTCTTAAAATTAATGCTATTGAATATGCCATACTTGGTACTTTGGCTTCTGTTTCAGGTATTTTGCTAGCACTACTAAGTAGTTGGATTATCGCTTTCTTTAACTTCGAAACTACTTTCTATCCTGATCTTAAATATGTGTTTTTATTAATTATAGCTATTTCACTGGCAACACTTAGTCTTGGTTTATTAAACTACAGAGGTATTCTAAATAAATCTCCTTTAGAAATTCTTAGGTCAGAAAGTTAAATTTTCAGCAAATACTTAGCAGAGCCAGAATATAATGGATATTGATTTTTCAAGAATAGGAGCAGTGATTTTAGCTGCCGGAGGTTCAAGCAGGTTGGGTTTTCCAAAGCAGTTATTAGAGCTAAAGCAGAAAACCCTAGTTGCTAGATCTTGCGAAACTATTTTGGAAACCGGCATCGAAAATCTAATTGTAGTTACTGGTGCTTATGAAGATGATATAAAAAAAAGTATTTCTTCATACCATGTAAAAATTGCACATAATCCAGATTGGGAAACAGGAATGGCTTCTTCTATTAAAAAGGGAATTAATGAGTTATTAAAGTCGAATTTTAATATTGAAGCTGTTTTAATATGTCTTTGTGATCAGCCCTTTTTAGACACACATCATATTAAAGAAGTTATAAAGAGCTATTATAAAACCGGAAAACCTATAATTGCTAGTTACTATAATGATTTGGAGAGCGTTCCGGCTTTATTTAATCACTCACTTTTTGAAAGTTTGCTAGAATTAAAAGGGCAGGAAGGTGCCAGAAAAATTATCAGAAAACAACCTTCCTTAGTTGTGAATGTTCCATTTTCCAAAGGTGTTTATGATGTAGACACACCAGAAGCATGGGAGAATATAAAAACACTTTTTTTAAATAATGATGATTAGTGTCTTATTCCGCAAACTTTACAGTATTTCTGCTTACCAACTGGGCGTTTTTTAGGAGGTTTTTTATGCCCAAAATATAATGGATCGGTATATCTTGGATCATCTTTCATTGCAGCTTCTTTTCTTAACTGCCTTTTTGTTTTGGGCTTAAATTTTCTAGTTGTATTGTTATCAAATTTCACCCCTTTATTAGAAGGTGATGCAGAATAATTGTTTGAGCGAGAGTTTGCATACTGCATGTTATTTTTTTTTGAACAAGCAGAAAACCAAATCAAACTGAGAAGTAGTAGGGATATCCTCAAAAAATTTACATTAAACTTAAACATGGATATTTGGATTTTAATTTGTCAATGAGTCAGTTAAAGTATTATTGTAAAGCTGTAGGATAGGCAAAAAGATTCTAATGTAAAAAATTACTTGAAATCGAACCAAAACTATGCCTGAAAACTAAATAGGATTCAGGCATAGTTGCTTTATGTTAATTCTTTATGAGCTTAAAAGTAACTGATATGCTTATTTATTATACTCTAAAACTACTGGAAATTGATTGTTGAGTACTCCTATTCTTTGGCAAGCAGCACTCGAAAGCATAATTACAACTTGGCTATTTGCTGCATCAGCTGGTAATTTACCAATAATTTTTACAGCAGTAGTTCTTCCATTACTTGGGTTTGTTACTTTTATATATGTTCCGTATTCGGCAGTTTTATGCAATCCAACTACTTGATTTGCAGAAGCGTCATTCCCCGAAATCTTCATTCCAATACCTTCTTCTCTGGCATTTTGTGGTATGTTGCTTAGGTTAACTTCAGGAGTAAGAGAATTTAAATTTCCGGTTCCTTGTGAGTTAGCCAACTGACTATTACCAGCATCGATTGTACTAGCTTTATATCCGTTTACATCTGCAATATCTGCACCTGTAGAAAGTATTAAGTTTCCTTTAGAGTCAAAATAGTTATACCCTACAATCACTTGCTGGTTTAATGTAATATTATCAGCAGGCTCCATGTAATTCCATGTTCTTACACTATCCAGGTTTACATTTAAGTTTCTACCTAATGCAAAAAGATATTCACCTTCTAGAGCAGTATGTACTTTAGGTACCCTTGTTAAAGCACTAGCCGGGTTCATAGAAGCATTGGCATTTTCGGTACTTACTACTGGCATGGTGTTATTTGGTTGAGCGTTATTCGTATTATTTTGCTGATTAGTGTTTTGTTGCTCTACAGCTTGCTGATTAAATGTGTTATCCTGAGTTTTAGCTTGTAATGCCTCAGAAGGTATTTCCACAATTAATTGTTGTCCCTCATTAAGTGTTTCACTTTCTAACTGGTTAAGCTCCTTCAATCTTTTTACATCCATCTTAAAGTCTCGGGCAACTTTATATAAATAGTCGCCAGCCTTAACTGTATAAAGTCGCTTTACCAAACCTGTATCGCTATCATCTTGGGTTGTTACAACAGGATTCTTTTTTATTAAAGGAACCATTAATATAGAACCAGTCTTAATTTTATCATCTACATTGCTGTTGGCTTCTCTTACTTGGGTTATAGTAACGCCATATCGATTTGCAATCGTAGTAAGGTTGTCACCCTGATCAACTTTATGAAGAATATAAGTTCTGTTATTAATTACTTTAATTCCGATAGAATCAGATGCATTTGTAAACTCAGAGGTTCCATATGCATTTGAAAGTGTTAGCGCAGTTATAAATAAAATCAAAAAATGCCTCATAGTGTTGATGTTAAGTTTATGGTGCTAATTTCCCTTTTGTCTTTAATATAAATTAGTTTTTCTTCGGCTATAAAAAATGACTCAGAAGCAATTCCATTAAGATCATTACCGAGTTGATCTTCAAACAGAACTTTTCCCATCTTATTTAAAATAATAATATAATTATTTAGTGCCTTATTTTCAGTATTTTGATAATACGCAATGATAATATAAGAGTTCCATTCCAAATAATCACATGCTTTTATAATACTAATCCCTTTTTTATTATGCATAAATGCATTTACAGTATTAAAATAGTCACTTCCTTCTTCATATTGCAAAGGAAACTCGATATGACTGTCAAATAAATCGATTGAACTAAGATCTATACTGTTTTCAAGGCTTTCTCCAGTAAATTCATTGATACAAATATTTTGGAAATCGTCATCAATGTATTCCTTTAATAATACATATTCATCAGTAACAGCTTCAAAAATGGTGTTTTCTAAATACCATCCCATTTCTTTAGTTTCTAATGAAATGCTAAATACTGCTTTAGCTTCCGGAATTTGCCCATCAGTAAATTCAGTAAAAAATAGGTTTTCATTACTCATACCAGAAATACTAATAGACCAAGTGTCTTCAAAAGCCAAGTCGTCCCATATAATTTCCTGTTTATTTAAATCAATACAAACAAATGCTGTATATAATTCTGCAGGGTTTCTCAACTCAATAACTAGTAGGTTGTCGTTTTTGGCTTTAATTATTTTCCAGACCAAATAGTTATCTTCAAATAAAAAACTTTTCTTTTCGAGGTGATTCAATACGACAAAAATTTTGTTCCACTTACAAAAACAATCAAAAGTATGTAACTTTTAAGTGCCCAAACCTACTAACCTAGTAGCATAGGATAAATATAAAGCTTTAAAAAGCAGTAATTAAATGCAATAGTATAAAGGCAGTGCATTAATATTATATATTGGTAAAGTAATATTTTATGTTTGCCCTTGCTTAAATGAACAAGTTAATAAACCTTATAGTGCAATATACCATGAAGTGTTATACAAACAAGTATTCTTGCAGTAACAAAAAAATATACTTTTTGTGTATTGTAGCCTTATCACAGTTAATAGCAATTGTAGCACAGGCACAAAGTAAAGTAAAGAAAGTGTTTGTGATGGAAATTCGAGATGAGATTGACCCTCGAATGAGCAGATATGTAGATTTAGCTTTGGAGGAAGCTCGAAACGAAAAAGCAGATTATTTATTAATTAATATGGATACTTACGGTGGAGCTGTAAATGCTGCAGACCATATTAGGTCGGTAATTTTAGAGTTCGAAAAACCTGTTTTTGTATTTATCAATAAGAATGCAGCATCGGCAGGAGCACTTATTTCCATTGCTTGTGATAGCATTTACATGGAAAAGGGGGCGGTTATCGGTGCTGTAACTGTAGTAAATGGGGGAGATGGCTCTAAAGCACCAGACAAATATCAGTCACACATGCGCTCTATAATGCGTTCTACCGCAGAAGCAAACAATAGAAATCCATTAATTGCAGAGGCAATGGTAGACGAAAACTTGGAAGTTGAAGGAATATCGTCAGCAGGGCAGGTAATCACTTTTACAGCAACTGAAGCCATTCAACATGACTTTTGCAATGGCATGGCAGAAGATATTGATGAAGTATTACAAAAAGCAGATATTGGAGAATATGAAGTGATTAATTACGAATTAGGAACTTCAGAGCAGATTATAGCATTGTTTCTCAATCCATTTATTAGTGGCATTCTTATTTTAATTATGCTTGGCGGGATTTATTTCGAGCTTCAGACTCCAGGAGTTGGTTTCCCAATCTTAGCTGCCATTATTGCTGCGGTTCTATATTTTACACCATATTATTTAAATGGTTTGGCAGAAAAGTGGGAGCTAATTGTATTTATAGTAGGTATCATATTAATAGGAGCAGAAATATTTGTTATTCCTGGTTTTGGTGTAGCAGGTATTTCGGGTATAATTCTCACATTAGGAGCCTTAGCACTTATGATGATCGATAACAATAATTTCGATTTCACATTTGTAAATACAGGTGCTTTAAGAAATGCTCTTATCGCTACTCTTAGTGGTGCCATTGGTGCTATAATTTTAATGTTTTTTGGTGCCTCTCAAATGGCAGATAGTGCGATTTTTAAAAGAGTAGCTTTACAAGAGACCTTAGACACAAAAGATGGGTACACATCCAGTATTCATGAAATTGATATGATAGGTTTAACAGGAGTTGCCCATACTGTTTTAAGGCCAAGTGGTAAAGTAATGATCGAAGATCAAATGTATGATGCATCTACAAGAGGCGATTTTATTAATAAAGGCGAAGAAGTAATTGTAATTGCAGATTCAGGATCGTCCCTTAAAGTGAAAAAATTTGAACCACCACAACTAGACGAAATAGTTTAAAAAACCTTAAAGAGACTTATTAGTCTCTTTTTTTGTGGGATATTTTGAAAGATGATACACATGAAAATATCTTTCGATTTAGATGATACACTTATTCCTGCAAACAAAGATGAGTTTCCAACAGAAGTTAGATCGTTTATTCAAAAACTTTTTGGAGTTGAGTTGATTAGAAAAGATACCATCAGTCTGTTGAAAAAACTTAAAGCCCAAGGCCATAAAATTGGTGTTTATACTACCTCATATAGAAGTAAAAGTAAAATTTGGTTTCAGTTTTATTCTTATGGTTTTCAACTAGATTTTATCATTAATGAAAAATTGAATAGAAAGGAGATTTCAAAAGCAAAAGTTTATGCCACAAAGTATCCTCCAGCTTTTGGTATAGACGTTCATATAGATGACTCTGAAGGTGTAGGAATAGAAGGCGAAAAATATCAGTTTAACGCAATTATTATAGAAAAGGATGATACAAACTGGTGTAGTAAATTGGAGAACAAAATAAGTAATTTTAATTATTTGTGAATTTCGGATTACATGAAACTCTAATCGCTCATAAGTGTTAAAAGTATTTAAAAAAGGGATTTTAAATAATCTCCATAGTAAATTTGAAATATAGTTTACTTCCGCAGTAAATATGAATTAATAATCAGGTTCATCATCCACATTATCTAAGTATAACTCCATTTTCGGAGCTACTAAATCATCACAAACATATTTTCTAGAATTTAAAAAGATAGTCCATTGAAAAGAAGATCTTTTATAAAGAATTTTACTGGTTTAGGCTTAGTAGGATTAACTACTGGTTTTTATACATTTAGCATTGAGCCCTATTGGGTTGAATATGTCAAGCTTCCTATGCCTATACGGAATCTGCCAGATAATTTGGTAGGAAAAAAAATAGTACAAATTAGTGATATACACATTGGCGACGAGTTCGACTGGAATTACATCATCAGTTCATTTAAGCAAGTAAAAAAGATGAAACCCGATTATGTGGTTTATACTGGTGATTTTGTTTCTTACAGAACTTCCAAGCAAATTGATCAACTTAATAGAGTTTTTGAATATGTGGCTAAGGGTGAATTAGGTACTTTTGGTATTCTAGGCAACCACGATTATGGCCATAGATATAAAGAGTCATTTGTTGCTGTTCAGGTAACTACTGCTTTGGAAAATGCGGGTGTTAAAGTACTAAGAAATAGCCAAGCAAAAGCTAGTGGATTAAATATTATAGGTATTGATGATTTTTGGGGTACAAATTTTTATCCTGATAAAGTTATGAATAAGATATGCCATGATGAAGCTAACTTGGTTTTATGCCATAACCCCGATGTAGCCGATTTGCCAGTTTGGAATGGATACAAAGGTTGGATTCTATCTGGGCATACACATGGTGGGCAATGCAAACCGCCATTTTTACCACCTCCAGTTTTACCTGTGCAAAATAGGGAATATGTAGCTGGAAAATATGATTTAAATGATGGTAGGTATATGTATATCAACAGAGCATTGGGTTGCTCATATCCTGTAAGGTTTAATGTAAGGCCAGAAATAACGGTATTTACTTTAGAAAAAGAAGAAATAGAAACAAAAGAAGCCTGAGTCTTACTCAGGCTTTTTCTTTTTAGTTTAATTTTTTTTCAAAATAGCGAGCACCTTCAATCGGATTGTATCTGTAAGAGCCTATCTCAGTAAAACCAGCTTGAGTATACAGCTTAATCGCTGTTTGCATACTCGCGATAGTATCTAATCTTATAAATGCATAGTTAAGTTCTTTGGCTACTTCTATAGCTTTTTCAAGTAAAGCTTTCCCAATACCTAAACCTCTGCCTTCTTTCTTAATAAACATGCGTTTTAGTTCGCAAATGTTGTTTTCAAACCTTCTTATTCCAGCACATCCAATAATTATATTTTGATTATTCTTTACCAATAAAAGACAACCATTTGGTCTACCATACATAGTGTTTAAGTTGTGTAACTCTTTATCAAAATTTTGAAAACTCAAATCAAAACCTAGTTCACTTGCATATTCTTTAAAGAGTTTAATAGCTGACTGGTAATGTATATTATTATCTGCTTCAATTATTTCAAATTCGGTATTTGCAAGCTTCATTTTGAATAAAAACGCTAATATTAAAAAAGTGAAAAAAAGTTATCAACATTTGTCTGTTGGTAGTGTTGATAACTTTCTTGAGTGTTGATAACTCTCTTATGAATGTGCCTTTTTATTGATTTTGAGCCTTGTAGTGCTCATTTTTTGTGTGTTGATAACTTTCGAAAAATGTTGATAAGTATTGATGGCTTTTATTAATAATCCCTTAAAAGTTCAACTGGCCTTAAATTTATACCTTTTATCAAGTTAATTATAATTCCTGCAATAGATGCTAATATTAGTATCATTCCTGAAAAAACAAATAACAACCAGTTGATCTCTATCTTATATGTAAACTGCTCGAGCCATAAATTACTTTGAAACCATGAGAATGGCATTGATAATAAAAAAGTAATTATTACCATCATAAATAGCTCTTTAAATAGGAGAGTAGAAATAGAGAAACTTCCTGCGCCAAGTACTTTCCTTATACCTATTTCCTTTGTCCTTTGCACAAGAAAAAGACTAGAAACTGCATAAAGCCCAATGCTTGCAAGAATGATAGATATGATGCAGAAAAGATAAGTTATTTTCCCAATTGTTCTTTCTTGTTGAAAGAACTTGTCGAATTCTTCATCTAGAAATTTATGTTCGAAACTAGTTGAAGAGTTAAATTTTTTGCAAGTGTTGATAACCTGTGCTAATCCCTCTTTGTTGTTTATTTCTGCTAAAATACTCTTTGGCGAAGTACCAAATTGATTGTTGTTATAAATCAACAAAGGTTTAATGTTTTGATGAATCCCTTCGTAATGGAAATCTTTAACTACATCAATAATCTTAAATTGATAATCGAAGGCATAAACTATTTTTCCAATGGCTTTTTCTGTAGAAAGTAAGCCCATTTTTTTTACAAAAGATTCATTTACATAAGCTTGCGCGTAGATGGAACCATCGTAATAGTTTGGGAGATTCGTAAATTTGTTTCCGTTTACTAACTCAATATCTAGTAAAGAAGTAAAGTTTTCGTCTACTTCAAATAGATTGAAGTTAGCTTCTATTTTTTCTTCATCAGTTAACAGCCAACCATATTGGTAATTTATATTTCTATTACCCGGATATGCATTTTGAGCGACAACAGAAATTTTCTTAACTGAATTTAATTGATTGAGTTCTGATTTTAATACCTGAGTTTTACTATCATTTAGGCTTAACTCTGGTATATTGATAACCAATACTTGATTTGAGTTGAAACCAAGGTTCTTGTTTTCTAGAAATTGAATTTGTTGAAAGACAGTGAGGGTGAAGAATATCATAATTGCAGTACAGAAAAACTGAATACCCATTAATCCTCTTCTAAGATTATTATTTCCTTTTATGCTAATAACTCCAGTTAAGCCTTTTTTTGGTTTAATGTTTACCAGATACACAACTGGGTATAATAGCGAAACAGCAATTGTTATTAGTAACAGTATGGCAATTACAAACAGAATTTCTGCTTGTAAAAGAGACTTTATAGAAATGGCATTATTAGTAAGCTCATTTACAAAAGGGGCAAAATAACTATAAAGAATTATTGAAATTGAAATCACTAAAGCCGAAATAATTGACATTTCCAATGTGGTCTTTAATAAAATCCATCTTCTACTGGCACCAAAGTATTTTCTAATGCTTATATCTTTTATTCTTTCTGTGTAATAAGAAGCAGTATAATTTCCATAGTTAAAAACTATAATAAGGAAAATTACAAGACCTAAAATTTTTAAAATATTGATGTAAGCAAGATTGCCTTTGGGAGTGTCTGAAAGTAAAGGTTTTTCGAAGTGTATGTTAGATAAAGCTTGTGGGAAAATCTGTATTTTGCTGTTGAGCTCATAATCTCTCATCACAAATGCATCAGTTTTTTCTTTAACAATTTCATCAAGTCTTACTTGAAAACTTTCTATGCTAAAATTGTTTTTGAATAACACATAAGTAAAACCATCAATATTTCCCCAGTCATTATTTAAATCACTAAAATCATAAGATAGTAAAGCTTCATAATATAAATCAGATGCTTTTGGTAGGTCTTTTATTATACCTGTAACCTTATAAGTAGTATTATCTATAGTGAGCGATTTATTTAATGGATTGTGTTCTCCAAAATATTTTTTGGCTAAAGCTTCTGTAAGTACAATACTTCTAGGCTCACTCAGTGCCTGTTTGGGGTTTCCAATGATGAATTTATGATCAAAAACCTTAAATATTTCAGGCTCAGTTCTATAAATGTAATCACCTTTAAATACAGGATTTTTCCCAGATTGATAATTAACTTGTACATCTCCTTTGTAAGGATAGATGCGTGCTGCTTTTTCAACTTCAGGAAAATCAGTATTGAGTAATGGTGCTAATCCCGGAAAGTTATCGGCAGTATGAACATCACTACCTGAGTTTGTAGTCATATTCAATGCCATTCTATAAATTCGATTTTTGTTTTTTTGATGTTGATCAAAGCTGAGTTCGTGCTTAAGATACACAGCAATGAGCAACACACAGGTAATTCCAGCACTAAGTCCGGTTAAGTTTATAATAGTATTAACTGATCGCTTTCTTAAACTTCTCAGAAATATTAGCAAATCAAATTTTATCATCTTATTTATAAGTGAGTAAGTAGTCTGTTATCCATTTCTTTTCATTTTAAGTTGTTAATATCATCTAGAAAAAAGCAGTATTCATGTCTTGAGAACCCAATTTTTGGATAATAACTAATTGCAGCAGGAGCTGAAAGTATAATTAGTTTAGCATTTGGAGCAGCCATTTTTACCTGTCTTATCAGTTCTGTTCCTACTCCATTTCTTTGATAATTTTCATCAACTGCTAAATCAGAAAGATATGTGCAATAAGAAAAATCGGTGAGTGCCCTTGCCACTCCAATTAATTTTTCATTTAATCGTGCAGTTACTACGAGATTGCCGTGTTCAAGCATTTTCTCTAATCTAGCCATGTCGTTTACAGGCCTTCGAGTACCCAAGTTAGAATTAACCAACACAGCTTTAAACTCTCCAGCACTTAAATCATTCTCAATTGTATAGTTTATCATGTATTCGAGGTTTTGGTAAAGAATTTTATGTTAGTTAGTTGATAATTGAAGAATGAATAGATAATCACTGTTTCTTAAAATTTACACAAAAAATATTTGAATTGTGCTATAAGAGAAACAGAAAATTAAAAAAAACTATAAAATTTTTTGAGATTGATTGCTAGCTGAAAATTGGATTAACATGCAGCATGGCTAGGTGATTTTAATACTTGAAACATAATCAAATAATTACTATTGTGCACTTTATTATTTGATATGTAAAGGGCCATACCCAATAAGTGAATTTACAAAATACTCAGCTTATATCAAGTAGATTAGGCGATTTTGAAACACTTAAACAAAGTAATTTATTAAGTTTGTTAGGCTGTATCAATAGATTATAAACTTAACAATACTTCCTGAAAATGATAAGAGACTTAGTTCAATCCCGCCTCACACAAATTTCTTTTCTATGCTTTTTAATAACCATACTTTCTAATGCTTGTAAGCAAGAGCATAAAGAAGAAGAACCAGAAGTGTACATGTTTTCCTTTTTTCAAAATAATGGAGAAGATGGATTGCATTTAGCTTACAGTGAAGATGGTTACAATTGGACTGTTTTGAATAATAATGAATCATATTTAACCCCAACAGTTAGCCAAGATAAGTTGATGCGTGACCCTTGTATTATAAAAGGAGCTGATGGAAAATTCCATATGGTTTGGACGGTAAGCTGGCAAGATAAAGGAATTGGTTATGCCAGTTCAGAAGATTTAATTAATTGGTCTGAACAAAAATTTATTCCAGTAATGGCACATGAACCTGAAGCTAGAAACTGCTGGGCTCCAGAGCTTTTTTATGATGAAACATCCAAAGAATACATGATTTACTGGGCAACAACTATTCCCGGAAGATTTGCTGAAACAGATTCAACTGGTGATGATAAATACAATCACCGCATGTATTACACCACTACCAAAGACTTTGATACTTTTTCAGATACTGAATTACTCTACGATAAAGGTTTTAATGTAATTGATGCAACCATACAAAAGATAGATGGCAAGTATGTGATGTTTTTAAAAGACGAAACCAAGTTTCCAGAACCAGAAAAAAATATCAGAATCGTTACAAGTAATGAGTTAACCGGCAATTATTCACAAGCTTCAGAACCGATTTCTGTAAACTGGGTAGAAGGACCAACTTCAATTAAATTACCCGAAGGCTGGGTAGTCTATTTTGATAAATATACGAATCATAACATGGGGGCGATTATCTCAACTGATTTAAAAAACTGGGAAGATATTTCAGATAAAGTCCATTTTCCAGATGGAACCAGACACGGAACTGTGTTTAAAGTGAAGAAAAGCGTATTAGTCAACTTGAAAAAAGCTTCTGATTCTTAAGAATATAATGGAAGAAAAACGGCTTGTTGAAAATCATCAACAAGCCGTTTTTGTGTTACTTCTCTAATTTTTTGTCTTCATAAATCAAATCCCAAGTAGGAGGATCGACATGCAACAAGTGTTTTACAAAGAAGTCTTTCCTTTTTCTTTCGCCATATTCGCCGCCACTGGTGTGGTTATATCCCGGAATTACCACCAATTCAAATTCTTTATTGGATTTAATTAAAGCATCAGCTAATTGCATGGTGCTGGCAGGGTCTACATTATCATCCACTTCACCCAAGATCAACATTAAGTTACCTTGCATCTGGTGTGCATTTACCACATTAGAAGAGGCTGCATAATGAGGGCCGATTTTACCCATCCATTGCTCATTCCACCAGATTTTATCCATGCGATTATCGTGGCAACCACAAGATGAAACAGCTACATCGTAAAAGTCAGAATTGAAAACCAAAGCACCAGTTGAGCTTTGTCCACCAGCAGAAGTACCGAAGATACCCACATTTTCAGCATCCATATAAGGATATTTTTTAGCAGCCGCTTTTATCCACAGTTTTCTATCAGGGAAACCCGCATCTTTCAGGTTTTGGTAACAAACATCGTGAAATGCTTTTGACCTGTTAGACGTCCCCATACCATCTAATTGTACTACGATAAAACCAAGTTCGGCAATGCTGTGCATAGACCATAAATAAGGTCTAAAATCTTTCGGTACAAAAGAGCTATGAGGGCCTGCATAAATGTATTCTATTACAGGATAAGTTTTATTCGGGTCAAAATTGGTGGGTCTTACTATTATTCCCCAAATATCAGTTTCGTTATCTCTGGCTTTGCTTGTAAAAACTTCTGGTGCTTTCCATCCGGTTTTTAGTAAATCGCTAATGTTTGCTTTTTGAAGCTCCATTTCAATTTTTCCATTTTTACTATTTCTCAAAACAGTTGTTGATGGCTCATCTATCTTTGAATACTTATCAACAAACATGGAGTAATCTTCTGAAAACCAAGCTTGGTGGTTGCCATCTTCTTTGGTGAGTTTTACCAAGTTTTTTCCATCAAAACCAATCTTATAATAGTGAATAAAATAAGGGTCTTGGCCTTTATTCATACCACTGGCAGTAAAAATAATTTCTCTTGCTTCATCATCTACATGTACCACATCTCTCACAACCCACTCACCAATAGTAATTTGATTTTTCACAGCACCAGTTTTAGAGTCGAATAGATATAGATGATTCCATCCATCTCTCTCCGAAGCCCAAATTATTTCATTAGTGTTTTCAACATCGTGTCTAAACTTCTTGCCACTATAATCAATAAAAGTATCGCTGTGCTCATGAATGAGTGTACGCGAAGCGCCTTTTTCATCAACCTCAATTACTTTATAATTTTGGTGCCCACGTTGGTTATACTCAAAAGTGAAAGCTTTGCTATCTTCTCGCCATCTTATTGAGCCTAAAGAAAACTGATCTTGAATGCCAGCATCATCTATTTCTACATGCTTCATTTCATCAACCAAAAATAGCTGTGGGCTTTTTTGCGCCACCATATCACCAGGTTTTAAATAGTCTCTGGTATGCAAAACTGGCTGAAGCTGGTGTGTAGGAGAAGACTCTACAAAGTAGATTTTACTGTCTTCGCTAGGTGTGTATTTATAGGCCATTAGCTTTTTGCTATCTGGCGACCATTGCATGTAAGATGAATAAAAACAACCGGCAGTACCATCGTAACTCAACTGAGATTTTTCACCTGTTTTAAGGTTATCTACATACACATTGTGTTCTTCAATGTAAGCTTTCCAGTTATCGTCTGGAGAATTTACAAATTCAAGATCTGTTTCATTTCTGCCTGCTCCCCAATACCTGCGATCACGTTTTTTTTCAACTTTAATCTCAGCAATATCAGTTTCATAATTATCGGAATTGAGGTTTGTACGAATACTGGCAGAATCAATGGTATAACTAATAGCAGATTGTTTTCCATCGATTTGAAAATTCTTTAAATCGAGGTTTTTAGCATCAAAAGGTTTTCCTAATAATTTGGTAAGTTTTTCAGCCACTTTTTCATGGTCGAATGCTAACTTTTGTGTGTTAGTTTCTGCATCAACAATCATGTATTCATGCCCTCCTTTTACGGTATTGATATACCAAAATATTTTATAATCTGGAAGCCACTTTATAGCGTATGGGTCATTATAAGTCTTGTTTCTAAATAATGTGTCAAGTGAAATGGCTCGTTTGTAGTCATCTAATTTTCCTTGTGAATAACCTAATTGTGTTAACAGTAGAAGTGAGCTTGTTAAGTAATAGAGATAGCGGTTTAAAAGCATAATTATATTTTTACTAAAATGAATGTAGTAAATTTAATGCTCAGAAAGTATTACACTTTACAATTAGCAGAATTTTTAAAAATCCCGCTTAAAACAGCATTACATGTAAATTATAAAACACACTATGGATAGAAAGACTAACACTTTAAAACAACTACTGCTTTTACTGTTATTACCGTCTTTGGTAAGTTTGTACAGTTGTCAACCAACAGAAAAAGAAACACCGAATAATACGGCCACATCAGAGAGGGTTATGTGGTATAAGAAGCCAGCCGAATATTTTGAAGAAACACTTGTACTAGGAAATGGCAAAATGGGAGCCTCAGTTTTTGGAGGACTAAACGCTGATATGATTTATCTAAATGATGCTACTCTTTGGTCAGGTGAGCCGGTTGACCCAAACATGAACCCAGATGCGCATAAATATATTCCTGCGATTAGAGAAGCATTATTTAGTGAGAATTATAAACTGGCAGATTCTCTTTATAGAAATGTGCAGGGAGAATTTTCTGAGTCTTATGCTCCTTTAGGAACCATGTATCTTAAGTTCGATCATGCTAGTGAACCTACGAGTTATCACCGTGAACTTGATCTGGGCGAGGCAGTTTCGAAAGTAACTTATGAGGTGGATGGAGTAAAGTATACTCGTGAATACTTCATTTCGAATCCAGATCAGGTAATGGTAATCAAATTAAATAGTAGCAAAGAAGGCGCATTAGATTTTGCTGTAAATTTTGATAGTCAATTAAAATATGAGATTACAGCAGCTGAAAAAATAATGGAAGCAAATGGTTATGCGCCTTACCATGCAGAGCCAAGTTATCGTGGCGATATGCCAAATGCAGTAATGTTTGATGAAAACAGAGGAACGCGTTTTACTACTTCATTTGAAATAAAATCTACTGATGGCGAAGTATCTGAAACAGATAGTAGCTTAGTTTTAAAAGGTGGAACAGAAGCGATTGTATATGTTTCAATAGCTACGAGTTTTAATGGTTTTGATAAAAACCCGGCGACAGAAGGAAAAGACAATAAATCGATCTCTGAAAACCAGTTGATAAAAGCTTCAGCAAAATCATTTGATGATTTAAAGAGCAATCACCTAAACGATTATCAAAAATTCTATAATAGATTAACTATTGATTTGGGTGAAAGTGAAGTTCCAGATTTACCAACAGATGAGCGTTTACTTCGCTATGCTGATGGAAAAGAAGACAGAGGTTTAGAAGAGTTGTATTTTCAATATGGTCGCTATTTGCTCATTGCAAGTTCTAGAACCGAAGGTGTTCCGGCAAACTTGCAAGGTATCTGGAATCCGTATATGAGACCACCTTGGAGTAGTAATTATACTACCAACATCAATGTAGAAGAAAACTATTGGATGGCAGAAACGGCTAACCTTTCAGAAATGCATCAGCCATTATTAAAATTTGTGGAAAATTTAGCTGTAACTGGAAATGCAACAGCAAGAGAATTTTACGGTGTAGAGAGAGGTTGGGCATTGGCTCACAACTCAGACATTTGGGCGATGACAAACCCTGTTGGAGATTTTGGGCAAGGTGATCCTGTTTGGGCAAACTGGGTAATGGGTGGTACTTGGATAAGCACACACATGTGGGAGCATTATACTTTTACACAAGACATCGATTTCTTAAAAGAGCATGGTTATCCTGCATTAAAAGGTGCGGCAGAGTTTAGTCTCGATTGGTTAGTAAAAGATAAAGAAGGTAAGCTTGTAACAGCACCGGGAACTTCACCGGAAAATCTTTACATTACTTCAGAAGGATATACAGGAGCCACTTTATACGGTTCTACTTCAGACCTTGCGATGATTCGCGAGTGTTTTGAGCAAACCATTAAAGCATCTGAGGTTTTAGGAGTTGATGAAGAGTTTAGAGCAGAAATGAAACAAGCACTTGCCGATATGCATCCTTACAAAGTTGGTAAAAAAGGCAACTTGCAAGAATGGTATTACGATTGGGAAGATCAAGACCCGAAACACCGCCACCAATCGCAGCTTTTTGGTTTGTATCCGGGGCACCACATTTCGCCAGATAAAACACCAGAATTGGCAGCGGCAAGTCGTAAAACATTAGAGATTAAAGGTGATGAAACTACGGGTTGGTCTAAAGGATGGAGAATTAACCTTTGGGCAAGGCTTTGGGATGGAAATCGCGCTTACAAAATGTATCGCGAACTGTTAAACTATGTTGATCCAGACCAAAAAGAAACTACCAGACCAAGAACTGGCGGTACTTACCCGAACTTGTTTGATGCTCACCCACCGTTCCAGATTGATGGTAATTTTGGAGGCTCAGCAGCAGTAATAGAAATGTTAGTACAATCATCAGAAGAAGAGATTAGATTATTACCAGCTTTGCCAGATGCTTGGAGTACTGGTTCTGTTTCGGGAGTTTGTGCCAGAGGAGGTTTTGAAGTTGCTATGACTTGGGAAAACATGAAAGTAACTAGTCTAACTTTAAAATCTATCAAAGCAGCAAAAACTAAATTGATCTATGGAGATCAAACGAAAGAAGTATCATTAGAAGCCGGCCAAGAAATGCAGGTGGAATTATAAAAAATACAATGAGCGAAAGAATTAATAGAAAAAATATAGCAGAAGACACCCTTGAGATTTTATCACAAGGGTTCTTTGTTTCTGCCAATGGAGAGCGAATTGACATAGCTACTAAGCAGCAATTTGCAGAAGAAAATACGGTAACCTATTCCCCAGAAATGTCTGATAATTTAATTGCCAACAGGCAATCAGTAACAGCACAGGTTACAGAATCGGGTACTCAAATTACTGTAACAGGAGAAACTACTTTGGATGCAGTAAGACGCTTGATTAAAGAAGGAGAGCAAGATGTAGTTTGTTTAAATTTTGCTTCGGCTAAAAATCCCGGTGGTGGTTTTTTAGGTGGCAGCCAAGCGCAAGAAGAAAGTATTGCTAGATCGACTGGTTTATACAATTGCCTGCTCAAAGCAGATGATTATTACCAAACCAATCGCAATACCAAATCTTGTTTTTATACAGATTACATGATTTATAGTCCGGCAATTCCCATCATCAAAGATGAAGCAGGTAATAATCTAGATGCTTTGTATACAGCTGCGGTAATTACTGCGCCGGCTGTAAACCGCGGAGTGGTGAAGAGCCGAGAATCAGAAAGATTGCCCGAAGTAGAAACCGTGATGAAAAGGAGAATCGAAAAAGTATTAGTTATTGCTTTGGAGCACAAACATAAAACCATTGTGTTAGGTGCATGGGGTTGTGGGGTTTTCCAGAACGATCCGGTAAAAATTGCCAGCTACTTTAAAGAAGTGATTGATGCAAAGTTTGAAAATGCTTTTTCTAAAATAGTATTTGCAGTTTACTCAAGAAACGAGCGATTTATCAAACCTTTTCAAATGGAGTTTGGTGGGTAATAATTGAAAAATGCATGAAAGTATCTTTTGAAAATAAGGTAATAGAATTATTCGAAGATCAGGTTTTTATTCCTCTTTCTTCGGATAATTTATCCAATTACGATTATGAATATTTAGCTGATGAAAATAATTACTCTTACGTAAGTAAAATCGGCATTAGGATTTGGGATGAGAATGAAAAGGTAATATTGAGTTCAGCGATTATCTGCGAAGTAGGAGGTGCAACAACAGTTCATGATAGTTCTTTTCTGGTAGAAAATAAGGCTATTCTAATTTGTGTGTGTAACAAGGTTTATTCTCTTGATCTAGAAAGCCTAAAATTAAATTGGAAACTACAGGTAGATGATGTTACTTGTTTTTCAATTATAAAATGGGATAATCATTTTGTCACACACGGAGAAATACAGCTTAGCTATTTTGATGGTGATGGGGAAATAATTTGGACTTTTTCAGCAAGAGACATCTTTGTTACACTAGAAAGCGAAAACAATTTCCGTTTAGAAAATGGAATTGCCATTGTAAGAGATTTCTCTGGAGTTGAATATCACCTTAATTCAAAAGGAAAAGTTATAAAAGAGATCGATTTTAAAAGATAAACATGGGCTTAGACTATACAGATGGATGCGTGAATTTTAGAGATTTTGGTGCTTACATCAATCTGATACTAGATGAACAAAAACTACCTGAGGGAAAGTTTTATAGAGGCGGAAGTATAGACTATGTAAAAGAACATAAAGAAATTGCGCAGGTTCATACGATTATCAATTTGCGAAATAGGGCAGATTACACAGAGTTTGATGCAGATTATTTCCATTTCCCAATGGAGAACAAGGTAGAAAAGTATGACACCACTCAAAAAGAAGTGAGAGTCTGGCTAAACAATGTTATCAAAACCTTTGAAAATCCAACGCTCAGGTATCCGGTATTAATCCACTGCTTGTCGGGTAAAGACCGCACAGGTATTGTAGTAGCAGCACTTTTACTCATTATGGGAATTAGTAAAGAAGTGGTAGAAGAAGAATATCTGCTCAGCGAAGGCGAGGTGCAATCATCATTAATACAGCAAGCAATATCCGGTATAGAAGACCTTGATACCTATTTCAATCGTGTCGATTTAGCTAAAGTAAAAGGAAATTTATTGGGTTAGATTAGATTTAAGTGTATAATTCGATTATTATAAAAATATGACCGAAGAAGAATATCTTCAAGCAAAGCTTTACCTACAATTAAAGAAATATGAACATGGCTTAAGGTATGTAAAATCACTTCTTACAAAATCTCCTGAAGATGATATGCTTTATGCATTTTTGGCAAGTTGTTATCAAGGTTTGAATAAACTAGATGAAGCTGAAATTGCAATTAATAAGGCAATCGGTCTAGCCCCATCAAATTATAGTCATTTTAAAATGGCATCTAAAATTCAGCTTATAAAGAAGAATTTAAAAAAGGCAGAAAGTTTTATAGATACAGCTATTAGTTTGAATGCTAGTGATCCCGACTTATTTGGTTATAAAAGCATAATCATGATAAGTCAAAATGCTTACAGCAAAGCATTGGATGTTTCAAAAATAGGATTAGAAATAGATCCAGATAATAATGAATGCTTAAAAGGTAAGGCATTAGCTTTAAATTTTCTTAAAAAGCATGATGAAGCAAAGAGTGTTAGAAAAAGGTTATTAGAAAATAATCCAGAAAATGTTAATAATTTGTTTGTTGGCGGGTTAGTTTCTCTCAATGATGAAAGTAATTCTTCATTACAAATGATGTCTTTAGCACTAAAAACTCAACCAAATAATCCTTATATTAAAGAAGGATACCTTATTGCTCTTAGAAATCAACTTTTTGGCTTTAGAAAATTAATGCGATTTTCAAGTAACTTTGGAAGGCGAGATTCTTTGCTAGGAAATACTTTGAGTTTTGTTTATATCATCTTTTCAATTCTTTGTTTATTTAATCTGTATAGTAGAGACTTAGGGTTTAAAAGTAGCATTTCGTGGATACTGCTTTATTTAGTTTTATGGAATGTTAATCTAGTTATCCAATTAATCGTAACAACACCAATTCCACTATATGATGCTTGGTTATTTATTTTTAATAAAAAATTAAGATTGTTATATAGTTCTCTTTTAAAGATAAAGATATTTATAATTATATCTGTAATGCTCATCTCAATAGGTTTTTGGATCAATATTTTTTATTATCCTTCCATCTATTTTTATCAAATAGCTTTACATATTTCTGCTGCTATACCTTTAATATTTCATACGTTATATTCAAGAAATAAAAATATTTATTGGAGAGGTGGCTATTTAGTTATCTCTATTTTTTTATGTTTTCTCAGCTCATACCAGTTTAATAAAGATTTGTTTTACTTCATTATCGTAAATATTGCTTACAGAAGTCTTTACTTATTGTACACAAAAATTATTTTCAACAAAATATAAATAGCTTTTAATAAAGAATAAGCTATTAATTCCTCCAAAATCCCCTAAAAAACTGTCAGAATACTTAGGTAATTTTCATAAATTGTATCTCTTTAAATTGAAGGTGAAATAAAAATAGAATCACTGAAACTATGAAAATGAATAGTATTTTGATGTTTGTGCTTTTGTGCGTGAGCATCCAGTTAAAAGCGCAAAACGACATGCTCTGTGTGGGCAGATATTGGACAGAAGACGAAGCCAACCTAATGATGAAAGAATTTGCATCGGAATGGAGCGATAAAGCTTCGTGGGAGAAGAGAGCAGCAAAAGTAAAACAAGGAATTTTAGATGGTTTACAATGGGATAAGATGCCAGAAATTACTGGCAACTTTAATCCGGTAATCCACAGTACCAGAGAAATGGATGGCTACATTGTAGAGAACATTGCCATCGAAAGTTTTCCTGGTTTTTACATCACAGGTAATCTTTACAGACCTTTAGAAAAGAAAGATAAATATGCCGCAGTGCTCACACCTCATGGGCATGGTGCTGATCCTCGCTATAAAGCTTATGTACAAATAAAGGCCGCAGCTTTGGCAAGAATGGGCGCCATTGTTTTTGCTTACGATATGGTTGGTTATGGCGAAAGCCAACAAATAAATCATAAAATGCCTATTGCTTTACTGCTACAAACATGGAACAGCAAAAGAGTTTTAGAGTATTTGCTTTCAAGGCCAGATGTAGACCCAGAAAAAATAGGCATGACAGGTGAGTCGGGTGGAGGAACCCAAACTTTTGTATACTCAGCGATAGACGATCGTATTAAAGTGGCTGTGCCTGTTGTACAAGTTTCGGCTCATTTCTTTGGTGGCTGTGTTTGTGAGAGCGGTATGCCGATTCATAAAAGCAAAGGTTTCCAAACGAACAATGTGGAAGTAGCTGCGCTTTGTGCACCAAGACCTTTGTTACTTATTTCAGATGGTGCCGACTGGACAGCCAACACACCGCAGGTAGAATTTCCTTATATCCAAAAAGTATATGCCGTGTATAATGCAGAAAATAAGGTGGCTAATGCGCATTTTCCTA
This sequence comes from Chondrinema litorale, assembly GCF_026250525.1. Classification (GTDB taxonomy): domain Bacteria; phylum Bacteroidota; class Bacteroidia; order Cytophagales; family Flammeovirgaceae; genus Chondrinema; species Chondrinema litorale. The sequence continues at coordinate 2,369,830 of NZ_CP111043.1, forward strand.
CAGAAAGACATGACTATGGTTATAACAAGCGTACCGCTGCCTATAACTTTTTAGCGCGTTTTCTGGATTTGAGTTTAGGAAAATTACCATATAATGAAGGCTATCAAGAAGATTTTGTTTCAGTATTACCAGAAGAAGATTTAAAAGTGTTTAACAAGGAACATCCATTCCCCGAAAATGCATTACAAGGAGACGAAGCGGTGTTGAAATATCTCAAAATAGACTTGTAAGAGAGTGTAAAAAGAAACTTGTTATTATGTTTATTGTTAAATAGAGGGTGTTTTTACCAATTTGCTATAATTTTTATTATCAATTCTACTACATAGATTTGTTGGGATAAGTGTAAAAACTTCAACTACTAGACTCACATAACAAATTATAAAATGGACAGAAGAAAGTTTTTAAAAAACAATGGTCTGGCGCTGGGCGGGCTTACAGTATTATCTAGTAATGCGAATGCTTTGGGCATGTTAGCAGGAATTAATCCATTAAAAGATTTTAAATCAAACAGACCGGCAGAGTCTGATAGAACTTTTAAAAGTGAAGGGGTAGAATCACTTATAAAGGAAGTTAAAGCTGCTATTAAAGATAAAGAAGTAGCTTGGATGTTCGAAAACTGCTATCCAAATACTATTGATACTACTGTTGATTACGAAGTGATTGATGGAAAACCAGATACCTTTATTATTACAGGAGATATTGATGCAATGTGGCTGAGAGATTCTACTGCGCAGGTTTGGCCATATATTCCATTGATTGAAAAAGACGAAAAAATTAGAAATCTGGTAAAAGGTTTAGTTAACAGGCAAGTAAAATGTGTGTTAAAAGACCCTTATGCCAATGCTTTCTACAAAGATTTATCTAAAAGATCTGAGTGGGAAAGCGATAAGCCAACGCCAATTCCGGGAGTACATGAGAGAAAGTGGGAAATTGATTCGCTTTGCTATGTAGTGAGATTGGCTAACCAATATTACGAAAGTACTGGCGATACCAGCATATTCGACAAAGATTGGGATAAAGCCATGCGTGCATTGGTAAAAACACTTCGCACAGAACAAAGAAAAGATGGTACATCTCCTTACAGATTCGAAAGAGTTACTTCGTACATGATCGATTCGCCAGTATTCTCTGGTACAGGTAGACCATTAAAACCAGTTGGTTTAATTGCATCTATGTTCCGTCCGTCTGATGATGCGACCATGTTGCCTTTCTTAATTCCTTCAAATGTGTTTGCGGTGGTTTCACTACGCCAGTTAGCTAACATTTACAAGAAAGAATTGAAAGATGAGAAGTTCTCTAAAGAATGTGCTGATTTTGCTGATGAAGTAGATGCAGCTATTCAAAAATATGCAGTTTCTGAGCATTTAGATTTCGGAAAAATATATGCTTACGAAGTAGATGGTTTTGGTAACAAGTCTTATATGGACGATGCCAACGTTCCTTCGCTTATGTCATTAAACTATTTAGGAGCGGTTGAAACTACTGATCCTATTTATAAGAACACGAGAAACTTCTTACTAAGCGATAGCAATCCTTATTACCTAAAAGGGAAATCTGCCGAAGGACAAGCAAGTCCACACACAGGTAAGGAGAAAATCTGGCCAATGGGAATTATCCTTAGAGCAATGACTAGCGAAGACGACGACGAGATAATAAAATGCTTAACTATGTTAAAGAAAACCCATGCAGGAACAGGTTTTATGCATGAGGCTTTCCATAAAGATGATCCAACTGATTTTAACAGATCGTGGTTTGCATGGGCTAACACGCTTTTCGGTGAATTGATAATTAAAGTTTATCACGAAAGAAAAGACGTTCTTAAAAAGCAATTTAGCTAAGTCTTTATCAATATTTAAAAATAAAAAAGCCTCTGGATTTTCATTCAGAGGCTTTTTGTTTGCTTTATATCTCGCTTATGCTGCTACAGAAAGATTGGCTTGGCAAGCTTCGTAACATGCACGACATGCATCTGCACAATGCTGGCAGTGATCCATATCGTGATTTCTACATTCTTTTTCACACGTTTTACAAATCTCGATACAAGCTTTTAATAAAGTCTCAGAGTTTGAAGAGCCTCTACTAATAAAAGCCAGTGTAGTTGAGCAAATTTCTTGACAGTCTACATCTGTTTGAATGCAGTCTGACATATCTTTTACATTAAATTCTCTTAGACAAGAAGCTGCACAATTACCACATGCTTCAATACAGTCTGTCAAACTTTTAATCAATTGATTTTTCATAGCTTCAGTGTTTTAATTAGGTTAATAAATTTATAATTTCTTAGTTACTGCTTTTAATAGTTGAATAATTACTACTGGCATAATACTCATAGTAGCAATTAATCCCCAGTACTTAGCTTCTAGTTCTTGAATTGATAGAATCTCTGCCAATTGAGGTATAAAATAGGCCGCGCCCATACAAGTAAAACAGAAAGCCAGTGCCATCCAGATAAACTTGTTTTTAGTTACCTGATTCACAAATATATTTTCGTCTGCATCTCGCATGTTTAATACATGGAGTAACTGAGAGAAAGCCAGTGTAAAGAAGGCTACGTTATTACTAATTTCTTCACCCGCATCCCAATTAAAGTAAGAGAAGAAATAGGCTCCACCTACACAAAGTGCAAGTATTACTGCATACACAACAATAGATATCCATTTTTCTTTGGTAATGATTGGTTCCTGTTTGCTATTAGGTTTGTTGTTCATCACATGCGGATTACCTTGCCCGATACCTAATGCTAATGCAGGGAATACATCCGAGATCAAATTCAGGAATAGTAACTGTAATGGTAACAGTGGCAAAAAGAACAGTGAAAAACTTACCGATGCAATTACGATAATCTCAGACAAGTGATAAGAAAGTTGGTAAATAATAAACTTTCTAATGTTGCTAAAGATAACCCTACCTTGTTTTATCGCTGTTACTATCGACTCAAAAGAATCATCTTTTAAGACCATATCGGCAACTTCTTGGGCTACTTGTGTACCTTTATCGCCCATAGCAATACCAATATCAGCTTTTTTCAAGGCAGGCGCATCGTTTACACCATCGCCAGTCATCCCAACAATATGACCTTCTTTTTGATAGGCTTCAATAATTGCTAGTTTCTGAGATGGATCAACCCTAGAGAATACTTTAGATTCAACAATGGTATGTTCATCTGTTTTATCTGAAAGCTCTTCGCCATGAACAACATTGGTATCGTCTTTATCAACCAAGTGTACCTGAGTGGCAATGTTTTTAGCAGTTCCCGGATGGTCTCCTGTAAGCATAATTACTTCGATTCCGGCTTTGTGGCAAGTATCAATAGCATCTTTTACAGACTCTCTCGGAGGGTCTATATATCCAATAAGTCCAGCAAAAGTCAGGTCGTGCAATAGCTCATCTTCTGATGAAGGCTTGTTGTCCATGTCTTTGTAAGCAAAAGCCAATATTCTTAATCCATCTTCAGAAAGCTCGTTGTTTTTATCTATCCATTCTTGCTTTTGTTCTTCGCTTAATGCTTCCTCTTTGCCTTGTGCAAGAATTTTGTTGCATTCTCTAATTAGTTTTTCGGTGGCTCCTTTTGCAGATACCATCACTTTACCATCATTTACAACATGGGCTGTACCCATCATCATTTTGTCAGAATCGAATGGGTCTTCTAAAATCTTTTCTGCCTTAATCAATTCCTGATAGCGGCTTTCATCTGCATTTTTGGTGTATTGCAAAGAAGCAATTTCTATAGGATCTCCAACGCCATCTGCTTTCTCTTTTTCTTCTCCATCACCATCATGTCCATTATCTGAACCATTGTGCCCATTGCTGTTTTCTATGTTAGCATTATTACATAACACCGCGATAGAAAGCATTTTCTTTACATTTTCATCATCAGAATAGCCATTCTTGCCATTGGTAACATCGTAATCTTTTTCAGGACTCATTACCGCGTTTACAGAAAGCTGATTGAGTGTAAGTGTACCCGTTTTGTCGGTAAAGATTACAGTGGTTTCACCCAAGGTTTCTACAGCAGATAATTTCTTTACAATTACATTTTGCTTAGCCAGTTTCAGCATTCCTCTGGCAAGTGCAATACTGGCTACAATTGGTAAGCCTTCTGGAATAGCCGCAATCGTCCAAGCAATAGAAGTTTGTACCAGTTCGTAAGGGTCTTCACCACTTAACCATCCAACTACAAAAAATACTGCAGCTAAGCCAAGTGTTGCCCAAATAAGGTGTTTACTAAGTTTTTCGAGTTTTTTGTTTAAAGGGACTTCTTCATTACCTGCATCGCTTACCATTTGCGAGATATTACCTAACTCGGTTTCCATACCAGTATTTACCACAATGGCTTTACCATTACCGTTGGTTACCGCTGTACCTTTATATAAAGTATTTTTTCTGTCGCCAATACCAGTGTCTCCTTCAATTTTGTCGGTTGTTTTATCAACAGGTATAGACTCACCAGTAAGCGGAGATTCGTCTACCTTCAGTTGAGCATTATATATAATTCGGCAATCGGCAGGAATTAGGTCACCTGCTTCTACCTCTAACAAATCACCTGGAACTAGTTCTTCTGCATCTAATTGTTTTGCTTGCCCATCTCTAATGATGTTTACCACTAGTTTATCCATTTTTTGCAGGGCATCCATTGACTGCATCGCTTGTAGTTCCATCCAAAAACCAATTACTGTATTTAATACAATTACTACTATAATGGCGATGGCTTCTGCAATGTCTCCAAAAACAAAAGACAATGTAACCGCGGCGAGGAGCAGGTATATTACCGGGTTGTTTAACTGGTCGATTAGAATCTGGAATAAGCTTTTTTTCTTTTCTTCTTTCAGTTTATTTCTTCCAAATTCGTTTAATCTGCTTTCTGCCTCATTAGAGGACAGCCCTTGATCGGGGTCGGTCTTTAAAGAGCTAATTACCTCATCGCTCTCTAACTGATAGGCATTTTTTAATTTTTCCATGCTGAATAAGTCAAATATTATAGGCTTACCCTTAGCATACACCAGATAACTTAGATGACTAGCTTAACTTGCTCTTAAAAAATTTAATGCAGGCAAAAGCCTTTTACCTTGTGAATATTCAGGGGTTTAATGGTTTTAAAATTTTTGTCTGTAATAAGAATTACAGAATTCCTGCCATGTAATCAGTAGAAAAAAATGCAAATAGGTATTTAAAAAAGCTTGAGAATAGATAAGAAACAGATTTTGGAAAAATATTTGGTTTTTTATTGATTAAAAGTATTTCCGTTTGTTTATAAGCAATATTATTATTGTTTTTTTGAGCTAACTATAGTAGATAAATTGCTTTAAGTGTGATGAAAAAAAATTAATTTATATAATTATTTCATTTGATATGATAATTATACTGGTGATTGTACGCCACACATTTGATGATTTGATTCTACAAAATGCTTAAAAATGTTAAAGCAGCAACCTTTCTTAGATAATCATCATTTAGACTTATACATAAAAAGATAATACACATCTTTGTGTTGATTGGAAGCCTGTCGAGTAAAAAAATGACTAGAACATATTTAATAATTATATTTTGTCTGTTAGCTGTTTCATCATTTGCGCAATCTAAAAGCAAATGTGTAGAAGATATGGAAAAACTCTATGAGTTGCTAAAGAAGACGCCATCTTACAAAAGTCAGATAAAAGGGAAGGATGCGAAGCAGTACCAGAGACTGGTGCAGCATCTCGAATGGAGAGTGAGAAATACTTCAGATCAGTTTGAGTGTTTTTGTAAGCTAGCTGAGCTTTTTGATCCTATAAAAGACAATCATTTAGGGTTTTATCAATTGCCACATACTTATATCGATCCTTCTTTGTACGACGATCCTTATGTGGTAAAAGCCTATCGTAAATCGCCAGAATCGAAGAATTTCCCTAGAATTGATACAGATTTAGATTCTCTAGAAAATCTGCTAGCAGCTAAGCCAGAAAGCGATATAGAAGGGGTTTATCATTACGATACTTATTTAAAAGCCGGTTTGCTTAAAACAGAGAATCCGGATAGTTTGGTAGCGGTAATTCTCAATACAGAAATACCCAATTGGGAAAAAGGGCAAATCGCATTTGTACTAAGAAAACAAGAAGATACCGAGCATTATACCGCTTATTATGCGCACCCTGTGCACAAGGTGTTTTTGTTGGTGAATAATGAGAAATTTACCAATGGCTCTTTTCCAGAGTCGCGTTTCTATGGCTCCTTAAGTAATGCTATTTGGCGCAAAAACCGAATGCCAGCAGAAGATTTCTCTAGCCTACCGGACAATTACCAGACTTACGAGCTTAAGCAATTAAATGAGCAAACACAGTATGTAAGACTAGGAAGTTTTAGTGCCAGCAAGGCTAATGTGATGTTTTCTGATCTTTTTTACACTAAACTAGAGAATGATTTGCAAGCGAAAAACCTGATATTAGACTTAAGAAATAACTCTGGTGGAGCCGATAAAGTGGCTAAAAAGTTTTTGAAGCTATTAGGCAATTATGCTGAAGAACATAAGATTTATGCCATTGTGAATAACCGCACATTTAGTGAAGCAGAAAAGTTTATAATTGAGTTGAGCAAACACGAAAATGTAACTACACTAGGAGAAACCACTAATGGCACCTTGGCTTACGGTAGTAATTTAGGTACAAAAATAACATTGCCCAGCGGAGATTTTCAGGTGTATTTAACAGATACCAAAGACTCTGGCAATTACCTCAACTACGAAGGAAAAGGACTAGCACCAGATGTCGCCCTAAACCCACAAAAAGACTGGATAGAGCAAGTAAAAGAGGAAATTAAGCAAAGGAATTGAGGCGTTAAATTTTGTTATATTCGGTTGTACTTGAATAATTTCATTTAGATTGTAAGTGAAAAATTTATTGTAAATCTTACTGATATTATTCTACAACCAGAATGAAGTTACTTTTATCTTTATTAATTACACTGTTTGTTTTAAGTGAAGCTCAAGCACAAAAAATAGACAGTGATTTTGATTCATTAACTTCTTATTATAGATCAAGATTATTCCGAAATAAAGACAGTATTAATATCCCTCTAATGTATAAGGATAAAGATTTTAATATTGTACTTGCCGACACATCTCTTGGTATTCAAACAGAAAGTGTGGTTTTTGAAAGCCCGTATTTGAAAGATTCTTTTCCATTATCTTATTCAGTAATTTACGATAAGCATATTATTTCTTTGTTCGAGCCTGGATATTTTGCTTGTTATAGGTTGAGCGATTTTTCAAGAAATAAGGATTTTGAAGATCAGCTTAACAAACAAAAATTTAAGTCTCATTGGTTGATTGGAAATATTTTACATGCGATCACTTATAATGAAGATTGGTATGCATATGTAGATAGTAATTGGGAAAAAATTGATAAAATAGCCTTACCCGTAAATAATAAATCTAACTTATATGATGACGAAGATTATTTGATATACAGTGACTGCTATGGAGAATGGGGAGGTACCATTTACTTTTATAATAGAAAAACAAAGAATATCCATTTCACTAAAGCTACATGTGCATACACAGTTTTAAAGGATAAAACAGGCTACAAAGTGCTTTCAAGTTTAAGTCATGCTGATTTAATTCTTATACCTGATCCCACAAAGTTGCCTAAGACAAGTGAGGTAATGACTGGAACTAGTGGAATTCAAAGTGATGCTCAAGAAATTTTTAGCTTATATTGGCTTGAAATTTTTTCAATGTTTAATATAAATGAGAAGGTATATTATATTGTTTATTGGAAAGAAACTACCTTTTTGGCAGAGATAAATGGTAAGAATATAATAATTGTTGACCCATTATTCAATAATCATTTATTTACACATCGCCCTATAACTAAGAAATATGAATCGGGTGAAATTTTAATTAATTTAGATTTTTGGGGATTGGGAAGGGAAAGAGAAGTATCAATGCTTTTGTTGAAAGATAATAAGCTTACTAAAATAGATTGGAATAGTGACCAAAAGCAAACACACAATTTCATGAGAAAAAAATAGCTTTTACATTTTCTTAATCAGATTTTAGAAATATAAATACAATACAGCTATGAACACTTCCCTCCAAATAGCAGGTGTATTAGGTCCTGTTTTAATGGCACTTTCGATAACAGAATATTTAAACTTTAAGATTTGGAAAGATGTGCATTCTACCTTGGTATACTTAAATGGATTGGTGTTATTGGTAGGCGGATTAATCATCGTTCGTATTCATAACCTGTGGTTACTCAACTGGCCAGTAATTATTACCTTTTTAGGTTGGGTACTTGTACTACTTGGTTTAGCCAGAATGTTTTTTCCTACGGCAAAGCAAGCTTCGCAAAACACGGCTTCAAACTTACTGTTGCTTACCATGCTTATTCTGGGCAGTTTCTTGACTTTAAAATCGTATTTTCTATAGCTTTTCCCTTATAGAAAGCGTATAAAAAATGTGATTAAGTTAAAGTTTAATAAATACTCAGCGACAATTATTGGGGCAATCATCGCGATTATATGCTTTGTAAGTACCTCAACTTTTTTTATTCCTGCACTTACTATTATTCCACTTGGTTTAACTTTAGAGTTATCCATCAGTACTTTATTAGGAAACTCAAATTATGCCCTCACATCATTTTTAATTGCGGTAATATTATTCTCACTATTCATCTTACTCTTTGTTTTATATATTAAAAAAAACAAAAAAGATATTAGAGATAAAAAAGGCTTTAGCATAGATTCACTGCTTTTCTTCTTTACTATTCAATTAGTAATTCTGCATCCAATGATATTTTATTTTTGGGCAATGGCGAATGCTAGCAATTCTGGAGATGGGCAGTTTATTTTCGGGATTGTTGAAACCTTTCCTGTAAGTAGTGTTTGCTTTGTAGTTTTAGGAATACTAATAGATTTTGTGAAAAACATGGATTTTTCGGCAGAATAACCTGTAATTAATAGAAGGCAACAGAGTTTAAGTTTTGTGTTCAATTAAAATATTCTCCTACAAAATGCCACAATTCAACTTCGATAGCTATAACCATGTAATTGTAGAAATGCCAGTTTTGGCTCAGCAAGATAAAGATGGAAACGAGCATTTTTTTTCATTTTTTGAAGCAAATAGGAATAACGGTTTAGTAAACATAGGCTTTTTTGGAGAGGTGAACTGTTGGGAGCATGAACAACACTATTCAAATGAACAGTTGGCTGCATGGAGTTTTGTCGAAGATCATCAAGCCGAAATACTAGCAGCACTTTTTGATTATACCAAAAATATTTTATACCCCACACATTTAGAATACATTGGTTACGACGAGGTTTCTTTTCCTGAGATAAACAGCGTAGACGACCTTAGAAAAGCTTTAGGTGTTAATCTTATTTCTTTCTTTTATGAGCATAAAGAAGGAGTTTCTTATTGTGGATTAGACTGCAGTTTTAGTGGAGACTATGAACATGGAGTTCAGATAGTAATGCATAAAACCAACATTTTAGGCTGGCAAGAGAACCTAGGAAAGGAATTAGTTTTTGCCGACCTCAATATTTAAATCCTCTCATTTTCAGTGAATTATCTCTTTCGGTAAATTTTGTTTACCATAAAATTATTAAAAACTATTGCGTAGTCAAGTGGCTACATGTATATTTGTAGTCAAATAGCTACATATTAAAATGAATTTAAGAAGAGATGTATTTCAAGCCATAGCAGACCCGACTAGAAGAGCCATTCTAGTATTGGTTGCTTCTCAATCGATGACCGCCGGTGCCATTGCCTCCAACTTTGACACAGCCAGACCCACTGTTTCTAAACATGTACAGATACTTACCGCATGCGAATTGCTCAAGCAAGAGCAAAATGGGAGAGAGATTTACTATCATCTCAATCCACAAAAACTAAAAGAAATAGCCGATTTTATTGAGCCTTTCCGCAAAATGTGGGACGACAGGTTTAATAAACTAGAGTCTATAATGAAAAACTATAAACCAGATAAAGAATAAATATGGAACTGAAAACGAAAATTCATGCTGAAGATGCTAAGCAAGAGCTGGTAATTACCAGAGAGTTTGACTTGCCGTTGGAGTTGCTCTTTAAAGCTTATGAAGAACCAGAAATTGTAGAGCAATGGATGGGCACAAAAGTGATTAAGCTCGAAAATAAAAAGCATGGGAGCTGGCAGTTTATTACTACCGACCCCAAAGGAAACGAACATGGTTTTAATGGTACCATTCACGAGTTTGTTCCTAACCAGAAAATTACCCGCACATTCGAAATGGAAAATACGCCATTTCCTGTTCAGTTGGAGTTTTTAACCTTCGAAAAGATTACAGCAAATACCAGTAAGCTCACCATGCATATTGTATATAAATCTGTGGCAGACAGAAACCAGATGTTGCAGATGCCTTTTGCGCAAGGTCTCAACATGGCACACAATAGATTAGAAAGCATTGTAAGTAAATTAAAATAATAGATCAATGGCAAAGCGAAATAAAATTATCTATTGGGTAGCTACCGCATGGCTGGCGTTGGGCATGGTTTCTACTGGAATTGTACAATTGATTAAGATGGACGAAGAAGTGAATAACTTTACACAACTCGGTTATCCGCTTTACTTGCTCACTATATTGGGTGTTTGGAAACTATTGGGAGTAATAGCTGTATTGCTACCTAAATTTACTTTGCTAAAAGAGTGGGCTTATGCAGGTTTTTTCTTTGCTATGTCTGGTGCTGTAATTTCTCATGTAGCCAGTGGAGATGCCCTCAGTACTTTATTCGGTCCATTGCTTTTATTAATTCTTACAATATTGTCTTGGTACTTTAGACCGGTAGAAAGAAAAATTATTCCACTTAATCAATAAATTTAGCTATGAACCCAAAAGTAGATTTCTTTTTCGAAAAAGCTTCTAAATGGCAAGAGGCATATGAAAAGTTGCGAACAATTGTATTAGGCTGCGGCTTGGTTGAAGAATTAAAATGGGGAGTTCCGTGCTATACAGTTCAAGATAATAATGTAGTACTTATTCATGGTTTTAAAGAGTATTGTGCATTGCTGTTTCATAAAGGTGTATTGCTCAAAGATGCGGATGGTATTTTAATACAACAAACCGAAAATGTACAAGCTGCTCGACAAATACGCTTTAGCAATGTGTTAGAAATAATTGATCTGGAAGAAACGATAAAAGCTTATATTAAAGAAGCGGTACAAGTAGAGAAAGCAGGTTTTAAAGTGGAGTTGAAAAAGACTGCTGAGTATACAGTTCCAGAAGAATTTCAAAGTGTGTTAGATGATAACCAGAATATAAAATCTGCCTTTGAAGCATTAACTCCGGGTCGCCAAAGAGGCTATTTACTTCATTTTTCTCAACCAAAGCAAGCTAAAACCAGAGAGTCTAGAATTGAAAAGTGCATCTCACAAATTCTCGATGGCAAAGGTTTAAATGATAAATAAATCAACTCACAAATAACTAAGGTAAAAACATGAGCCCTAAAGTCGATTCTTATTTTGCGGTAGGTTGTGGTCGTTGCTTACTTGGTGGCACTCCCGATTGTAAAGTGCATAATTGGCAAGAAGAGATGGAGCATTTAAGAACTATTATTCTTAGTTGTGCCCTTACCGAAGAAGTGAAATGGGGAGTGCCTTGCTATACCTTTCAAAGTAAAAATGTATTGATTTTAAGTGCATTTAAAGAATACTGCTCCATCAATTTTTTTAAAGGAGCTTTGCTAAAAGACCCTAAAAGCATTCTACAAAAACCCGGTGAAAATACACAAGCAGCTAGGCTAATAAAATTTACCAAAGTTCAGCAAGTAATTGATTTAGAGGAAACCATAAAAACTTATATTCTCGAAGCTATTGAAATAGAAAAAGCAGGTTTAACAGTAGACTTTAAAAAGAAAAATGAAATCGAATATCCAGAAGAGTTGCAAGACAAATTAAATGAAGACACTGAGCTAAAAAAAGCATTTGAAGCACTTACACCAGGTCGCCAAAGAGGCTATATTATTTATTTTTCCCAACCCACACAAGCTAAAACCAGAGTTTCAAGAATAGAAAAATGTGCGGTTAAAATATTTGAAGGAAAAGGCTTACAAGACCGTTAATATATAAAAAATGCCATTTATTATAATATTCTGCTATTTTTTAGGATTTTACCAATAAGTCATCTAGCTTTAATTACCTAATAATGGGTTCTTGTAAAGAAAAAGATTTAGATGAAGTTATTTTTGATCATTACATTTAGTGTTATATGTCTCAGTACAAATGCACAATCTAATAAAACAGAAATATTAATATTAGGCTCAGATCATTTGTCTCAAGTATACAGAGAAGGCCAACCCAATACAGATGTTCTAATTGAAAAAAATCAAGAAAGTATCGAAGAGTTTGCTAAGTCAATTGAACAGTTCACCCCAGAAATGATTATGGTAGAGCAACTACCAGAAAGACAATCAGAAATAGATAGTTTGTATGCGCTGTATCTTAAAGATAAGTTGGACATGGCAAGTTTAGAATACCCACGTTCGGAGCTTTATCAATTAGCTTTTAGAATAGGAAAAGAAAAAGGAGTGAAGCAGATTACCTGTGTAAATTCAAAAGGAGGCACTTCACAAGGGATTCTAGACAATGGGGACAACATTGATATCTACGAAAACGAGACAAAAGCACTTCGTGAGATTGTTAAAGCAAAATATATGGGTTTGGCACAGGGAACACTTTCTTTTAAAGAATACCTTACTTTTCTCAATCAGCCGGAGGCTTATAACAAGTTATACCGACTAAAGTATCTAACACCTGCCAGAGTAACCAATGGTACCTTTACAAATCCAGACGAAATGGTAGATACTGCTTTTATTGACCCAAAATATATTGGAGCAGAGTTAATTTCTGTATTTAAAAACAGAGATTATAAAATCTATTCTAACATTGTTACAAATGTAATGGAACACCAATCTGAAAAAGTTTTGCTCATTATCGGTGTTGGTCATGTAGGTTCTTTAAAAAGTATTTTTAGAGATGATTATGAATTTGAATTGGTTGATGCGAATACTTTTTTGAAGTAGTAAATACAACTTAACATTTCTCATTTATCAGAATAACAAGCAGTAGATACGGTAAGAGGATAAAAAATGATTAGCTTCGTATTTATTTAAAATTTTCAGCTTCGAAATATGAGCTTATTGGGCTTTGGAGCTGTGGAAACAGAAACCTGATAAATGAATATTTTCAAAGACATTGAGGCCGAAATTCTGGCTGCTTCCCATATAGTTATTACTTCTCATAAATCTGCCGATGGCGATTCAGTTGGATCATCATTGGGTTTATTACATTTTATAGAAAAACTGGGTAAAAAGGCTGTAGTCTGCCATCCAGATGCTGCACCAGATTATATGTACTGGTTAGATACTTCTTCCATAGTGCTTATGAGCGATGAGCCAGAAAAAGTGATAGCTTGTTTTAAAGAAGCAGATTTAATTTTCAGTTTAGATTATAATGGAACCGATCGAATAGGGCCAGAAATGCAAGTTTTGTTAGAATCAGCTACTTGTAAAAAAATAATGATCGATCATCACCTCAACCCACAGTCATTTCCAGATATAATGGTTTCTGAACCTACAGTGGCTTCCACTTCAGAATTGATCGTAGAGTTGATTGAGCAGTCGGGGCATAGCGATTTACTCGACGAAAAAATAGGCACACCTTTGTATCTAGGTATTTTGACAGATACAGGAAGTTTCAGGTTTCCTGCTGTAAGTCCGCGTACGCATGAGATTTTGGCGAAGCTGTTAGCTGCTGGTGTAAAGCATCACACAGTTCACGAATTGCTCAACGATAGTAATACTGCAAGCCGCTTGCGCCTGCAAGGTTATGCGATGAGTGAAAAGTTAGAGATTTTAGAAGCCTATCAAGTAGCGATAGTTTTTTTGAATAAAGAAGAGCTAGCCAAGTACAAATATGTAAAAGGCGATACTGATGGTTTGGCTAATCAAGCTTTGTCTATTAAAGGAATGGTAGCTGCCATTGTTTTTACAGAGCGAGATGGAAAAATTAAAATATCATTCCGATCTAAGGGAAAAGAAAACCCGGTGAATGTATTGGCTGCCGATCACTTTGATGGTGGTGGACATGCAAACGCAGCAGGAGGAATGAGTGAGCTTTCTGTAACCGATACACTCAATAAAATCAAAAACTTAATACCTCAGTACTTTTCTTTGGTTGATGCTAAATAGGCAAAAACTAACAACCGATAGCCGATAAGCTACTAAAATATGCATCATTAATTATTGTCAATTAATGATGCTTGGTATATTTACTGGCATCAAAAAAATTAGCTATAGAATGAAATTATTAAAGATAAGTGTGCTTTTAGCAATGGTATTTGTATTTCAGCTACAAGTTTTTTCCCAAAACATAGAATTTAATAATCCTATTGCAGAAAAAAGAGCTGACCCTTGGGTACACAAAGCAGAAGACGGTACCTATTATCTTATCGCTACAGTACCAGAATACGATCGTATTGTAATTAGAAAATCGAAAAGTATTAATGGTTTAAAAGAGGCTCAGGAAAAAGTAGTTTGGGCAAAGCATGAGAAAGGAGTGATGGGGCATCACATTTGGGCGCCAGAACTGCATAGAATAGATGGCAAATGGTATATCTATTTTGCGGCGGGTGAGGTAGAAAATATCTGGAATATTAGAATGTGGGTATTATCAAACTCGTCAGATAACCCAATAGAAGGAGAGTGGAAAGAAGAAGGCAGAATCGTTTCTGATATAGATTCTTTTTCTTTAGATGCTACTACGTTTGAACACAATGGCAAACGATATTTAATTTGGGCACAAAATGTAAGAGGGGGAGACCATGGAACTGCTTTGGTTTTGTCTGAGATGAAAGACTACAAGACCCTAACTGGCCCTGAAGTAGTGATAACAGAGCCGGAGTTTAGCTGGGAGCGAATGAAATACAATGTGAACGAAGGCCCTGCGGTAATTAAAAGAAATGGGAAAATCTTTGTAAGCTATTCTGCAAGTGCAACTAACCACAATTATTGTATGGGTCTACTTTGGATAGATGAAAATACTGATTTGTTAGATGCTAAAAATTGGAATAAATCACCGGGACCTGTTTTTTATACCAATGAAGATGTTAAAAGATATGGGCCTGGGCACAACTCTTTTACCACAGCCAAAGATGGAGAAACTGTAATTATGATCTACCACGATCGCGATTACAAAGAAATTCAAGGACATGAGCTATCTGATCCTAACCGAGCAACCCGCGCCAGAGTAGTACACTGGACGCCAAGTGGCTTCCCAGACTTTATGCAAAATGAGAAAGATTGAGGTGATTTTTTCAGATTCTTTGATTGTTAAAAAGAATTAACCTTTTGTGTATAAAAATTTCAGTTAGCTATTTTTTGTTACATTTGATCTTGGTTTTTTTATAAAAATGCTAGTATCGATTTAAAAATAAGCTAAAGTGAGGTATATAAATCTAATAATTATTGGTTACATTCTAGTGTTTTCAAATTGTTATGCGCAAAAGAAAATGGATAAGAAGAAAAAGCTAAAAGTTAAGCAGGAAGAAGGCTTTAGCCAAGTAAATATTAATGGTGAAGTTAGCTTAAGTCTAGAAGACGATAGTTTGTTGTTTTTTCCTATTTTAAGAAACTATGATGATGAAGATTTATACTTTAATAAAGTAGTAAACTTTCCTTTAGGAGATCAGATAGGAATTTTCATTTGTAAAAGAATACAAAAACCTAATGGAAGAATTGGAATTGACTATGTATTTAAAGACCATCTTGAAATTTATGGAATCTCTGAAGAACAAATTAAAGAGATGGCAATGGTCAATTTTGGTAATAATGAAGTAAGTGTCAATGGCATGTCTGATCCTGAAACAAATGATGTTATGTTTCAAGTGTCAAGTAAACAAGGTTTAGTTGGAGGTATATTACTGGATAGTAGATTTATAACTTCGTTAAGTGAACAGCTCAATGGAAATATAGTAATTGGAGTAATAAATTCTGATATGATTTTTATTACCACCTCAGAAAGTTCTTTTGAGGCAAAGTTTGAAGAAATAGCAAAAAGTATTGAATATACTGATGTAGTAAACTTGAATCCTGCTAGTTACAATTGGAAAAGTGAAGAAATGAAATTCAAAAAAAGTTTAAAGTAATCAAACAGGCCTATAATAAAATATGACAGATTGCTCATAATGAAATCAAGTATTAAGAATACAGCTCTTGTGTTCTGTTTATATATTATCTCAATTGCAATTATGAGGTTTATGTCTAAAAGTTTAGGACTAGAACAATTTTTAACTTTTAGAATTTTCGCATATTTAGTTTTTATAATTATAGGTTTGGTTTTTACCAGTCAGTTGGTTCATTTGATAAAAAAGGTTTGGAATCAAATTGAATTAAAAGTAAATAAACCGTATGATGAGTATGAAGTAAACAAGCTCAAAGAAATGGAATTTTTCGCAGATGGTTATTTTCAACTTCGGAAGTCAAATAGGAATTTACTTTTTAAAGAATTTGAGGGAGCTACAGCATTTATTCAGCCATGGAATAAAAATTTAAGAATAGGAGTATTCATTACACATTTGTATGCTATAGAAGAAGAAATATCTGTTCCATTTGAAGCCTCAACAATTGGAGTTAATGAATATTCCTTGTTTAGAGAAATTCCGATTGAAAAGAAAGATCAAATCACATCTATATTATTAGAACTAATAAGAACAGCAAGGAAAAAAGGTATGCATTTAACATCAATTCACGATTTATCTTAAAAAAGCTATCAAAAACAACTCACTCCGAACCTACAAGCAAACTTCTAATATCTTGCTGGTCGGCTAGGGTCTTTCCGGTAAAGCTGCTGTTTGTTTCTTCTTGCTCTGGTTTAGGCTCATTTACAGTAATGTACACAGGTACTTCTACTTTTCGCTCAATAAATAGGGTATCGGTTTTTCCTTGTACAAACACGGTATCGGTAATGGGAGTGGCAGGAATTTCTACCGTTTTTTCAACTACAACCTCTTTGGTGGGCAGTATCAAATAAATAACCGTCATAAGCAAAACAGCTATTGCTGCACTGGCATAAGCGGGCAATCTATAATTAAAAGCTTTTACCCAAACTGGTTGGTTTTGTTTTTTCATTTTAGCCATTAAAGATTGCTTTACAGAACTGCTAACAGGCATTTCGTGTTCAGTAGAACTTGCTAAAACTAGACTTCTATATTTCTGATAGATGTGTTTTCCACCTAAATACTCTTCTACCAGTAGTTTTTCAAACTCGTTGAGCTCATTAAAATCTCTGGTTTTTAAAAGCTGATCTATTAGTTCAATTGACTTATTTCCCATTTTCCCAAATAATTTTGTCTTCACCCATTACATCGAGCAAAGTTTTTCTAATATAAAACAAGCGAGATTTAATAGTTCCCTCTGAGGTTACGTAAATACTAGCCAGCTCTTTGGTCGATAGCTGTTGTTGGTAGCGCAGTAAAAACAATTCTTGTTTATCTTCTCCCAGTTTCTTTAAAACCTGATGCAGTTTATCTAGCAAAATTTCCTCATCCATCTTTTGCTCTACAGCAGATAATTGCATTTTATTTTTCTCAATCTGTTGCAAGTATTCCACCTCAAACTGTCTTTTTCTATAAGCATTTTTACACATGTTAGAGGCGATTCGAAATAACCACGGCAACAATGGATAACCACTTTGGTATAACTCAGGTCTTTCAATAATTCTGGCAAACAGATCGTGTACGTAGTCTTCTGCCTTGGCGTCATCAGCCCAGAGCATGCGGTAAAAAAAGGCTTTTATCCGATGGGCATATCGGTCGTAAATAATAGAAAAAGCCTGACTGTCACCTTGTTGTACAAGTTGCATTAATTGCTCATCAGACTTTTTCTTATAGTTTTTAAAGAGTCTCAATTATTCTTCTATTACCTCCATAAAAATTCTAAAACCAACACTTGAATCTGCGCCATCGTAAGGATTTACACTGGTAATGGTACATTTTTCGGCAGTGTGGTTCCAACTACCACCCATCGCTTTATTCGGAATATCAATCATTTCTCCCACATTTCCTATTACATCAAATAAACCCATACCATTAGGAAAGTAAGCACCCACTTGCGACATCATTGTAAAACCATCACCTTTTATGCCGGCAGGGCAAGTGATATCTTCTGGTACTTTTACATTGGCGAGGTAACAGCCCTTCTGGTTTTTAATAGATCGTCCATGTTCTAAACCCCACTGCCACCAAGGATAAAGCACGGTGTTTTCTGCCAGGTTAAAAGTTGCCACTACTTTTTTGTTTTTTTCAAAATCTTTAAGTGCTGTAATACTATTTTCTTCTAAGTTCCACGAAGTAAAACCTTTAGAACCCAATGCAGCCATTGTCCATTCTTTTTGAGTTGGCAACCTAAATTGCACCTTTTTGTATTTTCTGTTATTCTGCTGATTGTATTGCACTGTGAGCCATTCGCAATAAGCTTTGGCAGCTTCATGGCTCATATCCATAGCAGGAAATTCCAAGTTCTTAGCCATAGGGTACTTAGAGATTTGTGCAGCCTCGTAATTTTCTGGTGTGTAATGGAAGTTAGAGAGCAAAGTAGCTGTTAGCTCATCGTACTTTTTAAGATCAGTTGCCGATTTTTCATACAATTCTTTATAGCCATTCTTAAAAAGATAGTTCAGATAAAACCAGTATTCTTTGTTATTTACCTCAAAAGCAGAAGCATAAAGATTGCCTTTAATTTTCACCAGTTTTTTATCTAGCTCTTTAATATCTAGCTCTACTTTTTTAAAAGATTGCAGTGGTTTGCCCGGTTTTTTATTAAGCAACATGCTCACCCTGTTTTTAATTTGCGAGCGATCGGCCAGTGAAAGAATTAACTCCTGCCACCTCTCCGAAGCCTCATTGTTACCTGTTTTGTCATAATATTCTTTTAGCAACAAAAAGGGAAGGATGTAATTGCTTTCATAGATCCGACCAGTCGCAGTTTTGGGTTCACCGTTAAAATCTACAGTGAGATAATCGATTAGAAATTTGCTTTCAATATTTTCTTTGAGTGTGCTGTAATTGTCGAAATTGCTGTTTTTGTGGATGGATGCAAGCCCAACCACATACAATCGATCTTCGATGTTGTGTAGTTGATTGCGAGAAAGTGTAAGCGCATAGTAAAACTCTTTTTCTGGGTTGAATTCCGGCAGGTTTTTAATAATGGTAATGCTTTTCTCTGCCTCTTTACTTTTTAACTGATTGATTTTTAACCACTCAGAAAGATAGGCTGTATTTTCGGCAAGGTCGAGATTGAGAATTTTAATATCTCTGCGAATACCCATTACATCTTGTAGCATCCAAATTGGAATAGTAGCTGCTTCTCCATTTACTACGAGAATGCCATTATACCCAACAGACATTAATACATTATAAGAATAGTTTAAAAGACTGGTGTGAATAGCTTTCGAGTCGAAGATATTTTGAGCAATTGCTGAGCGACTTGTATTGTCTAGTTGCAACTCTGCCAACATCATTTTTTCTACTTGCAGATTCGCTTCCAAACTTTTAGATTTCGCTGCTTTTTGTAAAGCATTTTTTAAGGCAGTGATACCTGCATTTTGCCAACCTAATTGTTTAAAACTCACATAATTCGCTTCAAAAGAGTCTGGGAACTTTTCGCTCACTTGTTGCGCTAGGTTTTCTAATTCTTGAGATGATAAACCTGCGTATTCAGCAGCTTTGTAGTATTCTAGCCAACCCGATTTGTCATCCGGATGTTCTGCAATATGTTTTTTCCAAGATTGAACTTGCTCAGCATACCAACCAGTAGCTTGTACTTCTATTAACTTAGAAGGTATTTTTTCTGGCGGATTAGCAGCATAAATATTCATGCTGCAGATGGTAAATAATAGTATCAATAATTTTCTATGCATCATCAGTAATTTACTTAAAAGAAAGTGCATTTCCGGAAAGCTATCAGGTACTACACCTGAGGTTAAGGCAGGTTCAATTTTTTGTGGAGAAAGTTTCTGCCTGAATTAAAATACTGCAAAGAGTAGCTATATTTGGTAATATGCCAGCATCTTTTTACACGCCACCAGAAATTAAAATTGATAGTAACTCATCGCAAGAAATTTATGTAATTGGTGATGTACATGGCTGCTTCTACACACTAAAAAAGTTGATAGAAGAAAGTCTGAAACCAACCGAAAATGATTTGATTATATTTCTGGGAGATTTAATTAATAGAGGAAACCACAGTAAAAAAGTGTTGGATTATATCATTCACTTACAAGAACAATCATATAGCGTAAAGCTGATTCGAGGTAACCATGAACACAAATTTTTAATGGCTTATGGTTGTGGTTTTGAGTATTTCGAAAGTTTTCTGGAAAGTTATAATAGTCTTGATTTACTAGACGAAAATCTGGAAACCTATCTTGAGCTTTGCAGCAAAATGGAATATTGCATTTATGTAAATGATTACCTTTTGTCTCATATTGGTTTTCTTGATAATAATTCATTTCGTACACCTGCTAATGATACACGTTCATTATTTTCTGATGTAGAGTTTCCAGAAAATATTTATGAGAAAAATCAAATTACAGGTCACTTTACCCAAAGTGTAAAAGAGATTGAGAAAAGTATGCAAACTCAGTCTTCAAAATTCAGTATTGATGGTGGTTGTGTTTACAAAAAGGAAAAATATTTTGGGAATTTATGCGCTTTCGAACTGATTTCTCAACAGCTAATTGTTCAAAAGAATATAGACGAATAAAATGTTTTGATTCAAGATAAGTGTTCGAAATTTAAATTGTTGACCTTGGTCAAATTGCGTTAAGAATTTTTGCAATGATTACGTTTGAAAAAATCTGGTGTTTGAGTGAAACGAGTTACAGATTTTTTAGTAATCATGGGAAAAATTAGGCAATTTGTCCACAGTCTTGAGTTTTTGGTTCTTTTAAGTCAAGTTAAAAGAACAAATGAAATGATTAACTAGAGTAATTTGATATATCTTCAGCCTCATAATAAGATAAACTTTTACACATACATGCCATCTCCCTTCAACATCATATTCAAAACAAATAGAACATTTAACTACCTAAATGAGCTACCAGCAGACAAGTTAAATACTCGTTGTAATTTGATTTTTATTCTAATTGGTATGTCAACTGGGTTTGAGTCTTTCTACAGAAATCTAGCTAGTGTTGAAACTACTGTAGGAAATGAGTTTATTATTTTACTTTGGGTTTTATCGATAGTAATGGGTGCTTTGCTAAGTCTCTTATTTGGTAAGTACATTTTTACTTTTATACTTTATGGGCTCAACAAACTTTTAAAAGGCACAATTGAAATAGTCGATTTGCGATGTGTGTTGGCTTATACTTTTATCCCAGTTATTTTAAAGTTACCCATTGTGCTCTATTTGGGTTTATCTGGAAAACTCCACCATATTGAAGGTGTTGAGCTATTGCTTATTAATGTGCTTTACATCTTTATTTGGTTGATTTCAGTAAAAATATTGCTAATAGGTCTAAGCAGGTTCAATAACTTCAGCATTTTAAAAGCCTGTGTAAATGCTAGCCCAATTATCTTAATGGGAGTTGTGGGGTATGTGCTTTTATAATAAATAAATAGAAAATGAAAACCCAGCAAGCCATACGACTCACTGGGTTAATTTTTATTTATTAGCTACAAAAGGAGCTTGTTTTACATAAGATTCATTTTCAAGTATATCTACAAGAAACTTGGCAAGCGGTATAGTATTGATTTTATCACTCTTACAATCTTGCAGGCTTACTTCAATTTCACAATCAACGTCAGTGGGAATAATAAGAGGGAGTCTCACCAATGTCCAATTGACAGCGCTATTTGCCAATAATTCATATTCTTGCTGCCTATCTGCACAAATTTCTGTGAAGTTACTCTTCATCCAGTCGGTAGCAAGTTGCGTTTGTTGCCCTTTTTCATCAAAAGGAGTATCAACATTAAGCCCACAAACACCAATGTATCTTTTGTCTTGTAGCAAATCCATCGATTGAATAATATTTTTAGTGGCTTCGCTAAAAATCGGTGTTTCGCCTTTAGGCTGGTTTAGTGTGCTTATCAATGCACTACAACCTTTAAGCAATTGTTGAATTGAATCTGGGTTTCTAGCATCGCCTTTAATTATTTCTATAGATGAACTTTTAATATCAAGTTTTTCAGGATATCTCAGTAGCATTTTTATCTGAAATCCCTTTTCTAGTAGGTGCTTAACAAGGTATTTACCTGATCTTCCAGTGCCGCCAATTACAGCAACAGGTTCATTAATATGTGTATTCATATTACTCTTTATAAAAATTAAGACATAGATTTTATTAGCTTATCTGAAGTCGATAAGCTGATTTTGAAAAGCCAGAGCGGCTTTTAGTGGATGGGTGATATTTCTTATAAAGAGATTTTAATAAGTCAAACTTAATAAAATTTAGTTAAAAACCGAATGGGGATACCATCGGATTTATATTTTTCATAGCGATAATGTACAATTAAGCTTGCTTAGTTTTAATTTTAAAATCACTCAATATCAAAAATTAAAACTCAACAAATGAAGAATAAGACTTTACGCTACCTATTATCAATTGCATTAGCATTCATATTTCAAAGTTGCAGCCAGCCAAAAGCACCTGAAACAGAGAAATTAAAAATTGCAGTAATCCGCTACCAACATGAAACCTGTACTTTTTGTCCGGGTGGTGATACAGAAATAGCAGACTGGACAAAAAACAAAGACTTCTTAAACGAAGAAGAAGTGCTAAAAGCAGATAGTTATGTAAAAGGTTTTGTGCATACTGCCGAACAATATATAGATGTAGACTTAGTGGGTATTAAATCGCCAGACGATGTTTTTGGCGGTTCTTCTAGAAGTTGGAATAGCAAAGAAAGTTTCGAGCATTTTATGACCATGATTTTGAATGACCTAAAATCTAAAATGCCGGTTCAGGGAGTTTATCTGGCTTTACATGGGGCAATGGCAGTGAGAGATGTGCCACGACCAGAAGCAGAAATAGCCAAAAGAGTGAGAGAATTAGTAGGTGAAGATGTGCCAATTGCTGGCTCATTCGATTTGCATGGCAACGAAGACGAAGAATTTTTAAAGTGGTCTGATGCGGCTTTTGTAACTAAAAGATATCCACATTATGATGCATTTATACAAGGTGGCAGATCAGCAAACTTTATCTATCGCGCCATTAAAGGCAATTACAAAGCAACTACAGCTACCAGAAAACCACCAGTTGTTACAGCAACAGTTTTACAGTGGACGGGCCAAACTCCATCTATGGATATCATGGAAAGAGCAAGAAGATGGGAAGCAAGACTACCAGATACGTATGTGAGTGTTTTTTATGGTTTCCCTTGGTCTGATGTGCCAGATATTGGAGCCACTGTGCATGTAATTACCAACAACGATCAGCATTTGGCAGATTCAATTGCAGATGATATGGCAGAATATATTTGGCGAGTGCGCGAAGAGTTTGCAGGCGGCTCATATCCAATGCCAGTTGATGCTGTAAAGCAAACTGTAGAAGCAATTAAAAATGGGAACACTCCTGTGGCTTTGGGTGATCATTCAGACAGACCCGGAGATGCAACATGGATTTTAAAAGAGCTTATTGATCAAAAAGTGGAAGGCGTGCTTTATGCCACTTTGCGAGACGAAAGAGTTTTGGATAAACTAAAAGCAGAAAATGCGAAACCCGGAGATGATTTCGATATGGAAGTGGGTGGTTTTACCGGAAAGCATGCAGGAGAACCAGTACGTATTAAAGGAAAAGTAGTCTTTTTCGGACCTAAGTGGAATTATGAGAATATTGCTGCTATAGACTTTGGTAATAATAACCTTTTAATTATCACGCCAGCTTACGAGCAAATTTTATATCCAGAAGAGTTGGCTTTTGGTGGAATTGATCCAGACAAATATCAGGTGTTTGTTGTGAAATCGAGAGTGCATTTTAGAAGAGGATTTGACGAAACCGGATATGCAAAAACTATCCTTGTAGTAGATGCACCTGGTTCATGGGTAGGTACTACTCGATTAGATGCACTTGATTATCAGTATGGACCAATTAATAAATTGTATCCTTTTGATAAGTAAAATGTATGCAGCAATCTGATGATGAATATTGCTTCTATTGTGACTTAGCTGATGCAAGTCTTACAAATGATATAGAAAAAGTGCAAAGGTTGATTCGTAAAGGAGTCAATCTTTCAGGTGACCTTTCAAGCGACCTTTCAGTCGACCTTAATTCTGGTTCGGAATGTAACACAGCGATATTTGATGCAATTACAAATGATTCTCAAGAAATAGTAGAATTGTTGTTGGATAATGGAGTAAACTCTAATTTGCGTCATCCAATTACAACTGAATCTCTGCTTTGGATTGCTTTAGAATATAATCGAATAGAAATAGCTAAACTGTTAATCGAGCATGGAGCTGAATTAAAAGAGTTTCCATTAACTAGATTAGTGAAAAATCCAGAGATGTTGGAAAATGCTTTAACATTAGGAGTTGATGTTAACCTTGTTGATACTCAAACAGGAAGAACTGCATTGCATGAAGCGGCTATTTATGGCTATGTTAAAACCGCGAAATTGCTTATAAGTAAAGGAGTAGATATAAGTATAAAAGATGCATGGGGAAATACAGCTTATGATTTAGCAGTAAAAAATAAGCATTACGAAATAATGAAATCAATAAAGGAGGTAGAACAGCTTAGTTGACTTATAATCAATAGTGAAAAAAAAAATAGCTGAATTTTCACCTAGATAACCTCATAATATATCGAGAATATTCAGCTAATTAATTTCTTCTATCAAATCGTATCTGACTATTCCCAATTATAATAAACCATCTCTCTTTGAGCTGTGCCATCTTCATACAAATCGATAATGGCATAAGCCGGAGGGAATTCATCTAAATCACCGCTCCACCAATTGCCAGAAACCGCTCCATTACACATATAAGTAGTTCCCAAATATGCTACATCATCTATATAATGGTTATGCCCACTCAAAGCAAGTTTTACATTTTTGTGTTTGTAGAATAGTGCTTTCAATTCATTGTAATCTGAGTGCATATCACCTCTTGGGAATTGTACTTCTGGTGCTGGTTTTCTATTAAGGTAGTATGTAAAAGAAGTGATAGACAAAATCGGGATATGAGAATACACACAAACTGGTGTATTAGAATCTATATTTTCTAGCTCATTTTTTAGCCAGTTTAATTGTTCTTCGTCTAAATGCACGCCATTTTCTCCATAATTAATACTGTCGAGACAGATAAAATGCCAGCCATTTCTTGAGAAAGAATAATAGCGATTATTCATTTTCAATTCATTCAAAACCCAGTTTTTGCCCAGTCGCTCATCGTCTTTATATTGCTCTTTTTTCTCTTTAGGCAAGTACCAAACATCGTGGTTTCCAATACAATGGAATGTTTCAAAAGCATTGTGCTCACTCACTTTATGCCAAGCTTTCCAACGTTCTTCCACCGTTTCTGGTAATTGATTGTTGGCATCCATAATTGTATCACCTGTATTAATAATAAAATCAGGCTGATCTTTCATGTTTTTAATTTCTGAAAACATGGTGATAACCGCATTTTCAGATTTTGGTTGAGCTAGCAAATGCACATCGGTGATGTGGGCAATTCTTAAAACCCGCTTCGCTTTTTTGGTTTGTATATCTGTTTTTGAAGATGCAAATGTATCATGAGCAAGTACACCAGTTGCTCCAGCAGCAAGCCCTAGTTTCTGTATAAATTTTCTGCGAGTAGACATTTAAAATAGATTGAATGATTGTTTAATTTATTTTAAATCTAGGAAAATGTTTCTGAAAACACAGAATGGTTATATAAACTTTTAATGAAGTTTAGCTAAAAGCTTTGTAACTAATATTCGCTTGATTTATTAAATTGAAACTAATTATGGGGTTAGATACAGTAGAGCTGATAATGGCTTTTGAAGATAAATTTAAAGTGCAAATACCTGATGCAGACGCAGGGAAAGTATCAACAGTGAGTGATGTAATTGAGTGGCTTTGCGCAAAACTCAATATAGATTCTGAACAAAGTGAGTTAAAGAATACCTTATTTTCTAAGGTAAATACTGCTTTTTTCGATTTAGGTTTGATTACAGAATCACTCGAATGGAATACTATATTAAAAGAAGTACTTCCTAAAGAGGATATTAAAAAACACTGGAATAGCATCGAATATCTAATTACTTATAAACTGCCTAAGTTGAACAAAAGCGATTTAGGCATTCTGGAAAAGAAGAGAAATTTTTTAGGAATGACGATTTTTGAGTCTAAACCTCCTTTTTTAGACAATGATGTTGAAAGGCTTATAGACTGCATTGGTGCATTAAATTATATGCGATTAATTGATTTTAGTAACTTATCAGATGTATTTGAAGTGAAAATTGCAGTAATGGGTATTACCATGGAACATAGCGGAGTAGACGTCGATGAAATTTTCTTAACTAGTACATTTACCAACGATTTAGGGATGGATTGATATTTTTTGTAAGTTGTGGGGACAAATTAACATATATGAAAATGAAATTGATTGAAGATAATCAACTGAGGTTATCGCATGTAGTAGCCAATAATAAAATGAACCGGCAAAGACAACTCACAGGAGTAAACAGCTATGCCAAAGAGATCGGGATTAACATTTTTGAGTTTCTAAGCAATAGAATTGAAACAGGCGAAGAAACAGTACTATGGTTAGACATCTGTTGTGGTGAGGGAAAAGCTTTAATAGAGTGCGCTCAACTTCTTAAAGAAACAGATTATGAAAAACAGGTTATAATAATTGGTCTTGATCTGGTATCGATGTTCGAAGCTTATCCCCGTAAAGATTTATCAAACCTAAAGCTGTTAGAGTGTGCCATTGAACTTTGGGAGACCGATAGGCAGTTCGATTTAATTACTTGTGTGCATGGTTTGCATTATGTTGGTGATAAGTTAGGTGTGATAAAAAAAATAGCGGCATTATTAAAGCCTACGGGCAAGTTAGTTGGCCATATAGATTTAAATAACCTGAAAAATAATTTGGGCAAACCAATAGATAAATGCATTAAAGATAGTTGGAAATCTATGGGCTGGGTTTACAATTCGAAAAGCCATTTACTTAAGATAGATGGAAGATCAGATTGGAAACATGTTGGTGTATACCAAGGAGCCGATGATACCGCTGGTCCTAATTATACAGGCCAAGAAGCTGTTAATTCTTATTATAAACTAGATGGATAAACAAGAGATAAAGAAAATAAAAGATGAACTTAAAGCAGAACAAAATGAAAAACAGTTTTCAAAATTGTTGAATAGTGAATTTGATTTTGTTCAAGATGTAGCCAAAATAGCTTTAGGCAAAGCTCTACCACCAATCACAAAAGAACGCATTCTCTCTACCAAAGATGTTGATGTCTTAATTTATGACTGGTATTTAAAAATAATTGAAAGTATACCTGTTGATAAGTCTGAAAAAAAGCTATTTAGTAACAAACTGACTGAAGTTATCAACAATTTATCCACTTATCAACAAGTAATCTATCATTCTTACGATTTTGAAAATGTAATGGAAACTGGAGATGTTGATATTGCTATTCGAGATTTTCTGTTAATTCCCACCGAAAAAAATAAGCTCGTTAAAGCATATCAATCACTAGAAAGTGAAGAAATTTTGCAGTTTTTAAATAATGAAGATTGGAGTAATGAAGAAGAAGTTGCAAGAATGTATGAGGAGTTAGATAAGAATAAAATGAAGAGTGATAAGCTTATATTTATCCAAAAAAATCACAAAGAGTTTGTAATGAAGTAATCAAATGCCAGCTAAAAAACTATTCCGCTACTCCCTATGGATCTTCTTTATCCTAATGAATGTTGTAGCTTATTTCCATGCTTATAAATTCACGCATTTTGCAAATCCTGAAATAACCAAAACCAGTTCGCCTGCACCACTGAGTTTATTCGATAAAGCAAGTTTGTTGTTTTTCGGTGTAAACAACCCAAGGCCAGAAAATAAAATCCTACCTAGCAGAAGTTTCGAGAAAATTGAATTAGAGAGTAATAAGAAAATAGCTTGCTGGCTAATAAAGTCAGAAAACTCAAAAGGAACGGTAGCTTTGTTTCATGGTTTTAGTGGCGAAAAATCTTCTATGCTCGATAAATCAGAAGCCTTTTTAGCAATGGGTTACAATACTTTACTAGTCGATTTTATGGGCTCGGGCGAATCAGAAGGTAATCAAACAACTATTGGCTTTTTCGAAAGTAAACAAGTAAAAACTTGTTTCGATTACCTCAGCAAACAAGGTGAAAAAAATATTATTCTTTTCGGTACCTCCATGGGAGCTGTTGCCATTTTAAAGGCAGTAAGCGATTATAACATTTCACCAGCAGCAATTATAGTTGAGTGTCCGTTTGGTTCTATGTACAAAACTGTTTGTGCAAGATTTAGAATAATGCAAGTACCAACATTTCCAATGGCAGGCTTGTTGGTTTTTTGGGGAGGCATTCAAAATGGTTTCTGGGCTTTTGCTCATAATCCGGAAAATTATGCTAAACAAGTAAATTGCCCTACTTTATTATTGTATGGTGAGAAAGACCAAAAAGTGAGCAGAGAAGAGATTGACACAATCTTTTCGAATTTGAAAGGTATCAAAGCTTTAGAAACTTATCCGGAAGCTGCACATGAAAACTATTTGATTAAGTACCAAAATAAGTGGCAAATAGATGTTGCAAAGTTTTTAGCTGATAGTATATAATTCTGTTTTTAAATCAATTAATACCTGATTTGTCTAAATAATGGTATAGATTAAAGATTTAGTTTATGGTATTTTTTATATTTATCAGCTTCATAGACTAAAGTGAATTATATGATAATCAAATACTAAGTTTACTTTTACAAAACTTAATATTATGAAATGAATATTGACTTCAATTATAATTTAGAAGATAAATGTTTAGCAGGAGTAAAGTTTAAAGCAGATACATTTGAAATAAAATTCGATGCTTCTTGTCTATATGATTCTATGTATGCATTTATAGATTCTGCTAAAAAGTTACTATTAGACAAAAGGGTTGTTATCGTTCCATTTTTTGGTAGAACTTCATCAGCTATTTATCAATTTGTTATTAGGAAAATTAGTGATAAAGAAGTTGAAATAGAATTAAGATTATATAAAGATATAGCAACCTATAATCGCATTGCATCTAGAGAGTATGAGATGCTATTTAAGGGACGAACTACACTCAAGCATTATGTGAAAAATGCATACAAAATTGCTACAGACATTAAGAGTAAGTATACACTAGATGAGTATCAGAAAATGTGGGGGCATCAATTTCCAGAAGAGTTTTTAAATAAACTTACAGTTTTAATTAAAGAGAGTGATTTAGGTATAGATTGAAGGTGAAATAAAGGTTTGTTTAAAGTAGATAAATAAAATTAGATTAATTGTAAAGTAAATATTTAACTAACAAGAAGATAATAAACTGAATGAACAAACCTGTTATTACACTTTTCCTAGTGTACATTACTAGCGTATTTAGTATTCAAGCTCAAAACATTCCAAGTGGACCAGAATTTAATGTTTTGGTTTTAGAAGAAAATAGAGGCCATCATCTAGAATATACCCAAAGAGCTAAAATTTGGCTCGATTCTCTTTCCTCAGCACATCATTTCACGATAAAATACATCCAGCATACAGATTTAATTACAGCACAGTTTCTAGAACAATTTGAATTAATAATTCAATTAGACTTCCCACCTTATACATGGACAGATGCTCAAAAATCAGCTTTTGAGACATATATTGATCAAGGCAAAAGGAGGTTGGCTTGGCTTCCACCATGCAACTTTATTAGGCGAATTCGATGGTTACTCAATGTGGCAATGGTTTTCAGATTTTATGGGAGGTATCCGATTTAAAAACTACATAGCCGATTTTGCCCAAGCCGAAGTTAATGTTGAAAAGAAAAAACATCCTGTAATGAAAGATGTACCAGTTTCATTTACGATTAAAAAAGAAGAATGGTATACCTACGATAATAGCCCAAGAAAGCAAGTGAAGGTATTGGCTAGTGTAGATGAAAACTCCTATAAGCCAGACTCTGAGATTAAGATGGGCGACCATCCCGTAATCTGGACAAACGAATCAAAAGCAGCCCGAAATCTCTACATTTTTATGGGGCATTCACCCATTCTTTTTGAAAACCAAGCTTATACAACCCTGTTTAAAAATGCTATTTTCTGGGCGGCAGGCAAATAAGTTTGATGATGCTATTTTTTACGAATTACTAGAAATATAAATAAACGGCAGAAACAACCCTGCTGAAATACACTCAATTTTTTTGCAAAAAACATAATGTAATTAGCCCTATGCACAAGATCATCAAAAAAACATTGGCAACCTTTTTACTACTTCAACTATCGTATTATTTATTCGCTCAAGATGTAAAAGTTTTAACAAACCATATAGGCTACGACCAAAGTCGAAGTAAAAAAGCAGTAGTAATTGCCGAAGAAAAACTACCTGTTGATAACTTTTTATTAATTGATGAAAACACTGGAAAAACTGTATACAATGGTAAAGTTACTTTTAATGGTGCTGTTGATAAGTGGAAAAACTGGCAGTTTTGGGAAATGGATTTCAGTGATTTTAAGAATGCTGGAAAATATCGAATCCAAATCAGTTTTAATCAGCAAGTTGTAAATTCTTTTCCATTTGATATAGAAGCAAACCTCATAGAAAAGCTCACACTCTCAGATGTGGTTTACTATTTTAAAGGTCAACGTAGTTCTGGTTTATTCGACAAAGCAGACAAACACTTGGTAATCCCAGAAACAGGTGATACTGTAGATGTACATGGTGGTTGGTATGATGCAACTGGCGACTATGGCAAGCACTTATCTCACCTTTCGTTTTCAACTTATTTCAATCCTCAGCAAATTACCATTTCCGCATGGAGTATGTTTAAAGCATATGAATATTTGAAGAAAGCAGATGGCAAAGATTTTCGCCAAAGTAGCAGGAGATTGATAGATGAAGCTATGTACGGCGCAGACTTTCTAGTTAGGATGCATGTTGCTGATGGTTCTTTTTACCGTAGTGTGGGCGCACCCGGTCCCGGTAAATTGGCGAAAGACAGAGTAGTAAGACCAGAGAGTGAAGGCTACAGTATCAAGAAATCTAAAGATCAGTCATTCCACGAAGAGAAGAAAGAAGCCAATAAATTATTGAGCTATCAAGTAAGTTATCGATCTGGTGGTGGTATTGCTATTGCTGCTTTGGCGATGGCTTCCACTTATGATATATCAGGAGATTTTACCAATAAAGAATATCTCGTAGCAGCAGAAGAGGCTTTTATTTATTTAGAAAAAGAAAATCTGGTAATGACCAATAATGGAGTTGAAAATATACTGGATGATTATTGTGCATTAAACGCAGCAACAGAGCTGTACAAAGCCACTAAAAAAGAAAAGTACAAACAAGCTGCTGACAAGCGTGCAAATTCGCTTATGAGCAGATTAAGCTCATGGAAAACCTACAAAGATTTTTGGCGTGCAGATGAAAAAGACAGGCCTTTTTTTCATCCATCTGATGCTGGCTTACCAGTAATGAGTCTAATGTATTATACTGAAATTGCAGATAATGCAACTCAGAATATAATTAAAGAGGTAGTAAAAAAATCTTTAGAGTTTGAGTTGGCAGTTACCCTAGAAGTAAACAATCCTTTTGGGTATAGCAGACAGTTGGTGCAAGATACTTTGGGTAATAGAAGAACTTCTTTCTTTTTTCCACATGGTAGTGACGCAGCACCTTGGTGGCAAGGAGAAAATGCCAGACTTTCATCTATGGCAGCAGCAGCCAGAATGGCCGCTAATTATTTTTCTGAAGATAAACCCTTTGCTCAAAAGCTAAATGCATTTGCACAAAACCAACTTAACTGGGTATTGGGTTTAAATCCTTACGATGCTTGTATGTTACATGGCAAAGGTCACAACAATCCCGAATATGGTTTTTTCGGCACATACGAATATAAAACAGCTCCTGGAGGCATTGTGAATGGAATTACTGCTGGCTTTAACGACGAACACGATATCGATTTCAACCTTTCTTATGCAAAAACCGGAATGGATAACGATTGGCGTTGGGCTGAACAGTGGTTACCTCATGCAGCTTGGTATTTATTAGCAGTAGCTACACCATAAAAGGTACATATGTCTCCTTTGGCAATCATTCTACCGAAGGATATTTTTTATCTAAAAAAAGCAGACTAAATTAAGCGCTAAAATTAAACTTAAATAGATTGTTAGCATTTTTAATATTCTTTCTCATTTTTTGAATAATCTATTTAAAAAAGAATATTTTTATATGACATTCGCATCTCAACGCCTAAATATTAATTATGTCGATAAGAGTAGCACTAAGGCATTTTACAAGCTATCATTACGAGCATCATATTGAGGTTTCGCCTCAAGTAATTCGTTTACGCCCAGCGCCGCATTCAAGAACTCAGATTAAAGGTTATTCGCTGAATATCAAACCTGAAAATCATTTTATAAACTGGCAGCAAGATCCATTTGGTAACTATTTGGCAAGAGTAGTTTTTCCAGATAAGATAGATCATTTCGAGATTGACGTGGAGGTAATTGCCGAAATGGTGGTAATAAATCCATTTGATTTTTTTGTTGAAGAATACGCTGAGAAATTCCCTTTTGAGTATGATACTTCACTAAAGCAGCAGCTTTCTCCATATCTGGAAATTAAAGAAAAAGAGCCATTGCTATTGGAATTGGTAGAAGAAGCCAAAACTCTGCTGAAAAAAGATATGAACACAGTTGATTTTCTAGTAGCAGCAAATCAACTTATATATAATAGGCTTAATTACAATATAAGAATGGAACCGGGGGTGCAATCTTGTGAAGATACCCTCACAAAAAACTCTGGTTCTTGTCGCGATTTTACATGGCTATTAGTACAGGTGCTCAGACATTTGGGACTCGCTTCCCGATTTACGTCTGGTTATCTTATACAGTTAAAGCCCGATGTAAAATCTCTTGATGGCCCATCTGGCCCAGAAGAAGATTTTACCGATTTACATGCTTGGGCAGAGGTTTATGTACCCGGAGCAGGTTGGATAGGCTTAGATGCAACTTCTGGTTTATTCGCAGGTGAAGGTCACATTCCTTTGGCTTGTACACCAAACCCTGAGAGTGCAGCGCCAATTTCTGGAACTGCCGAGTCAGTAAAAACAGAGTTTCAGTTCGAAAACTCTGTTAAAAGAATTGTAGAGAAACCAAGGGTTACCAAGCCTTATAGCGATGAGCAATGGGCAAAAATAATTGCTGTAGGAGATAAAGTAGACGAAGATTTGCAGGCGAATGATGTTAGGCTTACCATGGGTGGAGAGCCAACATTTGTAGCAATAGAAAATCAAGATGCGCCAGAATGGAATTCATCGGCAGACGGAGAACATAAAAGAAGACTTTCAAACAGGTTGTTTCACCTACTCAAAGATGAGTTTGGAACCGGTGCTCTTATGCAATATGGGCAGGGTAAATGGTACCCGGGAGAGCCATTACCTCGTTGGAAGTTAGCCTGCTACTGGCGTAAAGATGGCTTGCCTATTTGGAAGAATGATGAATTAATGGCAGACCTTTCTCGTAACTATGGGTTTAGTGCAAACGATGCCAAAAACTTTATAGCAAAGTTGGGAGAAGAGTTAAACCTTGATCCACAAAATATTTTACCGGCTTACGAAGACCCATTCTATTTTGCTTGGGAAGAAAGTAAAATACCGGTAAATGTTGATCCGCTAAAAAAAGACCTTAAATCTCCATTAGAGAGACAAAGACTAGCAGAATTGCTTAGTCAGGGAATGAATGAGCCAGTAGGTTTTGTAGTGCCTATCGAATGGGATGGTTATAACCAAAGTTGGAAAAGTTGTAAATGGCAATTCCGTAGAGAGCATATGTTTCTAATTCCGGGAAATTCGCCAATAGGTTTAAGGCTTCCGCTTAATTCTATTCAATATGTAAACCCAAAAGAAGAAGAAATTAAACATCAACGAAGTCTTTTAGAAGAAGCTGAAGCTTTACCTGCACCAGAAGAAATCGAAGATTTAATTGATACATCAAAGAATTATAACAACAGCAGTTTTATCTTTAAAACAGCCATATTGGTTGAGATTCGAGAAGGTAAAATGTTTGTATTCTTACCTCCAGTAAGTTATTTGGAGCATTATCTCAATCTGGTAAGTGCAATAGAAAGTGTGGCTGAGCAATTGCAAATGCCTGTGCTTATAGAAGGTTACGATCCTCCTTCTGATAACAGAATGCAAAAGTTAATGATTACGCCAGATCCGGGTGTAATTGAAGTAAACGTGCATCCATCATCTTCTTGGAAAGAGATTCTCGGAATTTACGATACACTCTACGATAGAGCCGCTCAGTCTCGCTTAACTACAGAGAAATTTAACTTAGATGGCCGCCATACTGGTACTGGTGGTGGCAACCATGTTACTTTAGGTGGAGTAACTCCGGGAGACAGTCCACTTTTAAGAAGACCAGATGTTTTAAAAAGTTTTATTACCTATTGGCAACATCACCCATCATTATCTTATCTTTTTTCAACCCAGTTTATCGGGCCAACTAGTCAGGCGCCAAGGGTAGATGAAGGTAGAGATGAAATTCTTTATGAGTTAGAATTGGCATTTCAGCAAGTGCCAGATATGAGTGAAAATGATGTGCCTTACTGGTTGGTAGATAGAATTTTTAGAAACTTATTAGTAGATATAACAGGCAATACACATAGAGCAGAGTTTTGTATAGACAAACTTTATTCGCCAGACTCGCCAACTGGTAGGTTAGGTATTTTGGAGTTTAGAGGTTTTGATATGCCACCGCATTATAGAATGTGTATGGTGCAGTTCCTGCTCATTAGATCATTACTTTCTTGGTTTTGGAAGAAGCCATACAATCATAAATTAGTAAGGTGGGGCACTGCTTTACATGATAAGTTTTTGTTACCTCATTACTGTTATAAAGACCTTGGCGAGGTAATCAACGATTTAGTAGGAGCAGGTTACGACTTCAATATTTCATGGTTCGATCCGTTTTTCAGTTTCCGATTTCCATTTTTAGGAGAGTTACAGGTAGATGATATTCATATAGAGTTGAAAATGGCGATAGAACCATGGCATGTATTGGGCGAAGAAATGTCGAGTACAGGAACAGCCCGTTTTGTAGATTCTTCATTAGAACGTATACAGGTAAAAATATCAGGATTAACAGATTCCAGATATCATTTGCTATGTAATGGTATTCGTATTCCTATGAAAAATACAGGCATTCAAGGTGAGTATGTGGCAGGTATTAGATACAGAGCATGGCAACCACCATCGGCATTACATCCTACTATAGGTACAGATACCCCGTTGATCATTGATTTATTTGATACTTGGACGAATAAGTCTGTCGCAGCTTGTCAATATCATGTGGCACATCCGGGAGGTAGAAATTACGACACCTTCCCTGTAAACAGTTACGAGGCAGAATCGAGAAGAATTTCAAGATTCTTTGACTTTGGTCATTCAGTAAATCTGGTTGAGCCAACAGTGATGAACCAACAATCTTCTGGTAGATTTGTAACCAAAGTAAACATTTTGAGTCACTATGAAGCCACTGGTGAAATAGTAAATCCTGATTATCCCTATACAATGGACTTGAGGCGTTATAAGGGTAAAAAACATTATTGATGGACGAAAAAGTTGTAGTTAATGAATCTATGATAGACTTCTACTTGTCGGAGAGAACTAAAAACAACACTCCATTTTTTGACGAAGTGGCCAATGCTGAAGGTACAGTTTTTCCACATTGGCTAAAACTGGCTAAAAGCTTTGATACGCTTGGTAACGAACAAATGGATTACCGAGCTCGTGAAGTCGCTCAACAGCTAAAAGACAATGGTGTTACCTATAATATTTATGGTGACCCCAATGGAAAAAACCGACCGTGGAGACTCGATCCGGTACCAATGGTATTTGGTGAAGCTGACTGGGAAATGATTGAAAAAGGATTGAGACAACGTGCAGTACTGCTCAATCATGTTTTAAAAGATATTTATGGAGAAAGAAAGCTCATTAGAGCAGGCTTAATTCCATTTGAGTTGGTATATAACCATCAGGGCTTTTTGAGGCAGATGGATAAAATCAGAATTCCGGGCGAACACCAGTTGATACAATATTCTGCTGATCTGGCAAGAGGACCCGACGGTAAAATGTGGGTTTTGCACGATCGTACAGATGCTCCTTCAGGAGCGGGTTATGCTTTCGAAAACCGGGTAGCCATGACACGTGTATTTCCTGAAATGATTAGAGAAAACCATGTGCGGAAAATTACCAGTTATTATCAGACCTTAAAAAATACACTGGTCGATTTAGCATGGCAAAATAAAGAGAATCCAAGAATTGTAGTGCTTTCTCCCGGTCCGGGTAACGAGACATATTTCGAGCATGCATACCTTTCTTCTTTTATGGGTTTTACATTGGCAGTGGGCGAAGACTTAACTGTAAGTGATGGCTATGTTTGGCTTAAAACTATAGAAGGGCTAGAGAAAGTAGATGTAATTGTAAGAAGAGTAGATGATGTTTTTTGCGATCCATTAGAGTTTAGGCAAGACTCGCATTTGGGTGTTGTTGGGTTAATGGAAGCAATTAGAGAGAAGAAGGTATTAGTTATTAATCCTCTTGGTACCAGAATTCTGGAAAACCCCGGGTTGATGGCCTTTTTACCTCAGCTTTGCAAGCATATTTTAGGCGAAGATTTAATATTGCCATCAGTTGCTACTTGGTGGTGTGGGCAACAAAAAGAGAAAAAGTATGTGCTAGAAAACATCAAGTTTTTACTCATCAGAAAAATATACAGACACAATTCAAACAGAACTGTATATGGTGGTGATCTTTCTGAAAGTGAACTTGACGATTTAATAGCAGATATCAATACCAGACCTTATTTATATGTAGGGCAGGAGATGGTGAAATTCTCAACTACTCCCTCTTATATAGATGGTAAACTAGAAGCGCGCAATGCAGTTTTTAGAAGCTACATTGTTTCAGACTCAGATAAAGGCACTTACCATGTAATGCCGGGTGGTTTGTCTCGCAGTTCGCCAGATAGAGGAGTGTTTATTGTTTCTAATCAGAATGGTGGAATTAGTAAAGATACTTGGGTGCTTGGGCAAGAGAGAAGAAAAGTAGAGACTCATAAAAAAGTAAGAGTAACACAACAAGTAGAAAATATACTACCAAGCCGTACAGGTGAGAACCTATTTTGGTTGGGTAGACATATCGAACGCTCGATTTATACTGTGCGCTTGTTGAGGATTATCATTAGAAAATTCTACGAAACAGATGATGAAACCAATGTGGAAAATGATATTACACTTGTTCCACTTTTAAAGGCATTAACTGCAATTACGGGTACTCAGCCAGGTTTTTTTAAGAGAAAAACTTTGCAGAACCCAGAGAAAGAGCTTATTTCTTTGATGAATGATACCAAGAGGCTAGGTACATTAAGTCAGTCTTTACAGGCATTTATCTCTAATGGATATGCGGTAAGAGATAGGTTAAGTTTAGATACTTGGCGAATTTTAGAAAGCATCTCTGAAGAGTGGGAGCATATGCAATCTAAAACAAGTGTAAGTGACATTAACAGAAACCTAGATAACTTGATTATCAAACTTATGGCTTTTCATGGGTTAAATATCGATAATATGACAAGAGAGCCATCTTGGTATATATTAAATATCGGAAGGTTTTTGGAGTCTTCTATGCAGACTTGTGCTATTCTTAAAAATATCTTATCGGCTAAACACGATACAGAAACAGAAAAAACACTGCTAGAATTTGTATTGATGGCCAACGAAAGTTTGGTTACTTATCGATACAGGTATCGCTCTACACTTGAGATTTATGGTGTGTTAAGCTTGTTATTAATTGATGAGTTAAATCCTAAGTCTGTAGTTTATCAGATTGAAAATATCAATTACCATGTAGAAAGTATGCCTACTGGTAAAGAAAGATATTTAAACCCGATTAGAAAGAAACTACTAGAAATTACAACTCTAGTAAGGCTTTGCGATCCGCAACATCTAGCTACAATACCAGAAAAAGAAAAGAGTAGAGTAGAGTTAAGAGATTTGTTGGGTAATGTAATGCAAGGTTTATCCGAAGCATCTAACATTATTAATGAACATTATTTTAGCCATATACAAAGCCAATATAGTTTTGTCACAACAGAAATTCCTGAGGTATGAGATATAGGGTGACACATGCTACGAAGTATATTTATCAGTCATCGGCATCATTATGTCATAATATTGTATGCCAATCGCCAGCTGATTTTCCATTTCAACAAGTTGATAAATACGATTATTCAATAAATCCAGAGCCAAATTTTTCATCAGAAAGGAAAGATTTTTTTGAGAATAATGTGGTGTATTTTTCTTTACAAAAAGCACATAAAGAGCTGGTTGTAAAATCAGAAAGTGAGGTAACGCTATCTAGGCCAAACTGGATGGATATAAAGCCGGAAGATACACCAGCTTGGGAGACTGTAGTAAAGCAATTAAAAACACCAGCTTCTAAAAATGATACTCGCCAATTCTATTTAGAGTCTACACACGTAACCTTTGTAAAAGGCATTCGGGAGTATACACTAGAATCATTTACACCAGATAGGCCGATTCTAGAAGCCCTTTTGGACTTAAATACCCGTATTTTTAAAGATTTTACTTTTACTCCCGGTTTTACAGAGATAAGTACGCCACTCGAAGATGTTTTTGAAAACAAAAAAGGAGTTTGCCAAGACTACGCACATTTCGGTTTGGCTTGTACACGATCTATAGGTTTGGCAGCTCGCTACATGAGTGGTTACATCGAGACTATTCCACCTCCCGGAAAACCGAAACTAGTAGGAGCAGATGCTTCGCACGCTTGGATAGCTGTTTACATACCAGAAGTTGGTTGGGTAGAGCTAGATTCTACCAATAATCTTTTGGTAAACGATCAGCATGTACGAGTAGCCACTGGTAGAGACTTTGCCGATGTAGTTCCCCTCAAAGGAATTGTATACAGTGGTGGTAAGCAGAAAATGGTGGTAACAGTAGATGTGAATAAGATAGAGTAGATTTTAATGCAAGTTTTTTCTAAACCTATATTTCTATGCTTCCTATTCTTAGTAAGTATGCTTAGCGCTTGTCATCAAAAAGAAAGACAAAAGTTAGTAGAAAGGTTAGGTTTAGAAATTTTTGATACTGAAAAGCAAGATTCATTATTAGCATTTATTGCTTATGATGAAATTACATGCAGAACTATTGGTGATGGTGCTGAGGTATCAGATCAATGGTTAAGATATAACTGGTTACAAAAAGCGCTTAGCCATAAAGAATTACAAGTGTTGGCAAAATCTGATAATACTTTATTAAGAGCATTAGTATTTAGAATTTCCATTCAAAAGAAAGATGAAAATGTATTTGCCTTACTTCAAGCAAATGCAGAAGATACATTAACTGGCATCTACTATTCATGTGGTTGCTCAACCCAAGAAATCTCAGTGTCTGATTATTTTATAAAAACATTCTTAGAAAATTCTGTAATAGTAGATAAGAATGAAAACGTCATCTCTCCCACAAAAGAACAGATTCAATTCCTTTTAAAATATTGGAGTAAAGATGAGCTAGATTCCAAATTTAAAAATGTGACAGCCTACGTTAGGTAAGATTCTATTCCTTCTATATCCTCCAACCCTTCCTGTGTAAACTTTCTATATCTAATTTGTCTCTAAAATTAACAATTTATTGATGGGTAGATGATTGCGAAAGGTGTTCTTATTTAAGTCCTTTGGTAGTGAAAATCGATTAGCTTATTAAAAGTTTATCCAACATATCACAAGAAGGACTGGCTATAAATCTGCAAAAAGGTGACCCGGTCGCATTTGAGCAAGTGTATTATCTGTATAAAGACAAATTATACGGGTTTTGCTATAAACTTTTGGGCTCAGATGAATTGAGTAAAGAAGTTGTACAAGAAACATTTGTAAGACTCTGGGAAAAAAGAGCTAATCTGAACGTTGAAAAGTCGCTGAATGCTTATATCTACACCATTGCAAAAAACTTGGTAAAAGACCATCAGGCGAGGTATGTAAAAGAATACGAAGCTTCTAACCAGATTCCATCCAACAGTTTTGAAAACAACAGTGCCATAGATAACATCACCTTTTCCGAAATTAAAAATATGGAAGAAAGGGTCGTGAGTCAATTACCACCACAACAAAAAGAGGTATATAAACTAAGTCGTTACAATCAACTAAGTAATGGAGAAATTGCCGAGTACATGGGGATTTCAGTTAATTCTGTAAAAACACATTTGCGTTTGGCACTTAAAACATTACGCGAACATATATCACCTATATCCGATTTACTGCTGATTGTTATATCAATATTAATTCAGAGTTAATTCCACATTATATTCAATTTTTCTCTTCACCCCACTCACCCTTTAGAAAGTATAAGGGTAAAAATATTTTTTAAGTGGATTACCAGGAGAGAAAAGAATTTTTAAAAAACAAGTTGAACCGACAAGGCTGTACTGAAGAGGAGCTAAGGGAATTGTACTTTCTTATAGACAAGTATGGTAGTGGGGAAGAACTGGATATTTTGGAATTAAAAATTTGGAGAGCTAAAGCTGAAAATAAAAAACTAAACGAGTTTGAGTCTGATGTTTTATTTAATCAGATTAAGCGAAAGACCAAAGTGCCCGAACATGCTTCAAAGTCTAATATCAATAAACATATCAGTTTCGGATACCAACAAGTTTCACGGATTGCAGCTTCAATATTATTGCTTATCACTTTTACTTGGGTAACTATTAACTACTTAAGAGAAAAAGATAAAGCACCAGAAATTAAATACATAACCAAATCAACCAATAAAGGACAAAGAGCCAGTATTACGCTGAACGATGGCTCGGTGGTTACTTTAAATGCCGAAAGTTCTATTACTTATCCCGAAGTATTTGCAGATACTTTAAGAAGTATAGTGCTAAGTGGCGAAGCTTTTTTTGAGGTTGCCAGAAATCCACAAAAGCCCTTTGTAGTAGAATCTAATGGATTACTTACTACCGTGTTGGGTACTTCATTTAACATCAGTTCATTTTCAGAAAAACACACTGAAGTTACAGTGGCAACCGGAAGAGTAAAAGTAGCTCCTAAGCTTAACAGAAAGCAGCAAGTTGAAGAAGCAGTTTTGATACCTAACCAGCAGGCTAGTTTTAATGCTGTCGATTTATCAATTATAGTTTCAGAGGTCGATCTAACTCCATATCTGGCATGGAAAAACAATGCACTGTATTTCGATATGATACCTTTTTCAGATGTAGTAAAAACACTGGAACGCTGGTATAACATCGAAATAGTAATGAAAAACAATCTGGCAA
Organism: Chondrinema litorale; assembly: GCF_026250525.1. Taxonomy (GTDB): domain Bacteria; phylum Bacteroidota; class Bacteroidia; order Cytophagales; family Flammeovirgaceae; genus Chondrinema; species Chondrinema litorale. Next base: position 2,411,359 of record NZ_CP111043.1, read on the forward strand.
ATAATTGTCTGGTAAGAGCTAAATACAAGAATGAAGCGCTTACCAATGTGCTAGATGGGCTCAAGTTGCTAGTCAATTTTGACTATAAGCTCATAAACGACAAGCAAGTAATTATTACCGGTAGAAAATGCAAAAACTAATAGCATCATCAGAAGATGGTAAAACATTGATTTTTAACTGAAAACTTTCAATTGCTTATGAAATGATCGAGACAGATTAAACCACTTCTTATTCCTAACAAGGTTAGCGGATAAAAAAAGCCCGGATCTATTGCAGTAGTTCCGAGCCAGTTTCTTCGCTCAGGGGTTCGAGGCCTGAGCAAATCGATTATTAACTAAATCTTAAATTAAAATTATGAAATATCACCTACAAAACCTATTAGTAGTTGTGTCTAGGCAATTATTTTATGTTTTCCTAATACAGGTTATAGCTATGCAATTCCTGCTGGCAGGCAATAGCTCAAGCCAAAGTTTGCAGGATATAGAGATTTCTATAAATGTAAAAAATGCGAGGCTAACAGATGTATTACAAGAAATTGAATTTAAAACTGATTTCAAATTTGCATATAGCACTAAAGTAGATAAAAGCGCAGGCTTGCTAGATATTCAAGTAAGAAAAGGCAATCTTAAAGATGTTTTAGAAGATATAGCTAAGCAAACGCAATTCAACTTTAAGAGAATTAACGACAATATTTATGTTGTAAACAGAAAAGAGAAAGTTGCGGCTGTTGTAGTAAGTGAAGAAGTAGATAAAAATATTTCTGGTAAAATATTAGACGGAGAAACTGGTGATCCATTACCGGGTGCTTCAGTTGTAATTGTAGGGACTTCTATAGGAACAATTACTGATATTGATGGTGAATTTAGATTGGCAGTTCCAGAAGAGTACGATCTTATTTCAGTTTCCTATACAGGTTACATTAAGCAAGAAATTAACATTTCGAACCAGACAAGAATAGATGTTACACTACAACCAGATGCTACTCAATTAGAAGAGTTAATCGTATTAGGTTACGATGTACAAACCAGAAAAGAGCTTACAGGTTCGGTTGCTACAGTAAATCCAGACGAAATTAAATCTTTACCAACAGCCAGTGTTGATAAAATGCTTGATGGTCGTATGGCTGGTGTACAAGTACTTACAGACAATGCTCCGGGTGGTAATGTAACAGTGAGAATTAGAGGATTTAGCACAGTAAACAACAACGACCCACTATATATTATAGATGGTATTCCGGTAACTAATGGTTTAAATACCATTAACCCAGCAGACATTGCTTCTATCCAAGTATTGAAAGATGCAGCGGCAGCTTCTATCTACGGTTCAAGAGCAGCAAATGGTGTAGTAGTTATTACCACCAAACAAGGTGCTAGCGACGAGAGTGTAATTAGCTTTAATGCTTATACTGGTATTCAAAAAGCTTTTAACTTACCAAGAATGCTTTCTGCACAAGAGTATGGTGATATGTTATGGCAAGCAACTAAAAATGATGGTGGTGTGCCTTCTCACGATATTTACGGTTCTGATCCAGACAATGCTGTAATTCCAGCTTTTCTTGACGACGATGAACTGATACCAAGTGCAGATGTAGATTGGGTACAAGAAATCTTTAATCCGGCAACTGTTCAATCTTATAACCTTTCAGTTTCTAAAGGAAATGAAAACGGTAGACAATCTTTTAGCTTAGGTTATTACAACCAAGAAGGTATTATTAAATACACTGGTTTCGACAGATTAACTGCCAGATTTAACTCTAGCTACAAAATTAAAGACCTAATAAGTGTAGGAGAAAATTTCTCTGCTTCGCTTTCTCGTACTACAGATGTTGGTGTTAACTCATCATTAGGTAGTATTGTATACAATGCTTTCCAGTTTCCTTCAATAGTACCGGTTAAAAACTTAAATGGTGATTATGCAGGTAACCCAATTAACGATACAGGCAACCCATTAGGTCAATTATACAGAGGTAAAGACAATCAAGACAAAGATGTTAGATTATTGGGTAATGTATTTGTTGGTGTTGATTTAGGTGATTTTAATGTAAAATCTAATGTAGGTATCGATTATCACAGCAGTAACTACAGAGGTTTCTCTTATATCTACGACGAGATTCTTTCATCTAATGCAGTAAACAGCTTATCAACAAGTAACTCTTTTAACTACCAATTAACTTGGTCTAATACCTTAACTTACAACAAAGAGTTTGGTAACCACAACATCGATGTTTTATTAGGTCAAGAAGCGGTTGAGTATTACTACGAAGGATTCTCTGCTTCAAGAGATGCTTTCTTGTACGAAGATCAAAACTTCTGGTATTTATCAAACGGTACTGATAACCAATTGAACTCTGGTTCTGCAAGCGAGTGGGCATTGCTTTCTTACTTTGGTAAAGTAAATTACAGCTTACTAGACAAATACTTATTTTCAGCAACTATTAGAAGAGATGGTACTTCTCGTTTAGGTGAAAATAACTGGGGTACTTTCCCAGCATTCTCAGCCGGTTGGTTATTAAGCGAAGAGGATTTCTTAAGTGGCAGCCCAGTAGTTAGCTCATTAAAATTACGTGCTAGTTGGGGACAAACTGGTAACCAACAAGTTCCTTCTTATTCTACACAGTCTAGTTACCAAAACAATGCTTATTACTCAGATTACGCAATAGATGGTTCGCAAGAGTCAGTTGCTACTGGTTTGGTTGAAACAAGGGTGGCTAATCCAAACTTAAAGTGGGAAGTTACAACGCAAACTAGTGTTGGTTTCGACTTAGGTTTATTAAATGACAGATTGAGTGTAACTGCAGAATATTTTAATAAAGTTACTGACGATATTCTTATCTACTCGCCAATTCCATTGACTTACGGTGGTACAAACGACGGTACATGGATTAACGGTGGTAAGATGAAAAACGATGGTTTTGAATTAACTGTAAACTATAAAGGAAGCACTCCACAGTTAAACTATAACTTCGGTGTTAACTTAACTGCTTACAAAAATGAGTTAACCGAGCTAAACAGTGTTTCTTATTTAGGTATTCCAAGTTCTTCGCTACACAGTGTGAACTTCGACCAAGAAATTTCAAGATCGACAGTAGGTCAACCAATTGCATCTTTCTATGGATATGAGACTACAGGAATCTTTAAATCTCAAGAAGAAGTAGATGCACACGGAATTCAGCCAAATGCACAACCTGGTGATTTAATTTTTAAAGATGCAAATGGTGATGGCGAGTTAGATAGTGATGACCGTACATTTATTGGTTCTCCACACCCAGATTTAATCTTGGGTATCAATATGAACTTCTACTGGAAAGGATTTGACTTGGCAATGTTATTTAATGGTTCTTTCGGAAACGAAATCTATAACTTAACCAAGTATAAAACCGATTTCTTTAACCAAGCTGCTTACAACAAAAGCAATGTAGTATTAGATGCTTGGACAGAAGAAAATCCAGATTCTGATATTCCAAGATTGTCTTTAGATGATCCAAACAACAATATAAGAGTTTCAGATTACTATGTAGAAAGCGGATCGTACTTTAAGTTATACAACGTGCAATTAGGTTATACTTTCCCATCGCAAAAAATGAAAGGCTTAGACCTAAGAGTTTACGGACAGGTGAACAACGTATTTACTCTAACTGGATACGATGGCATGACCCCAGAAATCGGTCTGCAAAACTATTCTTCATCTAGCAGAAACCTAGACATCGGAATTGACAGAGGTATGTATCCTCCATCAAGAACATTTACTGTAGGTCTAAATGCTACTTTTTAATTCTTTCTGAAGATCACTTTTTGAAAATTTCAAACAAGAACTTAAAGATGAAAAATCTATTTAAATATATATTATTAGCAGTAGTGCTATTTACTTCTGCTTGTTCAGAGTCTTACCTAGACGAAACAACTTACGGTGAAATTGATCCGGATGAAATGACAAATCCGGAAAATGTGGAAGGAGCAATTATCGCTGCTTACAGTGTATTAAATGGTCAGTACGATCAGGCTAGTAACGCGTATAACTCACCAGCTTCTAACTGGAGTTTTGGTGATGTAATGTCAGACGATGCATACAAAGGTGGTGGTGGTACTGGTGACCAAAACCAGATTCACCAAATGGAGATTTTCAACATCAACCCAACTATTACTGATGTTTATCGCAAGTGGGGAGCGCTTTACGAAGGTATAAAAAGAGTAAACTCTGCGATTCAGTTATTAAATGCTTCTGAAGATTTCGATGCCGAATTAAGAACTGTAAGACTGGGTGAGTTAAACTTTTTAAGAGGTCATTATTATTTCGAGTTAAAAAGAATCTACAATCAAATTCCTTATGTAGACGAAACTGCTACTTTGGTAGAAGACTATTACAAGTCTAACACAGAGTTTACTTCAGATGAGCTTTGGGATAAAATTGAAGAGAACTTCCAAAATGCTTATGATGATCTTCCAGTAGACCAAGAAGATGCAGGTCGCCCAAACAAGATTACAGCCATGGCTTATTTAGCAAAATGCTATGTATACCAAGAAAAATGGTCTGAGGCTTTAACAGCTTGTAACGAAGTAATTGCTAGCGGTAAATATGCATTAATGCCAAACTTTAGAGATGTATTTCTTCCAGAAAATGACAACAGCGAAGAAATCATTTTTGCAGTACAACACTCAGTAAATGACAATGCTCCTGATAACTACAATGGTAGCATTGGCGACCGTTTATCTGCTCCGGGTGGGCCTTATTACTCTCAGTATGGTTTTCACCGTCCATCTCAAAACCTGATTAATGCTTTTAAAACAGGCGAAGATGGTTTGCCAGTAAACGACAATGTAGATGTAGAAGAAGGTGATTTTATTGACCCAAGATTAGACCACACAGTAGGTAGACCGGGAATCCCTTACCTTGATCTTAATATTTTATATGAATCTTCTTGGGCTAGAGATTTGGCAACTTACGGACCTTTTGCTCCTAAAAAGAGAATCGTTTCTGTAAACTCATCTTTGCAAGTTCCAACTTGGCCATATATCAGCGCATTAAACTACTACATCATTCGCTATGCAGATTTACTATTATGGAAAGCAGAAGCACAAGTGGCTTTAGGTGATTTAGAAGGTGCAAGAGAAATGGTAAACCAAGTAAGAGAAAGAGCGAAAGATAGCCAGTATGTAATGACGCTTGAAGGCGACGCTGATGCAGATAACTACAACATCGAGTTATACACAGAAACTTGGACAGACGCAGCAGCTGCTTTAGAAGCAGTTCATACAGAACGTAGACTAGAGCTGGCTATGGAAGGTCACCGTTTCTTCGACTTAGTAAGATGGGGCAATGCTGTTGACGTGATGAATACTTATATTGAAGTGGAGAAAACAAAAAGATCTCACCTTACTAATGCACAATTTATTGAAGGTGTAAATGAGTACTTCCCAATTCCACAAACTTATATAGATGTGGTAGGTAGCGATTTAGTTACCCAACGTGACGGATTTAATTAATCATTCAGAATAATAAGTAAACACTAGCTGTCAGGCATTTTATATGTCTGGCAGTTTTTACTTATAATCTTTAATGAGTAAATCCCTAATAAAAAGCCTGTAAGAGTCAATCCAGTAAATGGATTTAGCCATTGAATTTAATAATATCTGCTTATAGCGAATATCAGCTACTAAAGTTATTCATAATTAAAACTGACAGGTAGTTTTACCAGACTGTTTTTTCCAGCATTTAAAATTTCAAAACCTATTTATATTAATTAATCATGACTTTACGCTTATTACTGCTTTCACTACTGGCATTCACTTTTGCTTGCCAGCAGCAAGAAACAGAAGAAAAAACTTTAGACATAGCTTCGCAGAAACCAACAGAGATGGTAAATGTATTTCTGGGTTCTTCTGGTGATCATGGGCAAATGTCTCCTGCGGCTTCATATCCATTTAGTATGTTGAGTATCGGGCCTCATACTTATCCAGCTACCCACACCGGATATGAGTATTACGCAAAAGAATTTCTGGGTTTTTCACACACACGTTTAGAAGGTGTAGGCTGCCAAGGTAGTGGTGGAAATATTTTAGTAAGACCGTTTTTAGGAGATAGTTGGGAAACCTCAGACTTAATTAAGACAGAAGACAAAGCAAAACCCGGTTATTACAGTGTAAAGTTTGAGAATAAAATAGCAGCAGAGTTTGCCGTTGCTGACAGATACGGTGTACATCATTATCAATTTCCAGAAGGTGAAAAAGGATTTTTTATAGACTTGAGCTATGCTACTGTTAATCGCTTTCAAGAAGAAGAACACCATATAGAAGGCAATACCCTAAGCGGTTGGATAGATACCAGAACAACTTGTGGTGCAGGTAAGTACAGAATTTACTATTACATGGAATTTAGCCAGCCTGTAAACTGGCAAGAAACAGAAGCGCACAAACTAACAGCAACTGTTGATAAGTCTCAAAAAGATGTAGAAATCTATGTTGCGCTTTCTTCTGTAAATGTAGAGTATGCGAAAAAAGCGCTTACCAAAGCTTCTCTAAATGAAACCAAAGAAGTAAGTGATGAAGCTTGGAACGAACTGTTAGGCCATATTAAAGTAAAAGGTGATGAAGAAAGAATGAAAATGTTTTATTCACTTCTTTACAGAGCTATACAATCACCTTATGTAATTTCTGAAGATGATGGTACTTACAGAGCGGTTGATGGTTCTGTGCAACAGTCAAAAGAGCCTATTTACAATGGTTGGGCAATTTGGGATAACTACCGCACGCAGTTGCCATTGTTATCTTTAATCTATCCTGATGAGTATCAAAACATATCGGCATCTATAGCCAATCTTTATCCTTATGGTAAAAGAGATTTTGCTACAGAAAATGAGCCATCGCCTACGGTAAGAACAGAACACGCCATTCCGGTTTTGTGGGATGCTTATCAAAAAGGATATAAAATAGATTTTGAGAAAATTGCAGAATACCTCATTAAAGAATCAGAAACACTCGATTATTCACATCCAGACAAAGCTTTAGAAGCTTCTTACGATGCTTGGGCACTTTCAAAAATTCTAGCCTCAATTGGTAGAGACGATTTGAGTGAGCAATTCAAAAAGAAAGCACTCGAATACAAAAAAGGTTGGGTAAACGAGTTTAAAGATTTAACCAAAGATGATGTAGATAGAATGGGAGCTAGAGGTATGTACCAAGGTACTATCTGGCAATATCGTTGGTTTGTGCCTTTCGACCAAAAGGGACTGATAGAATTGATAGGAGGCGAGGAGCAGTATTTAGCTGAACTAGACGAGTTCTTTGGGCACGACTATTACAACCATGCAAACCAACCAGATTTACAAACAACCAAAATGTATCAGGGAACTTCTCAGCCTTGGAAATCGCAGGCAATTATCCACAAAGTTGCGGTTGATACTGTAATTCAGCATTACTTTAATAACAACAGCCGTGGAACTGGTTCCTATGTTGGCAAGATTTATAAAAACGATCCGGCAACCTACCTACCTACTATGGATGATGATGCCGGCACCATGTCGAGCTGGTATGTGTGGGCGAGTAGTGGTATTTTCCCTGCATGCGTAGGTGAGCCAGTGTACTACCTACATGCACCACTTATGGAAGAAGTAAGCATTAACTGGCCAGAAGGTGAGCCTTTAACCATTAAGGTGACGAACTACAATCCAGACCATGCATACATTAAAGAAGCAACCTTTAATGGAAAATCATTAAACAAAAACTGGCTAACTCATAAAGAAATTAGAGCAGGTGGCGAACTGGTAATTACTACTTCAGCAGAGCCAAATAAAAATTGGGGAACAGCCGAGCCATTCCTCACCAGCTTTCAATAAGAAACTGATTAGATAATTTATTTTACAACCTCAGAAACTCGAATTTTTGAGGTTGTTTTTTTTGTGGGGGTTTGATAACCTTAAACTTGTTTTGGAAAGCAAAGAGTGCGAAATTGTCCATTTAAATAAAAACCAATAACCAGCATGAAACTAATTGCACATACAGACAAAATCTGGACAATAGAAGGTTTTTTATCTGACCAAGAGTGTAAAGACCTTATTACTTTTAGCGAGCAGAAGGGCTACGAAGAAGCAAAAGTAAGCTTTCCATCAGGCGCTAAGATGATGAAGGGTTTGAGAAACAATAACCGCTTGATGTTTGAAGATACAAGTCTGGCCAAAAAGTACTGGGAAAGACTAAAAGCTTATTGTCCTGAAAAAATAGAAGATGTACAAGCGTTGGGTTTAAATGAGTTATTTCGCTTTTACAAATACGAATCTGGCCAGAGGTTTAAACGACATATTGATGGCAGGTTTAAAAGAAATGAAGCTGAAGAAAGCAGAATCACTTTTATGATCTATCTCAACCAAGGTTATTTAGGAGGAGAAACCAAGTTTGATGAAATAACAATCTCACCCAAAACCGGAACGGCACTTTGTTTTATCCACGAGCAAAAACACGAAAGCATTCCAATTAGTGAGGGAATTAAATATGTTATTAGAACAGATGTGATGTATAGAAAGACTTCTTAACATATCTCTCAGCACCCACCTGTAATAAATCAGCACAACCGACAACTAATAGGTAAAATCAATCTGTTTTGCTTTTGCTGAACATTGAATTTAAAACTAAAAATTGAAGGTTATGAGAATAAAATCGAGTGCTGCAAATGGAAGTTTTAATGTATTAGATAGAGGTTTTGAGGTTTTACAAGTGAAATATAAAAGCGTTTTTTCTTGTAAAGCTACAGCCGAATACCAAGGCAATATTATTGAGATTAAGCCCAAAAGTATTATTTCTAGCAAATACGAGATTTATAAAAATGGGATAGAAGTTGGTGATATTACTTCTAAATGGAATGGTAGTATGACTATTCGGATAATTGATACAGATTATTACGAAAGAAATTTTATTCTCAAAGCTAAAGGATGTTCAGGTACAAACTTTAAATTGTTAGACGAAAATAAAGATACAGTTTTAACCATGGATTCAGGTTTTAGCTGCAAAACCATGAACTACAATTTTGATGTCGATTGGGCGCATATAGATTTTGATGTTGCTGAGTTGCTGATCTATTGCGGTTATGCAGCAAAATCATATTTTACCAAAATGGCTGTGGTTTAGAAAAATAATTGTATTAGGTTTCTAATTATCAAATCTTCATTTCTGCTAAATTTAGGCTCCTTAAGAACTGAAAACGTAGAAATGAAGATAAATCAAATTTTTTTAGCTCTAGTATTGAGTTGCTGTTTCGGAACGCTGCTCGCTCAGCAACCAGAAATTTTAAAAAGTAAAGCTCTTTTTGCGATAGGAGAAACTCTTGAAATACACTCTAAAATTCTAGATGAAAATAGAATACTAAATATTTACCTACCGCAAGGCTATTCTCCAGATTCTGCCAAAACATATCCAGTTATTTACCTGTTAGATGGCTCCAAAGATGAAGATTTCATCCATATTGCTGGCTTGGTTCAGTTTGGTTCTTTCTCGTGGATTAATATGTTGCCCGAAAGTATTGTGGTAGGCATAGCCAATATCGATAGGGAACGCGATTTTACTTATCCTTCCAATAATCCTAAATACAAAGAAGATTTTCCTACCGCAGGGAGTTCGGCAACGTTTATCCAGTTTATCGCATCGGAGCTTCAACCATTTATAGACAATGCTTACAAAACCAGTGCAAGCAAAACCCTTATTGGTCAGTCCTTAGGTGGTTTGCTGGCTAGCGAAATTCTATTTAAACATCCAGAAATGTTTGATAACTACATCATCGTAAGCCCTAGTTTGTGGTGGGATGATGAATCGCTCTTAATGTTTGCACCACTGCCTAACCTTGCAGAGAAATCGATTTATGTTGCTGTTGGCAAAGAAGGCGAAATAATGGAACGAACTGCGAAAGAGCTGTATGAGAAATTAAAGCCAGCTCAGCCAGATACTAAGAAATTACACTTCAGGTTTTTAGAAGCCCACAATCACGGTGATGCATTACACCAAGCCATTTATTATGCCTTTGAAAGTTTATTTTAATTTTTATCAAAAGAAGCGTTGGCCTGAAAATCCGGCGGGGCTTAGGGGGGCACTTGTGTGTGGCAGCATCGGATTTTCCGGTAGCCGGTGCTATTGATTTTTTTCGTCCTTTTTTTATCAAGGAAAAAAGGACATACTGCCATGTATGAGATTTAATATCTAACATTAATAACTATGTTTTTTTATATAAAAACCCTTTTTTTGACTTAATCTCCTAACTTACAAACACTCAATATTTAAATTATCTACTCATCAACCTATGAAATACTTATTACTTCCCCTCATCTTATCATGTCTTTTATTTTCGTGTGCTAAGAAAGAAGAACCTGTAAAAGACCCCGGTTATATTCCCTTAAATTATAGCTTGTACTTTGGAGACAATAAGGCTGGCTATTTTAAAAGCATGAAAACCGAAGAAGGAAAGTTTAAGTACATTTTTGAATATAATGACAGAGGAAGAGGTCCATATATCGAAGAAGTAGTTCAGTTGAGAGACAATGGTATGCTCGAATCAATCAGGATTAACGGGCATAATTACCTTAAAGACACGGTGAACGAAAGGTATCAGGTAAAAGGGATGTCTGCCAAATGGATGAGCACATCGGAAAGAGGCGAATACGATTTGGGAGGAAATGAATACTTCATCGGGATTAATAGCACCATTGGAAATACAGAGATGATGGTGCGAAAAATGATGGAAAGCGAAAATAAATCAATCAATCTTTTGCCAAGCGGCACAGCAAAACTCAGCAATATAGAAGAAATCGTAATTGGAGATACACTCAAGCTTAAGTTAGTAGAAATTACAGGGCTTTCTTTTAAACCAGAATATGCTTGGTTCGATCAGTTTAATCGCATATTTGCGCTGCCTTCAACTTGGTTGAGCTGTATTAGAGATGGATATGAGCAGATTAACGAGCAACTTCTCGAAATTCAAACCCAAAAAGAAAAAGACTACTATAACAAACTGGCAAGCGAACTTACCCAAAAGCCAAGTGGCAAAGTAATTATTAAAAACGTAGCTGTGTTTGATGTAGCCACTGGTAAAATGCTAGCAAACAAATCGGTCGTAATCAGTGGAAATACGATTGAAAGTATTCTGGCAGAAGGTGAAGAATTACCAGAAGCCACAAAAGTGATCGATGGAACTGGCAAAACACTATTGCCTGGTTTGTTCGACATGCATACGCACTTGGGCAGGTCAGATGGTATTTTAAACCTGGCAGCAGGAGTTACATCAGTGCGAGATTTAGCCAATTCTTTCGACTTGCCAGAAATACGAGATGAGTTTAATACAGATAAAGTTTTAGGTCCCAGAATCTTAATTATCAGTGGATTTATAGATCAGGCTGGCCCTTATGCCGGACCAATAGGAAAGATTATTAAAACGCTAGACGAAGGCTTGGCAGCGGTAGATTTCTACAAAGAAAAAGGCTACGATCAGATAAAGTTATACAGTTCGATTGATCCTTCTTGGGTTAAACCAATTGCAGAGAAAGCGCATGGTCTTGGTATGCGAGTTTGCGGACATATTCCTGCGCACATGCTAGCCGAAGATGCAGTAAAAGCCGGTTACGATGAGATTCAGCATATCAACATGATTGCCCTCAACTTTATGTCAGACACGATTGATACACGCACTCCACTTCGTTTTTCTATGATTGGTGAACAGGCAGCTAATATCAACATCAAAGGCAAAGAGTTTCAAGATTTTGTGAAATTGCTAAAGGAAAAAAACATTGTGCTAGACCCTACAGTGTCTATTTTCGAAGGTATGCTTACTACCAAAGCAGGAGAACCCGATCCGCAGTTTGAAGCCATTCTCGATAGATTGCCGATTCAGGTAAAGCGTGGGTTTTACTCTGGTGGTTTGCCAATTCCCAAAGGCAAAGAAGCGCAATACAAAGAGGGGTACAACCAGTTGCTAAACATGATTAATGAATTACACAAACAAGGTATTACCATGGTTCCGGGTACAGATGCCATGTCTGGTTTTGCTTTACACAAAGAACTGGAAAACTATGTAAAAGCGGGTATTTCTACAGCGGATGTATTAAAAATGGCAACGCTTACTTCTGCTGAGGTGATTGGTGTGGCAGACAAATTAGGCTCAATAGAAAGCGGCAAAGAAGCAGATTTAATTCTGGTGGATGGAAATCCGCTAGAAAACATCAGCGATATAAGAAGAGTAGAATTGACAATTAAAAACGGCAATCTCTACAACACCGCAGATTTATATAATGCCATAGGAGTTAAACCTTTTGAGTGATTATAATGAGATTAAAGATTCTGATCATATCTATATTATTGATTTCTTGTGATGCGCTAACTGTACAAAAGGTTATTGTGAAGGATAAGTTAACTAAGCAACCTGTTGAAAAAGCGAATGTAACTATTGAATCCTATGAGTTCGAAACAGATTCTATAGGATTTGTTCATATGCAACAGATAACAGGAGATTTATCAGAAAGAAAAATTATTGTAACCAAAGCAGGGTATAGGCATTTTAATTTAATAATAGATCATAATGATGACTTTATTATTTACAAGCAAAAAGAAGATGCAACATCGGACTGGCAAGTTGGAGAAAATAGTTTTGCTGTTTTAAAAGACACACTAGTGGTGTATTTAGAAAAGGAAATAAATTGAATTACCTACTAAAAATATCTCTGTTCATATTACTCTCTTTGGTGTTAATTTATCCACCAGTTAAAAGTCGATTTGAATCTAAAGGTCGACTTGGGAACGAAATGTTTCATCTTTAATAAAGTCAACTAGTGATTTTAATCAGATAAAAATGCCTATTTTGCTTTTTAATAGCTTATAAAAAATCAATTTATTCAACTAGTTTAACTTAACAAGCAATTTAATTTCAATATGAAACCCATTCTATTTTTTTTATTTATTTTATTATCATTTAACTCATATGGTCAAAAATTAGAAATGACTAATAAAGTTGGGACTTTTTATGAAGAAGGTGAACAAGCATTTTGGAGACATATGAAGAGATATATAAAATATCCAGTAAAAGCCCAAGAAAAGGGAATAGTAGGAATATCAGAAGTCAATTTTAGAATTAACTGTGATAATAAATTAGAAAGTTTTGAAATACTAAAAGAACTGGGCTATGGCATAGAAGACGAATTAAAAAGATTACTTATTGATACTGAGGGAAATTGGTTGAGTTGTGAAAATCGTAATGAGAATGATGTTTACAACCTCAGTATTGCTTTTAGTTTAAAAGATGAATATAAGCCAAGAGAAGGTGATTGTGACATGGTAGTTAATGCAATGTGCGATTGTAAATTTATAGAAGATTCAGTTTTAGAAAAGAAATTAGATAAAGCATTATCCCAAGAAAAATACGCTAAAGCACAAGAGTTCTTAACGCAATTGATTAATCGATATCCAAATGATGAAAAATATCAAGAAATATCTAACAAAATAAATTCAAAAACTAAAGTGGATTAAATTGGGGCATAATCAAATGCATCAAAAATACCAGCTAGAAAAATCTCTATGGATAGAAAAAGACTATGAACAAATGGGATGGCACGATGCTCTCATTTATGCATTTTCTTTACAATCAAATTCGGATGAAGGTATAAGTGAAATATTATTTGATATAGATTACATTTTTAAATGGGTAAATCCAATTTCACCAAATCAACATTTCTCATTTTTTATTTCACCTTGCACGTTAGTTTTTAGAGATGCTGTTAACTTAAAAATTGATATAGATACCGAAAACTTTTTCCCGCTTGAGCTCGAAGTATCTGATTTAATACTTGAAAAAGAATTAGATTTTAAAAATGGGCATAAAGCTTATGAGTGGAATTTAAGTACTCAAGTGGGAGATATAAAATTTCAAGCATCAGGCTTTGAACAATATGTTAGAAAACTTCCGAAGTACACACAGATTCAACAACTAACAATGGAAGAGCGAGGTGGTGTTTCATTTGAAAAGTTGAACGTCAATATTGAAAACGACTAAAAATACTGATGCTATAATATAATTGTACAAAGCAATAGAGCTTAAATCTTTTGAATGATTATGATAACTGCAATGTCTGATGAAGAAATAAAAGCAAGTATTTCTAAGAAAGCTATTGATTACGGAGTACCTACGGAATTTTCTGCATTGTATGATGATTTGAGTGACGCTTTCAAAGAAAGTTTTCAATCAAAAATTGTAGATGAAGATTTCGGTTTGCCTATAGTAAAATATGGACATTCCAATGGAAATTGGGTAATAATTGGTACTAGGAGTTTAGCTGTATTTAATGGTAAAATAAAATTTATTGCTAATGATGAAATTAGTTTATTTACAACACCTGATTCTGAAACAGAGAGAGCTAAAGTAATTCAGCCAAATAGAATGATTCGAAGATTTGAATATGAGATTTTAACTATACAAACTCATAATGACTCAACAGATATTTGGATAAATAAAGCACGCGAATATTATTGCTTTTGGCATATGATGATTAGATATAAACATTTAAAAAATGATCCAAGTAGTTATAGACTAGAGCTGTGATTGATTAATACTGTAATTTGATAAATAAAAAATGCCAATCTCCAAAAGTGATTTAGAAGATGAATATAAAAGCAGAATCAACAGGGTTTTTGAGTATATCGATGAAAACCTGATGGAAGATTTGTCTTTGGAAACGATCTCTAAAATCGCATTTTTCTCTCCTTATCATTTCCATAGAATATTTAAAACCATTACTGGCGAAACTCTAAACGAATACATTACCAGACAGCGAATCGAGAAAGCTGCCGCTATGCTTTTACATAATAGCAATAGCAGCATTACAGAAGTTGCGTTTCAATTTGGTTTTAGCGAAAACTCCGCTTTTACCAGAGTATTTAAGAAGTTTTATCAGTTGAGTCCAACAGCTTTTCGTGAACAACACACAAACAAGTTTAGCAAGATAAATCAACTTAAAAGCAAGAATGGTCAAGCCTACCCAAGTCGTGAACAATACCTTAGCAACATTGATAATCTTAAAAAATGGATTAAAATGAATGCTAAAATTGAAGTAAAGGAAATGCCCAAGATGGAACTGGCATACATCACCTGTATCGGAGATAAAAATGTGAGTAATGCATTTGATAAACTAGTTAAATGGGCAATGCCAAAAGGTTTGTTGGCGAAAGAAGAAACTAAAATGCTTACCATTTACCACGATAGTTTTAAAATTACCGAGCCAGAAAAAGTGAGAATGAGTGCTTGCATCTTGCTAACAGAACCAGTTGAAACCGAAGGTGAAATCGGCTTAACTACCATAGAAGCAGACAAGTTTATAAAAGGTAGTTTCGAAATAAATCTTTCAGATTTTGAGCAAGCATGGAGTGGTTTATTTATCTGGATGAATGAAAACGGATATAAAAAAGCAGACAGAAACCCTTTTGAAATTTTCCACAACAACTACCAAGACCACCCAGAAAAAAAGTGTCTTGTTGATTTATATATCCCTATTGAATGACAGATTGTTGTAGAACAAAGAAACCATAAAATGTTATTTAACTGAATAAAATCGACAAAAATATGCAATACAGAATTGAAACTATACAAGAAAAAAAACTGGTAGGAAAATACTTAACCATGTCATTTGCTAACAACAAAACTGGTGAGTTATGGAAAAGCTTTATGCCTTTAAAGAATCATATTCATAATAAAGTAGGAACAGAAATGTATTCTCTACAAAGCTATCCGGCTAATTTTTTTGTGGGATTTAACCCAAACGCCGAGTTTGAAAAATGGGCTTTGGTGGAGGTTGAGAATTTTAATAATATGCCAGAAGGTTTAGATAGCTTTACACTAAAAGGTGGCATGTATGCTGTTTTTGTTTATAAAGGTTATCCGGCTGAAGCAGCACCATTTTTTCAGAATATTTTTGCAAATTGGTTACCTAATTCGCCTTACACACTAGACATTCGCCCACATTTCGAAATACTGGGAAGTAAATACCAAAATAATAGTCCAGAATCTGAGGAAGAAGTATGGATACCAATAAGAGAAACGTTTAGCGTTTAGTTGTATAATTTTAATATTTAAATGGATAATAGAAACTCTACTTTTGTTACTGTACTTGCTTGGGTTTTAATCATATTCTCAGGTTTTGGTTTAGTAATTTCGATATTCCAAAACATTTTATTGAATACTACTTTCCCTATAGAAGAATTTGAAAATGCGATAACCACTGATGCAGACGATGGAATTTACACGCTAATTTATTCAAATTTTAGACTCATAATCGCTTTGGTAGGCTTAATGATACTCACTTTTTTTATAAGCTCTATAGCTTTATTAAAAAGAAAAAACTGGTCGAGAATAAGCTTATCTATATTGTTTAGTATCGGTATACTTCACATGGTATTTTCAATATTAATGCAATTTTATTTTATCGTAGGAGATGAAGGCTTATTTGACATAGGCGATCCTTTTTTTTGGGGGATATTGTTTATCGCATTCTTTGGAATAAGCATGATCTCTTTATTACTGTGGTTAATATTTAAGTTAAACTCTAGCAAGATAAAAGCTGAATTTATTGGCTACAGTTAACCTGTAATTGCATTATACAGTTATTTGCTATTCCTAAAAATAAAAAAATACTTGTCGATTTTTCGGTTGCTGAATCACTAACGCACAGGCTTTTTTGCATAAAAAAACAACTATGCAAAAAGTCTATATCTTAATCTTTTCGATTCTAATATCTCAATCTGTTCTTGGTCAAGACCTTGGGGTGTATGTATTTGCTAGAACACCACAAATGGCGAGCTACAACTTTAAAAAAGCTAATTCCACTTTTAGCCAAGGTGTGTCGAGTGGTATTGGTTTCACACATAAAGAGTTATTCTTAGAGCTAGGAGCTTACATTTTAGAAGGAGATAGCTATGGTTATTATTCCTTTTTCGGTTCCAATCTTAATTCGGTAGATTTTGGTAATTCCATCCATATAAATACAAATCTATTTGGCGAAGTAACCAATATACCTTCTCAAGCAGAGCAATCTGATTCATCATGGATATTTACCAGTGGAGTGAGCTTTTTCCCGAATGTTCAAATTCAGCAGTTAAATGTTGGGGTGCCTTTGTGTTTAGGTTTGGCCTATCAAGATGATTCTCTTTATCTAAATAGTAGATTCATTCTCAACCTTTCTTTCTCGATAAACTAGTTTTCATTCATGAAATACAAATTAGACATAGAAGAAACTCAATACGAAAGTTTAAAACGAGCATTGAGCCAACAAAACTGGAAAGACGGAAACGAATATAATGCAGGCAAAGATAGCTTTATAAAAAGAGAAGAAGCCAAAGCGATAGAATGGTATAAGCAACAGAAAAGTTAAAGTGATAACAAACTGTAGAATACTTTTTTAGCTGAGTATTTTATAGTTTGAGTGAAACATCGGAGCTGATTGATTTAAATAATTGTGTAGCCAACAATTTTGTGAGTAGATTTATACATCTGAAAAACCAGCTTTTTTCAGTCGCTAATTATTAACAAACAAAA
Source organism: Chondrinema litorale (assembly GCF_026250525.1). Taxonomy (GTDB): domain Bacteria; phylum Bacteroidota; class Bacteroidia; order Cytophagales; family Flammeovirgaceae; genus Chondrinema; species Chondrinema litorale. The sequence continues at coordinate 2,428,900 of NZ_CP111043.1, forward strand.
AAACTACACAATGAGAATCACCACACTGTTTTTTTTATTATTCACAGTATTTCAGGTACAGGCACAAAGCGGGAAGAAAGTGATGTCTGTAATCGATTTTTTAAATGTTCCCGGAGTTTCAAACCCACAGCTTTCTCCTGATGGGAGTGAGTTGGTTTATGTATTTTCTGAAAGTGACTGGGATGCCAACAAACAAGTTGGGCATATCTGGAAAGTAGGTATCGATGGAAGCAACAGCTACCAGTTTACCTACGGAGATGGTGGCGAAGGTAGCCCTGCTTGGTCGCCAGATGGCAAATGGATAAGCTTTATAGCTAAAAGAGGAGACAATGAAGCTAGCCAACTTTACCTTATCCGTGCAAATGGTGGAGAAGGTAAACAATTGAACACGCATAAAACTGGTGTATCAAATTATACTTGGGCTCCAGATGGTAAGTCGATCTATTTTGTGGCAACAGACACATTATCTTCTGATGAAGAAACAGCCAAAAAAGAAAATGACGATGTTTACCTCTACGATGAAAACTACAAGCAAAAACATCTTTGGAAAATTACCTTAGAAGATGAAAAAGAAGCGCAAATTACTTCTGGCGATTATTCTATTTTGAGCTACGATCTTTCTGCTGATGGTAAGAAAATCGTATTTCATAAAGGAGTAAATCCATTGTACGATTACTATCCTAAAAGCAATGTTTGGGTAATGGATAGCAATGGAGAAAATGCAGTACAATTAACAGATAATGATGTAGCAGAAAGTGGAGCTAAAATCTCTCCTGATGGTTCGCAAGTATTATTTACTGCATTTACCAACAAAGATTTCGAATTATATTACAATGATAAACTGTTTGTTCTTCCTGCTGATGGAAGTAGCAAAGCTGTAGTGCCAATCAAAGATTTCCCTTACGAAGTTTCTACTGCTGAGTGGGCTGCTGATGGCAAATCGATCTTTTTAATTGCAAATATGGGTAGCCAAACTCAACTATGGCAATTCCAACTAAGCAACAAAAAGCTTACTCAGTTAACCAAAGGTAATCACTCTGTAGGTGGTTGGGATTATGAGCCAAAGTTAGGCAAGCATGTAATGACAGTAAGTACCATGGAAAATCCGGGTGATGTGTTTAAACTGGAAAACGGCTCACTTACTCAGGTTACTCATCAGTACGATTACTTAGCAGAAGAATATTATTTGCCAAAGCAAGAGCTTATTACTTGGAAAGGTAAAGATGGTGTAAAAGTAGAAGGTTTAGTGTACTACCCACACGATTACCAAAAAGGTAAAAAATATCCATTAGTAGTGCAGACACATGGTGGACCTGCTTCGTCAGATAAGTTTGGCTTTTCAAGAAGTTTTACTAGATACAATGCTGTGTTTACTGGAAAAGGTTATGTGGTTCTACAACCAAACTATAGAGGTAGTACAGGTTACGGAGACGATTTTCTTCGCGATATGGTAGGTAGCTACTTCCACCAATCTCACTTAGATGTAATGGCAGGTGTAGATTATTTAATTAAAGAAGGTGTAGCTGACGGAGATAAATTGGTGAAAATGGGTTGGAGTGCCGGTGGCCACATGACCAACAAGATTATCACTTTTACAGATCGTTTTAAAGCTGCCTCTTCGGGTGCTGGTGCTATTAACTGGATTGGCATGTATGCACAAAGTGATGTAAGAACTTACAGAACCCCTTGGTTTGGTGGTACTCCTTGGCAAAAAGATGCACCGATTGATAAATACTGGGATCATTCTCCGCTAAAAGATATTAGCAAAGTTACAACACCAACATTGGTAGTTGTAGGTGAAAGCGACCCAAGAGTGCCATTGCCTCAGTCTTTGGAGTTGTATCGTGCTTTAAGAAGTAATGGTGTACCAACACATTTATTAGTTGCACCAAGAGAGCCACACGGCTGGCAAGAATTAAGACACCGTTTGTACAAGATTAACATGGAATTAGATTGGTTTGCTAAATATGCACTAGACCAAACTTTCGAATGGGAAAAAGTGCCGGAAAAAGCTGATTGATGAAACCCTTTGACTTGTGAGAGGGGAAGTAAATATTGTATAAGTTAATTTTGAAATTGCAGGCAAACGCAGCATAAACACTGTTTTGCCTGCAATTTTTTTATGCGTAAATTAGAAAATGCTACTTAATGAATTTCCAGATTTATCGTGGATAAGAAAGCAATCCAAAAGTAATTTTGAAGACCAACGAGGTGTGAAAAATATTTTGCTGCCAGACAAAGGTTGGCCAGATGTAATTTTAAATACAAAGTCTTTTGGTGCAGAACGAAATGGTATACTGGCTCCCTTTAGTATTTTTATGAATCTAAAAGGCAACAGTAAAGTAGTAGCAGATGGCAAACAAGTAGAAATTACCGAAAATACTTTTTGTGTTGTAAACAAAGGGCAGCATTACGATTTAACCATTCCAGAAAGTTTTTCGCCCACCCACACATTTAATATACACTTTAGCGAAAAGCTGTTTTCAGAAACTTTGTATGCGCTTAGAAATTCGCAGAGTAATTTATTAGATAACCCTAATATGTATCAGCCAGTAGATCATCATGTATTTGTAAGGTCGAGTTGGAAAGATGCAAAGCAGACGCGTTTAATTAAGCAAATTATACAGTTACAAGCGCAAGCAACAGATTATGTTTTGGAAGAAGAAGCCATGCTGTTAAGCGCTTTTTTAGAAAATATACTAGAACAAACAGATAAAGAATATAAGGGTTTTGAAAGTATATCTTCCCAATCGAAAGCGACTAGAGAAGAATTAGTCAAAAGACTCTCTGTAGCTACCGATTATATGCATGCAAACTTTTATAAAAACATTTCTGTGGACGAGTTGAGTGCCATAGCTTGTCTTTCTAAATTTCATTTTATCAGAACTTTTAAAGCCGCTTTTTTCTGTAGTCCGCATCAATATATCATGAACTTGCGACTCCAAAAAGCAGAAGACTTACTTAAATATTCTAATAAAGAAATTGCCGAAATCGCTTTGGCTGTTGGCTTTGAAGAACCTAATTCGTTTTACAAATTCTTTAAAAAATACCGTAATTCTTCCCCTTTAGCTTATAGAAAAAGTAAATAGCAATTTTGGATAGTCATCTATGAGCATCATCCATTAATATTGAAATAAAAAAGCTATGGTTTTAATAGGTTTCTATCTCTTATCTGCAATAATGTTTTTTACAGTGTTTATGCTGTTTAAACTCACAAATGCACCACAAAAATTTTATATCCGATATGGTTTGGGCTTTCTGCTATGGTTGCTTTACGTAACTTTTATATCAGCATCAGGAATACTCAGTAATTTTAGTTTGCCACCAAGAATGCCCCTGTTAATTGTAATTCCGGCAATTGTGTTTATTATTTACATTACTTCCACAGATGTTTTTAAAAAGCTCATGCAGCATATTCCATTACATGTAATTATTTACATACAGTCATTTCGAATAGGAGTAGAGATTTTAATTTATGGCGCTTTTATCAATGGTGTTTTTCCAGAAAGAGCGACTTTCGAAGGTATTAATTACGATATTTTAGTGGGTATTTCTGCTTTAATAGTGGCTTTTATAGTACAAAAAAACAAGATTGGAACACAGGCAATTTTTATTTGGAATGTAGTATCACTGGCGATTCTAACTGTTACAGTTTATGCCTTTATCTCATCATATTACTTTAGCGATTTTCTGGAAGCGAATCAAAAACTAGCTTTCATTAAAATGCCTTATATATTGTTGCCATCGGTTTTACTTCCCTTTGCCATATTTTACCATGTAGTTTCTATTAGGCAGTTGGTGTTTAAGTTAATAAGAAGTTGATTTTGTATTATAAGTTGAATAGAAAATGATAGAAAAAAAGGTACTTGAACTTGTTTCTTCAATAGATGAATTTACTCAATTTGTTCATCATAAAATTGTAATGGAGGTTTTAAACTCAAAATTATATATTGAAGAGCCCAGAAAGTTTTTTTATACTGTGCTAGTTAAAAGCAATAATGGATTAATGGCTTCTAACCAGTTGATTGATAAATTTAATTCTCTTCCTCATATCCTTGATAGTTTATTCGTCATATTAAGATCACTACTCTCAGATACAATAACCTTTTATTATGTTTTACATAAAAGCTTTGAAAAGGAAAATTTAGAAGAAAACATTAAGAATTTATATTTTGATCATATTCGTTGGTCCTTAGAAAATGTGAAAAAAGTTCATAGAGTTATTTTTTCATTGAATGAGGAACAAGTTGATGAGGAAATAAATAAAATTAAAATGATAAATAAAGAATTTTTTGATGAAAATGGTGAACCTACTGTAGAAAATAAATCAATAATGCCTAGTGCTGCAATACGCTTTATCTTTAGTAACAATACTAAAAAATTGAATATAGAAAATTTAAAATATGCTTTTTCACTTTATGAAATATTTTCAAAATATGAGCATTTTGGACAGTTTAGCTATGGTTTAGTACATAGGCAATTTAAACAAGAAAACAAACAACAACTTTTTGATGAAATTAAAACATCAATAGAAATAATAACTAATACTATTAATCACACATTAAATGCTTGGCCTGATTTACGAGATAAAACCAAAGATGCTTTAACATTATTAAGAGAGCAGATTTCTAAAGTATGATTAGTTAAAGTTAATCTAAGATACATTGACTTTCTCAGCGCAATAGGCTAACTTATTGTAACAGATTTTTTAACTGATTACAATGAAAAATAAAACCATTTATCTGCTTCTTGGTCAAAAAGGCAGTGGAAAAACTTTTATAGGTTATTTGTTTGAAAAGCATTTCCAGATAAAATTTATTAGAGTAGAAGATTGGGCAAAACAGATTAAAAAAGATAGGCAGATTGATAATGAGTCTTATTTGCAAGAAGTATTCTCAGCCATTGAGAAAGGAATTAGAACAACGTTAACCGAGTGCGATCAATTAGTTTTTGAGTCAACCGGACTTACTATTTATTTCGATCAGATGCTTGCGAGTCTAAAGCGAGATTTTGAAGTTGTTACAATTCAGATGCTAGCTGATCCAAATCTGTGTTTAAACAGGGTAAAAACCAGAGATCAATCTATTCACATTAATGTTTCAGATGATCAAGTAAACGCGATTAATACGCAAGTGCTTCAAAAGCAATTCGAAACAGATTTTATTATAGACAACAACCAGCAAACAGAAGGTGCTATTAAAACTATGATAGCTGAAATCTTAGAGACTATTAATTGAGTATTTGTTAGCCGCATAAAATACCCCAAAATTGACTATTTACTAATTTATTGGATTCTTGAATCTCGATTTACTAAAGCCTATCTCATCAAATATTAAAGAATGACCAGAAAACTATTTATTACGAGCTGCTTTTTACTTTGTGTGTTTTCATGTTTTAGTCAGAACCTTACTAAAAAGCAAAAAGAATATGCTACTATAGGTTCATCTTCAATTCAGTATTATGCTAAGAAGAAAAGCCTTAATAAAAATGTGATATATGTTAATGGAGGCATTATACCCTTGTGGGAAGCTTATAACATCAATTATGAAAGAATGATGGTAAACCTCAAAGGTAATTTTGTAAATAGCCTTTGGGTAAGAGCCGGAGCAGGTGGTTGGGGTTTGCATACAGAAAAAGGCGGGCATGTGTTAACGACTTTTATGATGCTTTTAGGTTCAAAAAATAGTCATGTTGAGTTGAGTGCCGGAGTAACTCTGTTGGAAGAGGCACTTTCTGGTAGCAGTAATAATGATTTATCATATCAAAACCCCAATAGTTATTCTAGTGATGAGAATCCTTTGTATCCGGCGGGTGGTGTTTCATATAGGTATCAGAAACCAGAAGGCCACTTTATTTTTAGAACCGGAGTTACTTTTCCAGAGCATTTGCATTTCAGTTTTGGCTATGCTTTTTAATACTTAGTTACTTAAAACTAACCGGAATTTATTCTCTCTACCTTTACAGCTAACTTTGTTTAGTAACAAAAGTGGAATTGCATGTTAGTAAAGATAACTCAAATAACGCCAGAAGATACTTGGCATTTACGACATACTGTAATGTGGCCAGATAAACCTGCATCATATGTTAAGCTAGAAGAAGACAAACAAGGCACTCACTATGGTTTATGGCAAGGTGAAGAGCTAATTGGAGTAGTTTCTTTATTTTATGAAAATGGCAAGGCTCAGTTTAGAAAACTGGCAGTAAAAGTCTCTGAACAGGGTAAAGGTTATGGCTCAAAGTTACTAGCTCACTTAATGCAAGAAGTTACTCATCAAAACATTTCTCTAAATCAAAATATTCAATCTATTTGGTGTAATGCCCGATCAGACAAAACCACTTTTTATAAGAAGTTTGGTATGCTCGAAACCGACAAAACCTTTAGCAAAGGTGGAATCGACTATGTAATTATGGAGAAGCTTTTAAGTTGATTTAATGATGAGTGACACAAGCGAAAATAACTTGGATGTATGGAAACAATTTAGCCACTTATTTACTAGAAAAACTGTAGCACCTAAAGCAGTGCTGCTTAATGAGGGCGAAGTTTCTAAAAATGCTTATTTCTTAGAGAAAGGCTGCCTTAGACTTTGGTTTAATCACGATGGAAAAGATATTACTTTCCAGTTCTTTTTTGAAGGAGAAGGCGTTTCTTCTATTGAAAGTTTTAAAACCGGAGAGCCAAGTTTATTTACCATTGAAACCATAGAAGCATGTGAGCTAATAGTTATCAGAAAAAATGATTTTCAAACTATTATGGATTCGTCACCAGCCATAAAGAAAGAAATAGAGCATCATATTTTTAAGCGCTTGATGTATTACCAAAAGCTATTTCTAGGCAGAATTAGAGATAATCCAGAAAAGAGATATCATGAGTTATTAGAAAATTATCCTCATATTTTGCAAAGAGTTCCGCAACATTATATCGCTTCTTATTTGGGTATTACACCAGTTTCGTTAAGTAGAATTAGAAATAGGAGATAATGCATTTCTTTACAATTGTTATTGTCCACCACTGAGTTGCTCACTGATATTTGTGTTAAAAAAAGACACAAATGAAAACACTCATAGTATTCAACCATCCCTATGAAAAAAGTTACTGCAATAGTATTTTAAATTCAGTAACAACCGGTTTAAAAAAAGCCCAACACCAAATTGACTTAATTTATTTGGATAAAGAAAACTTTAATCCGGTAATGACTGCTACAGACCTACAAGCTTTTGTAAAGCGCAAACCTGTAGATGCCAAAGTAATCGAGTATAAAAGTAGGTTAGAAGAGGCAGATCATTTAGTATTTATTTTTCCAATCTGGTGGGAATTAATGCCGGCACTCACCAAAGGTTTTATAGATAAAGTGATTTTCCCTGGTGTTGCTTACGACTATGCCGACGATGGAAATAAAATGATTCCACTCTTAAATATTAAAAGTGTAACGGTAATTACCACGATGAACACCCCCAGTGTTTTATATCGCTTCATTTTTGGTAATGCGATTAGAAAAGCATTGCTTACTGGCACTTTCTGGAAGATAGGCTACAAAAAAAGAAAGTGGATTAACTTGAGTATGGTAAAATCAGCTTCTGAAGAGAAAAGAAAAAAATGGTTAACAAATATCGAAAATAGATTTGCTGCAATAGCATAAGTAATTTGTAATCTCAGAAAAGAAGTTTGGTGAAATTACCTAATTCCAATTCTTTTTTCAATATCTTGTGGCAAGGGATAAACTCGCTCGTTAGGGAGCAAGCGTTTGGCTTCTTTGTGTTTGCCTTGCGTTTTAAGTTGATGTATTTTTCTGGTAAGCGGAGTGTAATCGGCAATTTCTTCAATCCACTCATTATTCAACTCCTCAATTAAAAATCGGCTAATGCCTACTTGTATCGAGCGCTCTTGCAGTTTACCACCTCTTAAAGTTCTTTCAGGGTCCCACTGTATATGAACTTTGGCTTCGTTAAACAGACTTTCCCACTCAATGCCATTGGCATAAATTTCTTTATCTGGATGAGTTAATACGCCCAAAGACAAAGCCTTTTCCCAACAAGCTCTTTTAATTTTAATGGCTAAAATATATTCCTGATTAGCCTTTAAACCCCAATTGCTTCTTTCCATCAACCATAAATAAGAAGGTTTTATCCATGTCATCCGGTTAAAGGAAAAAGGCTTCTCGAAGCGATTATTTTTAATGGCAGGCAATGCAATGGTTTTATTATATGCCTGATAAACTGTAATTGTATTTTGGTTATACTCAGCTCTTATTTCTTGTAATCTTCCCAATGTGTTGTTTAAATTTAAAGTGCTATCGTGAAGCAGAATGAAATTTTTGTGGGAATCTTTGCTGTTGATTTATCAATAAACTTATTCAATGTTTTTCATCACAAGCATTTGATTTCCACCTTTTTGAAACTCATAGTTTACCTGCTCAATTTTCACTTCATACATTTCAGAAAAATGCTTGATGATCGGTTCCAATACTTCCGATTTTTCAGCATTCAGATTAAGAAGTGGAAAAGTGCGGACTTTCTTGCAAATTCTCATCATTTCTGTAAGAGATTTCAAATGAAATTCCAGTCCTAACTTTTCATACAAGATTAAAAAATGTGAGCTTAATCCGAGTTCAAACTCTTTGTCTTTGAAATGAGTTTTTTCAGGAAGCTGATGCATAAGATATCTTCCTTCAATTAGTCCCGAATCGAAGTCTTTCAGAAATTGGTGCATAGCTTGAGTTCTCAATAGATCAAGTTCTTCTATGTTTTTGATGATCTTCCAAATAAAAATTTTAGCATTGCTTTTAACTTGTTCTAAAATCTCTTCCCGTACTTCTTCAAACCTCGTTTCTAATTGCTCTTTAGAAAATTGATAGATGGGATCAATGGATATACAGTTGCCATTTTGCTCTGTTAATTCTTTATTAAAGCTGGCAGGTCCATCTCCGAAACTGATAATTTTTTTATTAAGATCAGCAGGAGTAAGACTAAACATCTGTTTGTATTCCATTAATGTTCGTCCCCAAGGAACTACACTTTTTAACTCAAAACTCATTGCCTTTTAATGTTGCCTCTACTTTTTTAAAATTTTCGATAAGTAATTCTTCTTGTACAACTATATCGCTCATGGTAATGCTCAGAAAAGATGCGATGTTTTGAATATCCATTTTATCACTCGAAAAATCTTTATTGATAAAGCTGGTCATGAGCATTTTTCCATATTCGTTGTAAGTCTCTTGGAAAGTATAAAGTTGGTTGAGTGCCTGTATTTTTTCAATGGGTAACTCATTAATAATTCCAGTTTGAATGCCGGTGTTGTAAGCGCTACTAGTGAGGTTTATAATTTGAGTACCTTTAAAAAATGAGGGCTTTCCTTGTAGTTTGCCATTGCCAATCACTGTCGTGTTTTGCGGATTCGAATAAAACTGACTGCTATCGAGCAATGTTTTATGGTATTCGTTTACATATTTCACTTTTTGAAGGTTGTTTTCAATTTCAAGCACGATGTTATCAACCAGTGATTTCATCTGTGAATTACGCTTGTTACCATCAGCCCAGTCTGTAACCAAAAAGCCCAGATAAACCCCGATCATTACAGGAATAATCTGAATAAATATATCTCCAAGTTTCTTTTTCATTTGGAATAAATATACATATTCAGATTAAAAAAGGCTTACAAAAGCCAAGTAAAGCAGGTTTTCTTAAGTAGAAATAAGATAGTTGTTATATATCATATCAGAACATCTTAATTATAGATGCTTTTATTAGTGAAGATTCTATGAGAGGTATAAAGTCTATTTTGAAAAAATTCTAGACAATACTAACTTGCAGCTAAATCCCAGAAATTTATGATATTTAACTTAGTTGGCATTGAGCCCAAACTAACAGAAGCATGGAAAAAAGTATTTAAAGGAATAAACGAAGTAATAGTAAAAGAAGCCTCCATTTTCGACTGTCCCAGCGATGTAATTGTGAGTCCGGCAAACAGTTTTGGTTTTATGAATGGAGGAATCGATTTCTCCATCTCCAAAAATCTAGGCTGGCACATCGAAAAAGCCGTTCAGAAAAAAATTAGGGCAGAATTTTACGGTGAATTATTAGTCGGGCAAGCGCTCATAGTAGAAACAGCGCACAAAGATTTTCCCTATCTCATATCAGCCCCGACTATGCGCACTCCAATGACGATCTTACGATCTCCCAATGTGTATTTGGCAATGAAAGCGATACTTACTTTGCTAAAATATGGCAAGCTAGATAATGGTGAGTCAATTAGTAGTAAAGTAAAAACAGTTGCCATACCGGGTTTGGGCACGGGTGTTGGGCAAGTACCACCCATGATGTGTGCACGACAAATGCGTATAGCTTGGGAAGATGTAATGAACGAAAAATACAATTCTTTACAAGGTTGGGAAGAATTACGATCTAATTATGCGTATTTTTTCACCTACGACGAAAGAGATTTAAAATACGATATCCCTTGAGTTAATCATTCACAACTTAATTTACTACTCATGTCACAAACAAGAAAAATTCGTGGAATCAATCTGGTGTATGATGATCTAAAGCCTGAATTATCTAGCGCTTCAACACCGCCAATTTTATTTATACATGGGCAGCCTTTTAACAGGAGCATGTGGAAATATCAGGTAGATGTGCTCAAAGATACTTATAGGCTAATTATTCCAGACTTAAGAGGATATGGAGAAAGTGAAGTGCCCAATGCCGATATGGTTTTGCTCGACGAGCTGGCTTTAGATATGGCAGAACTGCTAGATGAACTGGATGTGGAAGATGTGATAGTAGCCGGGCTTTCTATGGGTGGGCAAATTGCTTTAGAGTTTTATAAACTTTTTCCAGAAAGGGTAAAAGGCTTAATACTCGCCGATACCGATAGCAGAGCAGAAGATGAAGAAGGTTATACCAGAAGGTTGATGTTGTCTAAGAAATTGGTGGACGATGGCATGAAAAAGTTTACTGCTGATCGAATTCATCATTTTATCTCGGCGTACAGCATGGAAAATAAACCTGAGGTAGTACAGCATCTCACAGAAATGATGGAAAACACCAATGCCAAAGGTTCTTCTATTGTGCAGAGAGGTCGGGCAGAGCGTAAAGACCTTACTTATTGCCTAGATTCTATCGATGTGCCTACTTTAATAGTAGTTGGTGAACACGATGAGTTTACACCTGTGAGCACAGCCGAGTTTCTACACGAAAACATTTTAGATTCAGCATTGGCGATTATTGAAAAAGCTGGCCACATACCCAACATGGAACAAACAGACCAGTTTAACGAAGTACTTTTAAAGTTTTTGAAAGAAGAGTTTTAGGAAAGTATGCGGTTTAATCACCCAAAATAAAAGCTCATGAATCTAACATTTAAAAAGGCTACAGAGGCTGATATCGATTATTTGCTTTGGTTGAGAAAAGAAACCATGAATGAGCACCTAGCAAAATCTGGTTTGCAGGTAAGCGACGAAGAGCATTTAAAAAGATTGATGTATCAGTTCGATGCTGCCAGTATTATTTTTTACAATGGTGAGCAAATTGGTTTATTAAAACTCTTAGAGTCGGAGGGTTATAAAGAGATTGTGCAAATACAGATTGAGCCAGCTTGGCAAGGTAAAGGTTTAGGTACAAGGGTTATTGAGACTGTAATTAGAGAAGCTAATCAAACAAATGTATTTCTTAAACTGAGTGTGTTAAAGGAGAATAAAGCTAAAAGGTTATATGAAAAACTAGGTTTTACAACTGTAAGCGAAGACGAACATTCCTTTTACATGGAATATCATTCTAGCCATAATTAGCTATTAAATGTAGCTTTGCAGAATAATATTCAGATAGAATTGGACTTTATTTATGTAGATATAATGAATAAAGTAATGCATATGCAGAAATTCCAAAGTATTCTAATTGCAATCATACTTTTATGGTCTTGCCAAGAAAGTAGTCATGAAGAAGCTGATCACACTTTAGCTCAAGATTCAGTTACTGTAAAAGTTCCACAAGTGAGTTTGAGTGATTCGGTTAGCAAAACCCCTCAAAAAATAAATAAAGAATTACCCATCACTTTAAAAACTTTAGCCGATTTTGAGAAAAATGGGCAAAGCAGAGCAGAAAAAGCGAATGATAGTTTATTTGTTGCCTTTCTAAATGCATTCACGAGTTACGAAAATAGTTTAAACGAGGGTGCTGATTATGATGATTATATTTCACTCGTATATTCTTCTGATGAAGAAATAACACCTAAAGCTATTGCTTTTCGAGATAGTGTAAAGCAATTAGGGTTTTCTCTAGGAGCGTCAGAAGGTTATATTTTTCTTAAAAAAGATTCTGCGTTTTTAGCGCAATTCTATCCTTACCTCAGTAAGCGAATGAATATTTTTCTACATGAATATTCAACAGAAATAGAGCGACCTTTTAGCAATGATGCTGGAATTATAGTAAGCATCGATGAGCATGTTAGACGGATGTTGTTTTGGGATGCTTTTTATTCAGAAAACCCAGACTTTGAATTACCAGATTACGCAAAAAATGAATTTGAAAAATACCTATTCTATTTAATGTTTGGTATGGAGAACACACCGGTTTACGATAATTTAAAATATGATACAGTTTACTTAGAGGTATACAGAAATATTGTTGAAAACTACCCGACTACAACTGCTGCATCTTATTTAAGTGAATATTTGGAATTGATCGAGCAAAACGATTTCATCTTTGAAACCGAATCAATTAACGAATATCGAAAATCAAAAACTAAAGAGTTTCTCAACTACTAACTTCCCATGATAATATTATTACTTCCCTTTCTATTAGCTGGAATTACATTGTTTTATATGGGTTATTCTGAACTGGAAGAAGAAAAAGATTTTTTACTAACTGCGATTAAAACAGAAGGCGAGGTAGTAGGAGTATTAGATGTAATAGTTGAGAGAGAATACGATGAAGATGGAGATATAGCAATAGGAGGTTACCTTAATGTAGCGCCGATTGTACAGTTTGAAACCAGAGATGGCTATTTATATAAAGTAAGATCAAAGAAAACTTATGATAAGTTACCAGCTACACATTTTGAAGTCTGGTACAATCCAAAGGACCCAACAGATGTAATGATTGATAATTACTACTTGATTTCTAATTATCAAAAATACAGTCAGTTTTATGGAGGTATAGGGCTTATTATGTTATTTTTTGGGATACTTATTTATACTTCGATTGCCTAATAAATATCCAATGTACTTCTTATGAAATATGAATTTGACGACAGTGATTTAGACAAAAAGAAACAGCAGGCTAAAAAGAAATTTTACATGAGTATGTTTTTGGGCGTACCCGCTATTAATATCTTTTTCTTTGCATCTAATGAGGGCATAAGAAATAACTTAATAATGTTTTTGGTGTGCCTTGTGTTTTCATCTGCAATTTGTTACTGGCAGTATAAAATAGAATTGAAAAGGATAAATTCATTTATCTCTTACTATATAGAGTTGACGGAAACGAGCATAGTAGCAGTCCATAATCAAAAGTATCTTAAAGACTTACATTATTCTCAGATCAAAGAGATCAAAGTAGAAAATGATATGCTACATATTATGGATAAGCATAGTAAACTTATCCCTCGTAAAATATTTATAGAAGTAAAGCAGAAAGAAGATTTAATTCATCAATTAAAGCAAAAAATCGCAAATTATAGAGAGCAGAAAACTTAATCGAAATAAGTCACTTTAAACCTCACCCACCTAAAACCAATAAACCATGAACCCGATAGAACAATTAACCGAGACACTTTCTTCTAAACTAGATATTTATGAGTCTTTTTTGAATGAAGGAGCAAGCGAACCGGAAATTAAAGAGATTGAAAAAGCAACAGGTTTAAGCGTTCCAGAATTACTCTCACAATTATTACAAAAATACAATGGTGAGAAAAAGACATTGGGCTTTTTAGGTTTGCGCTTTTTGTCTTGTTCAGAAATGATTGCACAGTGGAAGTTGTTAGATCAAATTTCTTCTCAGCCTGATTTTAATGAAGGAGAAAGACTTTACTTTCAGTCTGAATTGCTCACAGCAAAATCTTTTTTTAGCAATAAAAGATTGCCTTTTGCTCACGATGGTTCTGGTCAGTTGCTGTGCATAGATTATATACCTGATGAACAAGGTAATGATGGGCAAATTATTTACCTGCCAACCGCAGAGCCAGAACCAATGTCTGTTATTGCATCTTCTTTCGATAGCTTCATTCAATTTATTATAAAAGCATTGCAGTCGGGCAACTTAGCACTGTACGATGATAGGGAAGACTACGAAGAAGATGAGCAGCATTTTGCGGAAATTTATTTTTACAAACAGTGGAAACAAGATTGGACAGATATTGCTGCGGAATATAAATAACAAAAAATGGATAAAAATTAGGCCTTTTGTAAGTTTAACCTAGAATCAATCATCTAACCAACTATAAATAACCAATGACCACCGCTAAAGAAATACGGGATAGTATCAATGAAGAGTATTACCAAAGAATCGCAGAGGGAGAAAATTACTATTCAATAAGAGACTATTTTGCCTTTTTCTACATAGAAAAATACTTTTCGCCAGAGCAAAAGCAGGAAATCAGCAAAAACGTGCTATTCGAATTAAAAGCCAGAGCCAGTGAGAAGCGGATGCTCGTTCTCGAAAAATATAAAAACTTTACAGAGGAAGATATCAACAAAGTATCAGAAGAATTTAATGCTTTTAATGGTATATTAAATTACTTGGTGCCACCAGCCGCAGAGGTAATTACAGAAGCTGAGTTGATAGAATTGCTGAATTATTACGATGGCAAATATGTGCTTCAATACAAAGTGGGGCATAGCCATGCATGGCTAGATTATGACATTAGCTCAGCCTTACTCAACCCAAGCCAAATTTTCAATTTGGTCATTCAGTTCAAGAAAAAGCAGACACATTCAGACAAGCTTACCCAAAAATTGAAGGAAATTGAAGAATCTTCATTTATCCAAAGAGATTATCTTTTAGGTAAACTAAATAGTGTAATTGCATTAGATAATAATGCATTAAATTCTGAGTTGGAAGTCGCTAAAAAAGAGATTGAACTAGAAGTTAATACACTTGCTAGCCACAAAAAATGGAAGTGGTTGCAAGACTATCCCATCGAGTTTATAGCTGATAGAAATGAGTTTTATGAGCTCGTGGTGGATTTGTCTAACATCAATTATTTTAATCTTTATGCTGTTTCAGATGAGCTAAAGGCTAAAATTGCTAAGGTTAACCCAGAGAAATTTGAAGTATTTGTTTTAGATGTTTTAGAAGATGCGAAGAACGATAGTAAGAAAAGAAGCGGTTGGTTTTTAGGTGAAAAAGTTATTGCCTTTCGGGTTTTTGTTTGGTTAATGCATTATCTGAAAACGCCTAATCAATATGCAATTCTGATAAAAATAGGAGAGAAGTGTTTCACTAAAATAAAAGGAGTAGGGCCGACTTCTAGAAAACTGGGCGATGTGGTTTTAAGGATTTTGTTTGAAAGTGAGACCATAGAAGGTTTGGGTGCTTTGCTTACCATGGATAGCCGAAACAAGTATCCGGTTTTTAAAGAGGCATTGAAAGAAGCTATTCGAAAAGCGATTAATTATACCAAGCTCAATCCGAATGAGGTAGAAGATTACTTTATCTCAGACTACGATTTGGTAAATGGTACTGTGCAAATGAGTTTTGGCGAATACTCATCTGAAATTCAGGTGGAAAGTTTGGCTAAAGTAAGCTTGATATGGTATAAACCAGATAAATCAATTCAGAAAAGTGTACCAGCAAAGGTGAAGAATGAATTTGCCAATGAATTAAAGCTTTGGAAAGCCACGCAAAAAGACATTAAAAAAGAGCTTTCTGGGCAAAAAATGCGAATAGAAGCTTTTTGGAGAAAGAACAAATCTTGGCCGTTTGAAAAGTGGAAAAAGTATTTGCTAGATCACCAACTTCTTAAATTCTTAACACATAGTTTAATCTGGCAATTTGACACCGAAGGCAAAACCCAAAGTGGATTTGTAGTAGATGGTCAGTTAGTAGATTATCATAAAGAGCCTTTAACCGAAATAGAAAATGCCACAGTTACTTTATGGCATCCTGTAAATGCTGCAGTAGAAGAGGTGCATTTGTGGCGATCTTTTATGTTGGCAAACGAAATTAAACAGCCATTTAAGCAAGCTTTTAGAGAAGTGTATTTAGTTACTGATGCAGAAATCAATACTTCTACTTACTCAAATCGCTTTAATGGACATGTATTAAATCACCATAAATTTGCGGCACTGGCGAAACAAAGATTATGGAAATACGATAGCGTTTATACTTACGATAACCCGTTTATTGAATTTCGTGAATATAAAATTAGAATCACTTTAGATTTACAAACTCAGTATACACTGGCTGTTTCTGAAAGGGTTCACTTTAGAAATACACAAGAAAATGTAGCCCAAAAAGCAGAAGATGTTCCCACTATTGTTTTCTCGGAAGCCATGCGAGATGTAGATTTATTTGTGGGTGTTTGTTCTATCGGGATGGAAGACGAGTGGAACGATAATAACCACATGAATTACTGGCAGAGTTATTCAAAATCTGAACTTTCGGAGTTGGCTAAGACCAGAAAGCAGATTTTAGAAAACCTCATTCCTAAGTTAAAAATTAAAGATCAGTGTGGGTTTACAGATAGAAGTTTGGTGGTAAAAGGCAAACTGAAAACCTATAAAATCCATTTTGGTAGTGGTAATATTTTAATGGAGCCAAACGATCAGTATTTGTGCATTATACCAGACAAAAGCAGAGGTGCATCGAGCAAAAAAATATTCCTTCCATTCGACGATGACCATGTGCTTTCCATTATATTAAGTAAAGCATTACTATTGGCAGACGATGATAAAATTACCGATCCGGTTATTTTAAATCAGTTATAAAAATTAAAATCTATAAGTATAAAAGCATTCTTTTTTGCCGAAAGAATGCTTTTGTTTTTTTCAGCTTATCCTTTCTACTACAATTTTTTTCGTATCAGGTTAAAAGGATTTACTTAATAGGGACACTGTTATGAGTAGTTATTTATTTTTTAAATAAAGGTGCAATAATTATCAATTTGATAAATATTTCTTGTCTATAGATTTTTGTGGGAAACTAAATACTTACATATCATAAATGAGAAAATTAAATTTTATCTTAATTGCATTGTGCATCAGTATGAGTGTTTTTGCACAAGACATGACCACAAACACAGGAGCGCCTGTGGGAGACAATCAAAATTCAAAAACAGCAGGTGAATATGGTCCAGTACTATTAGAAGATATCCACTTAATTGAAAAACTGGCTGCTTTCGATAGAGAGAGAATTCCTGAGCGTGTTGTACACGCAAGAGGTGCAGGAGCTTTTGGTTACTTTGAAGCCAGCAAAGACATGTCTGAGTTTACCATGGCAGCTCCATTTCAAGAAGTGGGTAAAAAAACTGAATTAGCAGTACGTTTTTCTACTGTAATTCATGGTAAAGGTTCGCCAGAAACTGCTCGTGACCCACGCGGTTTTGCTGTTAAATTTTACACAGAGCAAGGTAACTACGATATTGTAGGTAATAACCTGCCAATCTTCTTTATCCGTGATGCGATCAAGTTTCCAGACATGGTACATTCTTTAAAGCCATCACCAGTTACTAATAAGCAAGATCCGAATCGCTTTTTCGATTTCTTCTCAAACATACCAGAGTCAACACACATGATCACTAGATTATGGACAGACCTTGGTACGCCACTTGGTTACCAGTATATGAATGGTAGCAGTGTACATGGCTTTAAGTGGATAAATGACAAAGGTGAGGTAATCTATGTGAAGTATTCATGGGTTTCTAAGCAGGGTGAGAAAAATATGAGTGTAAAAGAAGCTGCTATGCAACAGGCAAAAGATTGGCAACACGCTACAGTATCATTACGCAATGATATTGAAGAAGGAGATTATCCACAGTGGGATTTATATGTGCAGTTAATTAAGCCTGAAGATATCCACAGTTTTGATTTCTGGCCTTTAGATGCTACTAAAGATTGGCCTGCTGATAAAATCGAGAAGATTAAAATCGGAACTATGACATTGAACAGAAACCCTGTAAACTATTTTCAGGAAGTGGAGTCAATTGCATTTGCACCAGGTTCTTTAATTCCGGGAGTTGAGCCTTCTGAAGATAAACTTTTACAAGGTAGATTATTCTCTTACTTCGATACACATCGCCACAGACTAGGCCCAAATTATTTACAAGTTGATGTAAATAGGCCTAAAGGTAAAGTAGTAAACTACAATGCAGATAGTTACGCAAGTACTAGAAACCAGAATTTTGATAACCCTGATGTTAACTACCAACCAAGTAACAAAACTCCGGTTGCAGAAAATACAACATACAGAGCATCAAAAACTACATTAAATAATGTAACTATCACTCAACAAAAAATTAGCAAAACCAACGATTTTGCTCAAGCGGGTGATTTCTACAGATCGCTAACAGATACCGAAAAAGACCATTTAATTAGCAACCTTGCTGGTGATTTAGGTCAGGTAACTGATAAAAACATCCAGAAAAAAATGATCACTCATTTCTATAGAGCCGACAGAGATTACGGTATGCGTGTAGCAACTGCGCTTGGTTTTGATAAAGAAGATTTTATGGGTCATTAATTATCAAGAAAGTCAACAATAAGCATCTATAGATAAACAGGTTTTCCTCTGAGTTTTGAGAGTTTTCCAGTGTAACAAAAGAGGAAACCTATACTGCAATTTCAATCGCAGGCCAATAACAACACATATTATAACACATTGCAACATTTTTTAATCAGACAGACTATGAAACATATTATTCCTTTCGTTCTTCTAATTTTACTTGCCAAAGGTTTAAGTGCACAAAATTCAACTGACATATTTGAAGCTTGTCGTGCAGGCGATTTGGCAACAGTAAAAGCTTTACAAAATATAAATGCAGATACGCTAAACAGTGTAGACTATAAAGGATATACACCACTTATTTTGGCGGTTTATAATGATCAGCCAGAGGTAGTAGCCTATTTACTAACACAAAAAGTAAACACAGATGCCCAAGATCAATCTGGTAATACCGCACTAATGGGAGCAGTATTTAAAGGTTATCAACAGCATGTGAAGATACTCTTAGAAAATGGTACTTCGGTAGACCAGCAAAATTACAATGCAGCTACTGCTTTAACTTTTGCAGCTACATTTGGTGGCCCAGAAATAGTAAAACTGCTTTTGGAGCACAATGCAAATGTGAATATTAAAGATGCTAGAGGATATACAGCCATAGACCATGCGAAAATGCAAGGCAACACCGCAGTGGTAGAAGTATTTGATGCTTATATCGGAAATAAGAATTCCACTGATGGGAAAAAATAAATAGCGTATTAGGAAGTGACGAAAGAAAAAAAGGGGCTACAATACAGAATTGTAGAGAATTGATTGCTAAAATTTAAAAATCACGACGGTTCTGATGTAATGTCAGATTTTGTCGTGATTTTTTTTCTTGCTGATATATTAAGCGGCTTTTTTCTTTTTCAGCCAAGGTGGATCAGTTTTCCAATCGCCAGCCATTATACATCCGTAAGGTAGAATTTCGTCTACCACTTCACCTAAACCGAATTCCTTCATCTGTTGCTGTACATTTTTAGCACTTTTATAAGCAGAAGGCAATTCAGAAATATCGATTTTATTAGAGAAGAAACGCACATCTAACCCAGCAGTTTCTGTTTGGAAAATCTCTTCTACGGTACGAGCCGCATTGTTTCGCTTATGCTGAGAACGAGTAACATTTCGTCCAGCTCCATGAGGTGCAAAACCGAGGTTGCTCTCAGTAGTTTGTCCTTTTACAATTAGTACAGGCTCACTCATATTCAAAGGAATTAATCGCAATCCTTCGTAAGAGTCTGGCACAAATTTATCGTCAAGCGGAGTTGCTCCTTTGGCATGGTAAAACATATCACCCTCTTTAAAAACAAAGTTATGCTCGTTCCAAAAACGCAATTGTGGCTCAACTTTTAGCATTTCACAAGTCGCGTTATGGATGGTTTCGTGATTCAATTTTGTCCAAGCACGAACTAGTTGCAAAGCCTCCCAGTAGTTTTTACCAATTTGTTCGGAGTACGGAATCCACGCATTGCCTTTTAAAGTTTTAGGCGAAAGTTCTTTTCTGAAAGCTTCAGCGATTTTCATCCCTTTTTTAAAAAGGTTAGCACCAAAACCACGGCTTCCATGATGTGTTACCATCATCGTTTCACCTGTTTTTTTCGATTTCCCTACAAAAAGAAAATGGTTTCCATCACCTTGAGTTCCCAAATGAGTTTTTGCTAGTATCATGCTTCCAGTATCCTGAAAGAAATAGTTTGCAGCAATCTGCTCTTCTAATTCTTTTGGAAAAGGAAATAAATCTGTTCGACCACCACCACCAAAGTGAGTTACCTGCTGTGCGGCATTCAATACTTTTTTAGGATCGATAAAACCCAAAGAAGTCACCATTACCGAGCAACAAATATCTGCACTATGCATATTTGGGTGAATAGCATCTTTTGTCGCTACCACACCACCAACAGGTATTTGTCCTACGGCACCAGTCGGGCAAGCATCTGGCATTACAGCTCCTTTTACCACAGTCGGAGTTTTCATGAGCGCTTTCATGGTTTTAAAAACCGATTGAACATTGTTCTTTTCCTCCTCATGTTCTGCACGAATATTTTTAAAGAAAGGGAGACTTGCCTGATGTGGATCTATTATTACAGGAGCTACTTTATCTAAATAGCCAGTAAGTGCTGTTCGAGATAATTGTTGTGCATTTGCCTGTGCAATAGCCTCTTTAAACCATTTTCCCGGTTTGTAACCTAAGTCGACTAAAGTTTTTCCTGTAATTTTCATAGTTGTATTATTTGTTTTTACAATAATGAAGGGCGACTGCGCAAAGTATTTGCGTAGTGAAGGGATAGTTTGAAAAAAGTTTTGATTTTTTTGTCACCAATACTAAATCACAACTCATATCCATAAGCAACCATTTTTCTTTTCAAGTCATCTTGCCATAAAACCTAGGCAATGGAAAGACAAATTCTTGAAGATTATAAGATTAATGTGAAACTCAAATTATCTGCTTTATGGGTTTCTTTAATCTTTTGCTATATCTATGGAGATTATTTTGAATTGTATGTTCCCCAAAAAGTAAGTGGATTGCTGAGTGGTGAAAATATGCTAGATACACCCAGCAAATTATTTATAGCCACACTAGTTCTCGTAATTCCATCATTAATGATTTGCCTTTCTATACTTTTAAAGTCAGCAATATCGAGGTGGTTAAATATTATTTTTGGTTTAGTATTCACTTTAATGATGTTGTTCATTGCTATAAATTCCATATCCTCTTGGTATAGTTTCTATGTATTTCTGGCTTTTACAGAAAGTATCATTACCGCTTACATAGTTTGGCTCGCTTGGAACTGGCCACTTAGTAAAACATCTTGAAATACTATAAATTTATAGAAAAATTTAGCCAGATGACTTTCTATGCAAACACGGTAAAAAAGCTTAGTGAGCAATTATATGCAAAAGAATATCTCACTACATACATCATTAGAGCAAAACATTTAATGGATAATCATTTTGGGCAAGAGCTTAACTTAGATGCCATTGCTGAAGAAGCTTGTTTGTCTAAGTTTCATTTCATCAGGATGTTTAAAAAGTATTATGGCAAAACGCCTAATCAGTATTTGCGAGAAATAAGAATTAGGCAAGCTAAGAGCATGTTGAGTGAGGGCATTCCTGTTACCGCAGTTTGTTTTACGGTGGGATTCAATAGTCTTTCTACTTTTTCTGCTTTCTATAAAAGTTATACAGGTAAAACACCTTCGATTCAGCAAAAAAGCAATTTTAAATAAATCCATCTGCTAAAAAGCCCAGATATTTATCATTAAAAAAAGGAAATTATGAAAATTACGCTAACAAGTTTAATGGTAGATAATCAGCAAAAAGCGATTAAGTTTTATACTGAAACGCTGGGTTTTATTAAGAAAACAGACATTCCAATGGGAGAGCATAGCTGGATTACTGTGGTTTCGCCCGAAGCACAAGATGGTGTAGAACTAGTATTAGAACCACTGGGTTTTGAGCCTGCTAAAGTTTTCCAGAAAGCTTTGTACGAAGCGGGTATACCTGCAACAGCCTTTTCTGTTGATAATGTAGATGAAGAATTTGAGCGATTAAGTGAAGCAGGTGTAAAATTTAGCATGCAACCTACAGTGATGGGCCCAACTAAATTGGCTGTGTTAGACGATACTTGTGGTAACAACATCCAGATTTTTCAAATCATATAGTTTCTATCAATCAGTAATAAGTGGAAGTTATCAACATACTTATCAACACTGTTGAAAGGTACAATTTTCGGATGTATTTTAGAGAAATTTGGAATAAAAAAAGGATGTATACTACTCGTATACATCCTGGAATCTATCTATCAAAAAGAAAAAGTTACCTGTCTATTGAGCCTGTGACTCTTTTCATAAAGATATTTAAGGCTTCTTTTTCAGATTTCCCTTGCTTCATTAATTCACGAACTTCCAAAGCTCCCTGCATATTCGAAAGCATTTCTCCTAACACGTCCAATTCTTCGTCTTTAATTGCTTCACTTTCAGTAATATGCTCAAGCACTTCTACTGCTTCTAATATATAATCCTGATCGTGATCTTTAATAAATTCGTGGATATGTTTAATTACTGGTAACCTCATCTACTAATTCTTTTAAAGATTCTACTTTATTAGTTTGTACCTGCTTAACAAATTCACCATTCTTGAATGCAGCAAACGTTGGTAAGTTATCTACCGAAGCAAGTTTTCTAGAGTTAGGAAACTTTTCAGCATCAACGATAACAAAAGTAGCGGCTTCGTTTTCTCTAGCCATTTTTTTGAATTTTGGCTTCATAATACGGCAGTTGCCACACCATCCTGCTGAAAACTGTACAAGAACAGTTTCATTGCTTTTTACCACTTCATTAAGGGTATCATCTGTTAATTCTTGGAACATAGCTGATAAAATTTTAATTTTTAGTGAGTACTTAAATAACTTGCAACACCGTCTCTGTTAGCGTTCATAGCTTGTTTTCCTTCTTCCCAGTTTGCAGGGCAAACTTCACCATGTTGCTGTACGTGAGCGTAAGCGTCGATAAGTCTAATAAATTCTTTTACATTTCTTCCTAAAGGCATGTGGTTGATACCTTCGTGGAATACTGTACCTTCCTCGTCGATTAAGTAAGTAGCGCGGTAAGATACGTTGTCACCAACTTTGATTTCAGCATCTAACTCTTCGTCATAAATTACTTCGCTAACATCTAAGATGTCTAATATAGAAGAAAGGTTACGGTTGCTATCTGCAAGAAGGTTGTAAGTTACACCTTCGATTCCACCATTGTCTTTTGCAGTGTTTAACCATGCAAAGTGAACCTCAGCAGTATCGCAAGAAGCTCCAACTACAATAGTGTTTCTTTTTTCAAATTCTGGTAAAGCCTCCTGGAAAGCGTGTAACTCAGTAGGGCAAACAAAAGTGAAATCTTTTGGGTACCAGAAAAGTAAAACTTTCTTTTTGTTTTCTACTGCTTCTTTAAAAATATTTACTGAAATGGTATCACCCATTTCGTTCATAGCTGCAACATCAATATTTGGGAATTTTTTTCCAGTGAATGCCATGTCTTTAGTTTTAAAAATTTTGTTATTTGTAATTTATCTATGCAAATGTATATACTTTGTTGATTAGATTTGATTAAATATTTCTATAAACAAAATAGACAGCATCTATCATGAATTTCCAGCAACTCGAATATGTATTGGCGGTAGATCAGCACAAGCATTTTGCGCAAGCTGCTGAAAGTTGTTGTGTAACACAGGCAACTTTAAGTGCTATGATTAAGAAACTGGAAGCTGAATTAAACATGGTTTTGTTCGACAGGTCGCGTCAACCAGTTAAAACTACTGAGGAAGGAGAGCAGATAATTCAACTGGCAAAAAAGATTCTTACCAACCGCAACGAGATGCTTACTTTAAATAACCAAGAGTCTCAAGGGTTGAGTGGAGTAATCCGTTTGGGGATAATCCCGACGATAGCCAATTCTTTGCTACCTATTATATTACCTACTCTATTAAAGGAGTATCCGGGTTTACACTTTAATATTACAGAGATTACTACAGAAGAACTAAAGCACCAGATAATCTCGCAAAAGATAGATATTGGTATATTGGCTTCGCCACTGGGAGACGATGTGCTCGAAGAAAATATTCTGTATTACGAAGCTATGATGGTATACGGCATACAAGAGAGTAATAAGAAATACATCTCACCTACAGATATACAGAACAAAAAGATATGGTTGTTAGAAGAAGGTAATTGTTTTAGAAACCAAAGCTCAACTATTTGCGATATTAGAGAGAAGTCTATTGGGCCAGAAAACCTCACTTTCGATGCTAGCTCATTCGATACATTATTAAATCTTACCGATCAGTTTGGTGGTTGTACATTGGTGCCAGAGCTATACTATAATTTAATGCCCGAAGAAAAGAAGCAGAAAACCAGACATTTTGAATTTCCGCTACCAGTAAGAGAAATTAGTCTTGTATACCAAAGGCCTTATGCTAAAAAGAGAAGTATAGATATTCTTACAGAAAAAATAAAAGAGCTCGTAAAAGACAGACTTATAACCAGCGAACTCAAACCCAAAGACCTTTCTATTATAGGGATTGATTGAGTATTTAATCAAACTAAATTTAAGTCAAATTAAAATGAATATATATTTTTCAAAAGAGATTTCAGAAGAAGAGAGCATTGCTATAGAAGCAAAAACAGGAATGATTTACGCTTCGAAAGATGAATTACTGAAAATTTGCCATTTCTTTGATAGAGTGAAAAGTCATCTAGAGAATTATGATAATTGCCATATGCACCTACAAGACAATTTCGAAGGATGGGAAGAAAATAAAAACTTCGATTTAGAAGTAAACTTGATCGAAAGCGAGTAAAGAGTTTTTTTATTTAAATTATTCCCTCTATGAAACTAAAACTCATTATCACTTCAATACTCTTTTTTGCCTCTATAGATTTGTTTGCTTGTTCTTGTGGTGGAGGTGAGTCAATGGAAGAGGAAATCAATAGGTCAGATATCATTTTTGTTGGTAGGGTAATTAGTAGAAAGGTGAAAACCTACACAACTGATGAAAAGTTAGAATCAGGTGAGTATTTTAAATATAAATATTTCGAGTTCACGATTTTAGTTTCTGAACAATTTAAAGGAGAGCAGCGAAAAGTTATAAAAATAGCAACAGCAAAAGAAGGAGCTACTTGTGGTATGCGATTCAAACTATTTAAAAAATATGTAGTCTATGGTTTTGCTCACGAAAGGTATGGTTATTTTACAGATAGATGCACTCGAAATTTAAAAAAATCTAATAGAAAATATGAGAAGCACTATTTTACTGATGAGCTTAAAGACTTAAGAAAACTAACAGCTAAAACCTGATATTCACTATACTTCTTTTAAATACACTATCCCTTTCCCAGCGAACAATAAACAATTTCCCAGCAAGAAGCTTTCTTTAATGTATATTTAAGATTAATCTTTGAGTAAAGGCATGTAGAATAGAGGGGAGATGCACTTCAATAAAACAGAAATAATATTTGACTGAACTTGTACAAACAATGGAGTTAACCTGCCCCAAATGTGATCATACAATTGATCCTATTGATATCAATATAGCGACAGATCTTGCCAAGTGTAGCAACTGTAATTCTTTATACAAAGCCAGTGAGTTGGCTAGCTCTATTGACGAAAACTCACTCATTATTCCGCCAACAGGCTCCAAGGTCGAATTAAAAAGAGGTTTGGGAGAAGGTTTCGAAATTTTTTTACCTGCCAAAGGCTTTACTGTCTCAGATATACCTTATTTAATCTTTACTATTTTACCGCTTGGCATATTAACTTCAATACCAATTATGGTAATGCAAGGCAATGCTATTTTTATCATCTTCACCATTCCATTTTTGTTAATATCTGCTTTTATGGGTTATCAACTTTATAATTCAATTAAAGAAACCCAAACACTCATACTTACAAAAGACAAGTTTACCATTATAAAGCAAAAGCCTTTTAAAGAGAAAAAGTCAGTGTTTCATTTAGACGATATACAAGTGGTAAAAATGAAGCATTTAAAGGCCAATATTTTTTCCATTTTTGAAAATTTCAGATATGTTTGGAAACTACAATGGACTTTTGGCGCAGGCATAGAAATGCCCGCATTAATTAGCAAATCCAAAACAACTTACTTTTTAGAAGAAGCCAGCGATGCTGAGCAAGAATGGATAACAACTCTACTGGGCGCATTGATTAAAAAGAGGAAAATCCAAAATAGTTAGTTTCTGAGATTTCCGGATTTATTAATCATTCTCAATTTTAATTTCTATTATGAAATTTGTCGTAATATCCGACACACACGGGTATCATAGAGAACTTGCTTTACCCAAAGGAGATGTGCTCATACATGGTGGAGATTTTTGCCATCTAGGAGATACTGCGCAAATGCACGATTTTCTAAACTGGTTTGAGGCACTTAATTACCACACAAAAATATTTATAGGTGGTAATCACGATTTTTTTGCTGCTGATAAACCAAAAGATTTTAAATCGCTTATTCCTACAGGTATTACCTATTTAAATGATAGTGGATTTAAGTTAAATGGCTTAAACATTTGGGGTTCTCCGGTGCAGCCAGATTTAATTGGTTGGGCATTTGGAGTACAAAGAGGCAATGCCATGAACAAACACTGGCGCTTAATTCCTAAAAACACAGATATATTAATTACGCATACACCTCCCAAAGGCATACTAGATAAATCTGCTTCGGGCATGGTACTGGGTTGCGAAGAATTAAAAAAGAAGCTAACTTATGTGAAACCAAAAATTCATATTTTCGGGCATGTGCATGCAAGTTATGGAGTCTTAGAAAATGCAACTACAAAATATATAAATGCCTCAAATATGGATTCGGACAAAGGTTTGGTGAATCCACCAGTAGTTTTTGAAATTTAAATCTATCACCTACTTTCTCTAAATTTATTTATGGAAGTTGTAAAAGAGTTTTTGGAGCCCGGCAGGGTAAAAAAATATAAGTTTACTCACGAAGGAAAAATTCTTTCTTTTAAAGAAGTAATTAATTTGATGGCTACATCTGTAGATTTTCGTAACTTATTAACAGATGTGCTGGTCAAGTGTCCGTTTAAGGGTTATTACTGGGAAGTAAAGCCGATTACCGCCCAATTGTTAAATACCGAATTTGAATTTGTAGCAGTAAATAGCAATACGCTACCAAACATTATAGCCGATAAATCTCCTTTTTTAAAGTATTTTGCTACAGATAAGCAGGTGGTAACCTTTCCTAATTTACGTGGCGATGCGCAATTGGTAGTGCCTATAGATATTAGCGATGATTTTCATTATGCGCATATGGCAGATTTTGTGAGAAATGCTCCGCCCGAACAAGTAGATGAAATGTGGCAGTTAGTAACAAAAGAATATAGCAAGTTAATTGGCGAATCGCCACGATGGTTGAGTACAGCAGGTTTGGGTGTAAGTTGGCTTCATGTACGTATAGATTCCACTCCGAAGTATTATAGATTTCAACCTTATAAAAGTTTATAAAGAATTAATAAACGAAATCACAAAAAATTGGCTTAAATAAGTATAAAAGAGCAGTTTTTGTTCATTTTATCTAAAATAATAAAATACACCAGATGAGTCTATTCGATAAACTTTTTAAGTCTGATAAAGAAAACAAAACCAAAGAGCAGGGTTTTGATAAACTTTCCAAAAAAGATTGGACTTCTTTTAATGAGCTTTTTGAACACCACGCCGCACTTTCTTTCGAAAAACAATTGTTATTTGGCGAGGTAATCGGAGATAATTCTTGGCAATTCGACATGAATACCGGCACCATTTCTTTTGGTTCTGAGCTTTCATTTCCTGTGCAAGTAATAGGTTCTCTTTCCTTTAACGACAGCTCGTGGATGTGGGGCTGGGCAAATGCGCAAAGCGGTATCCCAAACGATTTGCTTTTGCAGTCTCATCAGCTAAAAACTTTAGGCGAGGATAAACAGGTAGAAGAGTTGATAGATCCACATTTTACTGTAGATCAAAACTTTGAGCATAAAGTAGGTATGATCGCCTGCGGCCTGTTTAATGCGAAAAGTTATTATTGCGCCAATTATGGTCAAGGTACTTTGGTGGTAACAATCGAAAGCGACGATATTGCTCCAATAGATAGAGACAGGGTAGAACCGATTATGACGAAGTTCCCGCAATTAATCAGTAGTATGGAGCTAAACCATAAAAATGCTTTTATTAATTATTTAATAGACAGAAGCTTTAAAATAAAACTTACTGAAAATAAAGTAGAAGGCTTGCGACTTGGGAAGTTAATAGAAGCTGATTTTGATACACAAGATAGACTTACTAACTTAAATGGTAATTTATAGCGGTCTAAAATTGTAATGGGAGTAAATTATCAGAACTTAAATACTTACCTAAAAGATAATGTTAGCAGCAATGCTTGTGGACATGTAATCAATAAAATTGATCATAAGCTTTTTGAGAAAATTGGTGGTTTGTATGATGATACTTATGGTTATCTCAGTTATTTAAGCATCAAATCTTCAGATGCTACAAAAGAGTTTATAGGTGCTTATCCATTACACAATTGTGATGTGTTAAAATGTAAAACCTGCGGGCAAGTTGTATTTTTTTATTTTAATGATGGTGGTGTAGCACCTCGACCAGCTTATGTTTTGGCAGACTACACCAAAGAATATGTTACTGATCCTACAGTAAAATATGTAAGTATAAATAAAGAGAAGCTTTCTGCATTTATTGAAGCTTTTAACTTAAAAGCATTAAAGAATCCAGACAAAATTCCAGATGGTTATCATGCTAATGTTAAAGATTATAATGGTAGATACATCTTTAATTATAGAGAGTTTAAGAGTACAAATAGCGAAAAAGTAAGCTTCGATCTGGTAGCTCCCAGAGATTTTTTAAGGTCTGTTCATCAATGGAGAAAAGCATACGATAAAGACAAATGAATACTTTAGAATTAAACAAACATGTTGTAAACCGCTTTAACAAAGAGTTTTTACAAGA
The DNA here is from genome assembly GCF_026250525.1 of Chondrinema litorale. Classification (GTDB taxonomy): domain Bacteria; phylum Bacteroidota; class Bacteroidia; order Cytophagales; family Flammeovirgaceae; genus Chondrinema; species Chondrinema litorale. The sequence continues at coordinate 2,458,104 of NZ_CP111043.1, forward strand.
CGGAGATACTAGTATTTTACAAGACATTGTTTCAGAAGAGTTTGTAAACCATACTATTCCAGCGGGCTTTCCCAGTGATGTTACTGGTTTAATAAAGTTTGCAGAGATTTTACATCAAGGCTTTCCAGATTTGAGCATCACCATTCACGAACAAACTGCCGAAAACGATTTGGTGTCTTCACTAAAAACAATTGAAGGTACACACTCGGGTGAGCTTATGGGAAAACCAGCCACTGGCAAAAAAGTAAAAATTACTGTGATTGACATGGTAAGGTTAAAAGATGGGAAATATGTAGATCACTGGGGACAAAACAATTTTATGCAAGCGATGCAGCAGTTGTAGAAATTTAAATTTATGAGGCTTTTTATTCTAGTGATATTCTACCTGTTGCCTATTAATTCGACTCATGCACAATCTTCAAGTTACAAAGGTTTAAGTGTTTTACATTTTGATGATGGGGCTGGAAAAAAGCAACTTCTTGATTCAATTGATACTTACTTGTTACTAAAAGAAACTACATTTCTCACGAGCTATAAACGGTTTATTTTTATTATAAAAACTGAAGAAGGAAATTGGCAATTTGGCAGAGGTTTAAATTTTAAAAGTAAAAGACATCACTTTGTTAGCGAAACATATATTGATTGGCCAGTTTTTGAAGATTTTTTGAATGCATTTGTAAGCGATAACATCAAAAATCAAAGTGAAATCGCACTCAGTTTAAATTACAATGGAGATAGTTTAAGATTGAAAAATGATAGTTTTTTTTCTATGGTGATGGATGGAGTAATGTATGAACTGGAAATTTCTATTGATGGGAAAGTTAGTGAGTTGATATATAATAACCCTCATGCATATTTAGCCCTGCTAGAAAGGAATGGTTTACCGACTGTTGAACATAAATTGTTCACAACTTTTGTTGATTACTTGTTTGAAGAGTTTTATAATGGAAAAGGTAATTAGCATTAGATTTTTCATGCCTCAAAAAATTTAACATCCATTTTTGTAATAATCTCCCAAGCTTGCTACTAATGAGATAGTTCTTTTATCAATAAAATTAATAATGAATACAAAGCTATTAATGGGAGTAAGTGCAGGCTTTTTGGGCTTGTTAGGCATTGCATTATCATTTATACCACAAGAAATACTCACTTTTTTCAACTTACAAGTTACTCAACTAAGTACACTTTTTTTACAGATAATTGGCGCTTTGTATATGGGTTTTGCCATGTTAAACTGGATGAGCAAAGCTTCTCTTATTGGCGGTATATATAACCGACCTGTCGCCATTGCCAATGTAATGCATTTTACAGTAGTTGCGTTGGCTTTGGTTAAAATTGTGTTCAACATCCAACAGTTTGAAACTACTATCATCAGCTTTACAGCAATTTATATAGTGCTCGCTGCGGCTTTCGGCTATGTTTTTATGACTAGCCCCGTGAAAGAATCTGAATAAAATTAGCAATAGCTTTTTAAATTATAATCTAACAAAATGTAGTGAGAGTTGGTTTTCGCAGGGAAACTATAATAATTCTTATGACAAAAACTAGAAACAACTTATCAAGCTATTGCCCTACTTACAAATATCAATATGCAGGCACATGTTATGCTTATGCTGCGGCCTATTCGGGATTGAGTACTGAGTTTAACATTAAACATAATATCACCGACAGAAACGAAGTAGAGAATACAACATATTCAGCCGGAGTGGTTGCAAGCTACCACAATTCGTCTCTTTGGTTTTATAAAAGAAGTAAAACATGCGACCAGTTAGGCACTGCACAAAAGGCTTTAAAAATTCTAAAAAAAGTCGGAACAGTTTTTAGCAGCGATTTCGATTGCGGTTGTCTCCGCTTCTCTGATATTAAAAAGCAGGTATCACCAAAAATTCATTGGCAAAGAATAACCGATTACAGCAGGCTTAAAGTGCATAATAAATATTCAGACAGTAATGTAGAATGGATAAAGTCTGCTTTGAGTAAAAACCATCCGGTTATTATCGGAATGTGGCAAAACGACTTTGTGCGAAACTTGCTTGTCGGTTCCATCGATTATGAGTTGCCAGACCAACAAACATTAGATTTTGTAGCCCAATATCGCAAAGGTATCTCTAACCATGCAGCTTGTATAGTTGGTTACGACGATGCATACAATGGGGGAGAAAAGGGCTATTTTCTTTTGAAAAACAATTTCGCAAATTGGGGTGATGGAGCAGGTTTTTGCTGGATGCCATATTCTTACCTCACTCCAATGATTTATGAAGCTTACTATATCAAAGGTTTCAGGTAATTAAGATTTTGCTGAGAAACTCTCCTGCTAATAACTAGCGTAGAACAGGAATCATAAAACCTAATAATATTATGTTTCTAGAGTCAAATGATAAAATGGAAATGCATCCGGATTTTCCTAGTGGAGATTGGGAGGGTTTCTATATTCAGTTTAATGTAAAGTATAAGATGGAATGCAATCTGGAATTTAAAAATGGCCAGATTAAAGGTGGCGGTTCTGATGGCATTGGCAGTTTCTGTTGGAGCGGTAGTTACGACAAAGAAACAGGCACCGTAACTATGACAAAAACATATAGTGGTGCGCATAGTGTCTATTACAAAGGCCACGCAGATGAAAATGGCATTTGGGGAACATGGAGGATAGAATCATATTTTACTGGTGGTTTTCATATTTGGCCCAAAAAGCAGGGAAACGAAAATGCAAAAGAAGAAGTAAATGCAGTTGAAGAACCTATAGAGCCTGAAAAAGAGCTGGTGATTATTAAAAAGTGAAGAAAATAAGGACACAGGTTGTACAGGGCTCGAACCTGTAACCTCCTGCTTGGCGGGCAGGCGTACTTCCAAATTGTACCAACAACCTGTGCGTATTTTTGTAATATTTAATAAACTGAATTTTCCACTATTTAGTGGTTACCAATCGATAATTTGGTAATTTTTCAACAATTCGCCTGCAATATAAACTTTATTTTCCAAACCCTCATAAACAGGATGGAGTATACGAGCAGCTCCATCTACAGGGTCGAGTGGTGGTATATATCCAGCTTCAAATTGTTTTTCTCTTAGTATTTCATGTGCCCCTGTAGAAACCCAACCTACATCTACACTATTCATAAAGATTTTATCTTTTGCATAAGCGGCCGCAGATGTTTTGGTCATCATATTTAAAGCAGCTTTTGTCATGTTTGTGTGTGGATGAAAAATGGTTTTGTTGTGATAGCTAAACTGCCCTTCAGAAGAGGTAACATTAATAATAAACTTCTCTGCGAAAGTAGATGCTTTTAACAGTGGGGTAAATTCTCTAATGAGTAAAAAAGGAGATATCTGATTGATCAGGTTTACTTCTAGTAACTCATAGGTAGAAACTTCTTCTAAAGTGCTGTTCCAACTGTTTTTTGTACGCAAGTCTACAGGCTGCCCAAATCTGTTTAAGGTTAAATCGGAAACTGATTGTTTTATCGATTCTAAAGCTTTTGTATCGCTTATAACCGGAGTCTGGTTTTGAGTAAAACTTTTTTGATACCTAAAGGCAGGCAGTAACTGGTTTTCTTTTGCAATTAATGGTTGATAATAATCTTTTTCATATTTAATGGTTTGAGCAGCATTGTTTATCAACACATCTAGGCTTTTATGTTGTGATTTATAATAACTGATAAATTCTTCTACCGCACTTAGGTTTCGTAAATCCAGACCATACACAGTGAGTTTATCTTTCCATGTTTCGTAGTCTATTTCTTTAGAGAATTGTGTTAAAGCCAGAGCCGGAAAACGGGTAGTAACGGTTAGGTTTGCTTTGCTTCTCAATAGCATTAAGCTGGTTGCATAACCTATTTTAACTCTGCCACCAGTGAGAATTATATTTCTGCCATTAAGATCAACTTTAAGATTTCGGTGCTTGTAGTTTAACTCGGCACAAGTAGGGCATAAGCGATGGTAGAAAAAATGCACTTTTTGATAGGCTTGGTTGCAACTATAGCAGTTTTTCGGAAAGTTTAAATCGGTATAAGTGTCTTTCTGATCGGATGTATTATGATCAAAAAGTGTATTGCCGTTTAAAGCATTCTTGGCAATTGTTGCTTGTTTGAGTACAGCCAAGTCAGCACTTTTATCTTGTTGATAGGCACTTTTTCTGAGTTGTTTTTTTGCTGTTTTATGGATTTTAGTAACAAGTGCCCCAAACCGATCATTATCCGGATTTTCGAAAGGATTGTCTTTTAATTGGCTAAGTACCTTTAAGCAACTAGTCCATTCTTCTTCAGTAAAACCATATTTTGCCAAAAACTCAGATGTATACATTTTTAACTTATCTATTATGCGATTTAATTAATGGGGTAAAGATAAGGGGAAGAAAATAAGCTCCTTGATCTTTTAAAGAATTTCAAATTTGGATAAGCCATCTTCCCACTTCACGCTTTATTTTAAAATTCGATTATGCAGTTTTAACTTGTGGTTTATAACTTTACTCTATTGTAAATTAAAACTTCAACATGAAAATTATACTGTATTACACAACTATCTTTTACCTGTTTGCATTAGCAGCTTGTACTTCTTCAAACTCAGGAGATAACAGTGCTCAAGAGGCAGACGGTGGCAAAAAACCGAAAGTAGCTATTGCAGGTATAGCTATTGAATCTAGTACATTTTCTCCCGCTCTTTCTTATGAAGATGCTTTTCGTAAAAGCGTAGGAGAGGAAATGTATAAAAACTATCCTTTTTTAAAAGAAGATGGCCCACATCTAAAAAGAGCAGAGTGGTATCCAGCTATGTATGCTTCGGCTATCCCGGGTGGAGCAGTACCAAGAGAAACTTATGAATCGCTTGTTACTCAAATTTTAGAGAAATTGAAGCAAAACCTTCCTTACGATGGTTTGTATTTAGATATCCACGGAGCGATGAGTGTGGTTGGTTTAGACGATCCAGAAGGAGATTTTATCGAACGAGTTCGTGAAGTAGTAGGCATGGAGACTTTGATTTCTACTTCAATGGATTTGCACGGTAATGTTACTTTGAGGTTAGCTAAAAATAGCGATCTAATTACTTGTTTCCGTATGGCACCACACGAAGACAGATACGAAACAAAAGAAAGAGCGGTAAACAATCTACTTACTCGTTTAGAGAATGGCACTGGTAGACCAGCTTACAAAGCATGGATTCCTGTTCCAATATTGTTACCGGGTGAGCAAACCAGTACAAGGGTTGAGCCTGCTAAAAGTTTATATGCTAAAGTTGATCCAGCGACTAAACAAGAAGGTGTAATTGATGCATCTATTTGGATTGGTTATGCTTGGGCAGATGAGCCAAGAAACCATGCAGTTGTTATGACTTATGGCGATGATAAAGAAGCTGTAGTGAGTGCTGCTGAAGAACTTGCTGAAAGTTTTTGGGCAGTTAGAGACGAGTTTGATTTTGTTGCACCTACTGCCACTTTAGAAGAAGCTTTAGATAAAGCAATCGCTAGTGATAAAGTACCATTTATGATTAGTGATTCTGGTGATAATCCAACTGCTGGAGGTGCTGGTGACGTTACTTGGACGATTACAGAAATACTTAAAAGGCCTGAGTTTAAAAAAGCAGATGGACCGTCATTAATATATGCATCAATCCCTGGACCTGACTTTGTAGCGAAAGCAGAAGAAATTGGTGTGGGTGGTGAAATAGATGCTACTGCCGGTGCTGATGTTGATAATCGTTTTGCGCCACCAGTAAGGCTAAAAGGAACAATTGAAGCTATAGAGCATGGCGATAGAAGTGCAGAAACTGTAGTTGTTGTAAAAGTGGGTAGTGCACATGTAATTGTAACTAAAAAACGTAAGCCTTATCACTACATAAAAGACTTTACAGATGTTGGCTTAAATCCTAAGGAAACTGATATAGTAGTGGTAAAAATTGGTTACTTGGTACCTGAACTTTACGACATGCGTGCCGACTGGATTATGGCACTTACTCCGGGAGGTGTTGACCAGTACTTAGAAAGATTGGAATATAAAAGAATTAAAAGACCGATGTATCCATTTGCTAAAGACATGGAAACGCCAGATTTATCGGCTAAGTTGATTCCTCTTTCAAACGAAAGCTAAAATTTAAGAAAAGAATTAATAGCATAAACCTGAGATAGTTGTAATGACTGTATCAGGTTTTTTTATTGAAAAAATACTAAAATATCTCAAAATAATATTAGTTAAATACCTATAAGTAATAAAAAATAGGGAGAGTAATTCATCTTTCGAATTAATACAGTTTTTAACAAATACTATTAAAACATCAATGAGATACCTTTACAGCACATTATTTATCATCTTCCTTCCATTAATTTCTAACGCTCAATTATCTAAAGGTTTAAAGCAAGTTGGAGGTGTATTTACTGCATCCCAATACCAGGAAGAAAATGAGTATGAGATAGGAAATTCTTTTTTAATTGATAAGAGCATCATTAGAGAGATTAGCATAATACCTAATTTAGGATTTTTCATAAAAGACAATACCAGTTTGGGATTAGGTATTGGGTATAAAAACTCTTTTGAACGCTATGAATATGATTCACAAAAATTTGATCGAGAATCTAATTTAGTTGAAGTAAAAGTTTTTGCAAGGTTTCATAAACCTGTTACAGAGAGTTTTTATTTATTCAACCTATGGTAAAAACAAGTTTTGGTGTAGGTAAAAATATTGATGAAGATAAAGAAAATATCTTGGGTTTAGGTGTGGGAGTAACTCCTGGTATTGTTTATATGCTCAGCAAAAAAGTTGGGCTTGAGGCTACTTTTGGATTTATTGGATATGATCAAGAAACACGAAAACTAAAAGAGCCAGCATTAGATTCTAATCCTAAAAATGTTACTAAAGATTATGGAATAGATTTATCGCTAAAAACCTTACAGCTTGGGCTACAGTTTTATTTTGAGTAATATTCTTGTCTAAAAAAAGAGAAGATAATTTTACACTAACCACAAGTAAAATTATCTTCTTGTTAAATAAGTGAAATCAAGCTTCTCAGTTATTGCGACAGTTCTTACCAAATCACTTTTAATGCTCTTCTTCTGGAGTGATTTTTAAAATTCCATCTGGGTCGTTTGTGAGAATGTATAAAGCACCATCTTTCCCAAACTTGATATCACGAATTCTACCTTTTCCTTTAAATAGTAATTCTTGCTCAGTTACCTTGTCGCCTTCTATTACTAACCTACGAAGCTCTTGAAAGGCTAGTGCACCTACAAGTAGGTTGTTTTCCCAAGCACTAAAAAGTGGGCTTTCTACAAATTCTGTTGGGCAGACAGCTATTGATGGAGTCCAATAAGCAATGGGTTGTTCCATACCGTCTTGCACTGTTTTATCGGTAATTTGGCTGCCATCGTAGTTGATGCCATAGGTAATTACAGGCCAACCATAGTTAGCACCTTTTCTTATAATATTGAGCTCGTCTCCACCTCTTGGGCCATGTTCTGTTGCCCAAATCTCACCTGTTTGCGGATGTTGCGAAATGCCCTGCACATTTCGGTTTCCGATAGAATAAATTGCTTTTAGTGCACCTGCTTCATTTACGAAGGGATTATCTTCTGGTATAGAACCATCACGATTAATTCTGAAAACTTTACCAGTTGCTTTGCCCAGGTTTTGAGAGTCCATGGCTTTTCCCATATCGCCAATAGAGAAAAACAAATAGCCATCTTTGTCAAACAGAAAGCGACAACCCCATCTGTTACCACGAACTACCATAAGAGAATCTGGTACTTCAAACAAGGTTTGCTGCTTAGTCCAAGCATTATTTATAATCTTTCCTCTTACAATTTTAGTAAGTGCTAAAGCTTTTGCATCTTTATTATCTCCATTGGTATGGCTGTAAGCCAAATAAACCCATCCGTTTTGTTGATACTCAGGATCAAAAGCAATATCCATAAAACCACCAGTACTACTTTTGGTATGGGTTTGGGGTAAGCCAGTTATGGTTTGAGAAGAAACTTTCCCATTGATTAGCCATTTTAAACTGCCATGCTTTTCTGAAATAAGTGCTGTATCGGCATTTATAAATTCTATTCCCCAAGGAGTTTGCAAATTTTCTGTAACCAGTTTTTCAACTTTTAGATTGTATTTCTTTGAGTCAATTAAATCGAAATGATTACTTGTATTGGCTGTATTGTTTGAGTTTTGAGAAGCTATAATAAATTGTGTGATTGATGTTATTTGCTCATCATTTAAAACAGAACTCCAAGCAATCATTGTAGTATTAGCAACACCATTTTTAATAGTTTCTTTAATTTGTGCTTTATTTTCACCGCTTTTCCATTCGGTTTTAAGTAGCGATGCGGCAGAAGTTGTGCCTTCTAAATTAGTGCCATGGCAACCTGCACAATAGTTTATATATAGCTGTTTGCCTTCTTGGCCAAAGCTTGTTAGAATATTAAAAAGCAATAGGAGGGATACAAGCGAAAAAGTCTTCATCTTCAAATAATAAATTTTAAGAGAACATTGATTTACACTGTTAGTCAGTGAAGTGATCTGTTATTTTGCTGGTAAGTACTATATATATCTAAGAGTCAGTTAAAGCTAATTTTTCCTAGATAAATTCTTGATAAGTTGTATTGGTTGTTAAAATGATTGCTCTGTTTATTTCATGATTTTTTCTCAATCAAACTTTTTTAATAAAATTTGGGTAACTAATTCCTTGTCGTATATTTATGAATTGAAGGTGTTTTTAACTAAAAAATTAGTTTATGAAAAGTATTGTCCCAATTTTTTTATCGATTCTCGTATTTTTTGCCTGCCAAAATGAGAAAAAAGAAACAGGTTATGTACTCACAGGAACGCTAAAAAATATTGCTGATAGTTCTGTGGTTTATCTTGCTACACAAAATGAAAAAATGGACTCAGCATTTGTAGTAGGTGAGAAATTTACCATGAAAGGTAAAGTTGATGCTCCTACCCATGTTTATATCTCGATAAAAGATAGTGAAAATTTTGGGGCTTTGTGGTTAGAAAATAGTCCAATGACGATTACTGCTGAAGATGGAAAATTTAGAGAAGCAGTAATTACAGGTTCACAAACACAAAAAGATAATGATCTATTAAAAGGCAAATTGACAGCTCTCGGAAAAGTGGCAGATAGCTTAGTAAGCATTTTGAGAGATGAAAATACAGAAAAGAGTTTGTGGGATTCTACTTATGCAGAGTATCAAGCCAATAATGATCTTCAGCAAGAAATTCAGAGAGGTTTTATTAAAGACAATCCAGAATCATTGGTGAGTGCATACATACTTAAAGTGTATAAATCTACTTGGGGAAGAGATACAACAGAGTTATTATTTACACCAATGCCAGAGGTTGTTAAAAATACAGAAGATGGTAAATCAATCGCTCGTTTTATTGAGTTAAGTGTGAATCCACAAATAGGAGACAAGTATGTAGATTTTGAAATGGAAAATGTAGCTGGCGAAAAAGTAAAGTTATCTGACATTAAAGGTAAATATGTATTGGTAGATTTTTGGGCTTCGTGGTGTGGACCTTGCCGAAGAGAGAATCCTAATCTTGTAAAAACATATAACAATTTTCACGATAAGGGTTTTGAAGTGTTGGGGGTTTCATTCGATCAGAAAAAAGAGCCTTGGTTAAAAGCGATAGAAAAAGACGAATTGCCTTGGGAGCAAATAACAGATTTATTGGCTTGGGAATGCGAAGCAGGGGTTATTTATAATGTAAATGCCATTCCAGATAATATCTTAATAGACGAAGAAGGAACAATTATCGCCAGAGGATTAAGAGGTGTTAAGCTAGATGAAAAGTTGGAAGAGCTGTTTAATAAAGCAAGTTGATTGATAACTTTACAAAGATAATGGAGACAGGTAAGTTTGGTACCTGTCTTTTTTTTATTCTATAAGTAAGTTTTTAGGAACTCCGCTCCATTTGTTATTTAGTCTGGTGGCTTCTTCACTTGTAATCCCGATAACAGAGCCATGGCGAGGTTGAAAATCCTTAGTAAATTTTTCTGATTTTTCAGAGAAATGATATAAGTCTGTACTTCTTTGAAATTCATACTGTTGGCTCGCATACAGGTCGTACATCAATATGTATTCATCAGAGTTGTTTAGTTTAAACACAGAAGAACCTTCTACCACGGTTGAGTCATCAGCATATACATCTAGGTATTTAAAATCTTCTACCCAAGGTCCTTTTAAAGATTTACTAGTCGCTTGTTGTATACCATTTTTTATAATCTCCCAATCATCATTTCGGGTATGGCCTTTATAAAACATGTGGTAAGTGCCATCTTTATAAATAATATCACCGTCTATAGCGCCATATTTTGAGTGAAACATCAGCTCTGGTTCACTTTCGAAACTTGTAAAATCACCATTTGCATAAGCGCTATAGAAATCTAGGTCCTCACTATCGTAATAGCGAATGGTAAAGTAAATAAGATATTTGCCTTCGTCTTTATCGAAAATTACCTGTGGAGCCCAAACCCATTTTACATTACCAAATTTTTCTGGATAAGTCTCAGAGATATCTATGTAGCTAGATGTCCAGTCTGTTAAATTATTAGACTTAAGCATTACAATGCCGGGGTTGCTATCCCAGCCATTTTTTATGGTGAACATATCGGTGGCAACTATATAGAAATTGTCATCATTTTCACCTCTTAAAATATGAGGGTCACGAATACCACCAGATTTTGATATTTCAGCAGGAGGGATAATTGGCTCATTATTGTTTAGTGCATACCAGTTAATGGCATCTTCACTCACAGCAAAGCGTAATTGCTCTTGTTTTTGACCATCGCCAGAACCTTCAAAATAAGCGAATAAATAACCTGTAAACCCTTTATTAGGTTTTGAGTTGCATGCAGATAAGAGAGCTACAAATACGAAAAATATTAGCTGTTTATTAAAAGTTTGATTCATATTGACTTGTGATGATTATAAGTGTATTTTTAACACTTATAATTTTCTATTTAAAATGAATCAATAGAATAAAAAAAAGGCCATCTCATAGAGATGACCTTTTCGCCGTTTTCAACTTTCTATTTTGATGTTAAATCTTTAAAGTCTTTATCCAGATCAAAAGTGTTATTCACCTTCTCTGCGACAATATCTTCTGATACCGTGAAAATTTCTGTAAGCTTAATATCTAGTGAAGAAGCTCCGATTTTAACCGTATAGCTACCATCTTCGGCAATCCAAGCACTTTTCTCATCAATAAATGATGCTAAATCTTTTGATGTTAAAGTGAAAGTGAGTGTTTGGGATTCGCCAGCTTCTAAAGTTTTGGTTTTGGCAAATGCTTTTAATTCAGATTCTGGTTTATCTACTAATTTAGCTGGGGCAGATAAATACAATTGTACGATTTCTTTTCCGGCAGTTTTACCTGTGTTGGTAACCTTTACACTTACTTCTACTTGCTTATCAACATTTGAAGTATTTACTTTTAAATCAGCATATTCGAAAGTGGTGTAAGAGCTACCATAGCCAAATTCGTATGATGGTTTTACATCGAATGTGTTAAAATATCTGTAACCCACATAAATGCCTTCTTTGTAGTAAACTTCTTCTGGGTTGCTAATTGGAGTGCCCAACCAGTTTGTTGCTGATGGATGGTGGTTGTAATCTACTGGGAAAGTCATGGTTAATTTACCAGAAGGGTTTGCTGTACCAGAAAATACATCTGCTACAGAATTACCACCTTCTTGTCCGGGTTGCCAAGCAAGCAATATGGCATCAACTTTATCTTTCCAACTGGCAGTTTCAATTACACCACCAATGTTCAATATTACAATTACCTTTTTGTTTTCAGCATGGAAAGCTTTAGAAACCTGATTGATTAATGTGATTTCGTCTTGGGCTAAATAAAAATCTTCGTTGATGTGTCGGTCTTCATTCTCGCCAGAATTTCTCCCGATTGTAATAACTGCTACTTCAGATGCTTTAGCTTTTTTAGCAATCAAGTCATTATCAAGAGCCATTTCTTTAAGTCGTTGTGGAACCGCCAGTAAGCCACCATTTTCTTCACGTCTTTTCATCTCTTTGGCAACTTCTGCTTTTACAAAAGGAACATAGGCTTTTTCCAGTTCTTGATCAATCTTATAACCAGCATTGTTTAAACCTTCGATCAGTGAAACGGTGTAAGCCTCGTTTACATCACCACTACCAGTACCACCAGCAATAAAGTTGTAAGAAGTAATTCCAAAAACTGCAATTGGAGTTGATTTTTCGGTATAAGGTAAAATGTTAGATTCATTTTTTAGCAATACCATTCCTTCTGTTGCAGATTGGCGAGTAATTTCAGCATGTGCTTTTAAGTCTGGTTTGTTGGTAAACTTTACCTTGTTATAAGTAGGTGATTTTAATACAATTTCCAGAATCTTCTTCACGCTGGTATTTACCGCTTCTTCAGAGATTTTTCCTGCTTTCATGGCTGCAATCAGCTTTTCTCGCTGAATGTCCATACCAGGCATCAGCAAATCGTTACCTGCTTCAATCTGTGCTACTACATCGCTACAATCTTTCATAATACTCTGGAAGCCTGGATAACCGCCAAACCAGTCTGTCATTACAAAGCCTTCGTAACCCCATTCGTCTCTCAATACAGTAGTTAAAAGATCTTTGTTTGATGATGCATAAGTGCCATTAATTTTATTATAAGCAGACATCACCGTCCAAGGCTTAGATTTTTTAATGGCTATTTCGAAACCTCTTAAATACAATTCTCTCATGGCACGCTCACTCACGTGCTCGTTAATGGTAAGTCTGTTTGTTTCCTGATTGTTAGCTGCAAAGTGCTTAATAGAAGTTCCCACACCATTAGACTGAATACCATTGATGTAGGCCGCCGCGATTTCTCCGGCAACTAATGGATCTTCTGAATAATATTCGAAGTTTCTTCCATTAAGCGGGTTTCTATGGATGTTTAGAGCAGGAGCAAGAAGTATATCAACACCATATTCTTTTACTTCTTCACCCATGGCTTTCCCCACTTGTTCTATCAATTCTGTATTCCAAGTAGAAGCAAGCGCAGTTCCTACGGGAAAAGCGGTTGCATAGTAAGTATTCTCATCGTTATTACGCTTAGGTTGAATACGCAACCCTGCTGGTCCATCTGCTACTACAATTTCAGGAATTCCCAATCGCTCAATACCATTTACACCACCAGCAGCACCCAATACTCTTACATCTGGTTCGCCTTCTAAAGGTACTAAGCCAGCATAACCGGGCATACCCGGACCGATTAAAATACTGACTTTTTCCTCTATCGTCATAGCTTCAATAACTTTCTCTATTGGAGCTTTGCCAAACTTGGGAGCTTTTTGTGCGAAAGAACCTTGCATAGATGTCAAGGCTACAAAAGCTCCTGCTATTATATGTCTTTTCATTAGTTAAGTAGTTAGTTAATTGTTGTTTAAAATTTCAACTGGTATTTTTGAGTCCTTTCATCTTTAATTACTCCCTTCCAGTTAAGTCCATATCCGAAATCATAAGTGTTGCCTTCTGAATCTTTGTAAGCTTCCATATCAAAAGGGACATCTTCTTTTTGTTCTTCAACAGTTTTCATATTAGCTGGCATTTGTAATGGAAGTAAACCAGAAGGCTCTGCTTTTCCTGTGAGAATGTCCATTACTGCTTGAGCAGATACACCAAAGTTCACCACAATACCATCTACACTTTTTTCAAACTCAGAGAAAATCATTGGTTTGTCAGCAGTTACCGATACAATTACCGGTTTGTCTTTCATAATGAGCTTGGTATCTAATATGGTTTTTAGGTCCATAATGTTGGTCGCTGTTGATGTTTTACCTAGGTAACTACGGTTTGTAATTTCAGGGTCAATAACTGGGTCACCGGCTGCAATACTTTGTTCACGAGCATATTCTGCTGTATAGCTTTGGTATTGAAGCGAAATTGGTAAATAACCATTTCCATCTTGTGCTCTGTCGGCATCACTATAGCCAGCTTCTCCGCTTTGTGGGTTTTTTACAAATACAATTGCAAAATCTGCTTCTCTAGGGTTTTCAGTTACATTAAAGTATTTTTTTACTAATTCTATATCAACTGGATAATCTAGACTTGCTGGAGTTGCGTTTCCCCACCAGTCGGTTTTTACAGGTGTGTAAATTTTAGGGATGTAAACTGTTTGCTTATCTTTTACTGGTAGTACCTGATTCTTATTTTTCAGCATTACAACAGACTTTAATTGAGCCTGATAGCCAGCTTCCATAAATTCAGGATTACCTACAATCGCTTTGGTACTTTCTACATCTAAATAAGGATTTTCAAACAAGCCTGTTCTAAAGATATTTTTTAGTAGACGAACAGCAGAACGCTCAAAACGCTTACGCATAAAATCTTTTCCGTGTTCTTTTATACCCATTTGGTAAGCTTCTAAAACAGGGCCTTTATCATTATTTCCACCAAACTGATCGACACCAGCCATTATTACTTTATAATGTCTTTCGGCGATACTAAGCTTCTCAACACCCCAAGGTTTGCCTGCAAATGTGGCCGGAGTTGCCCCTTCATCACCTGTTATTAACCAATCTGTACAAACAACGCCATCGTATCCATATTTATCTCTTAACAACTCAGTGATGATGTATTTGCTGAAGCCATTACCTACGTTTTCGTTGTTAACCTTATCCTGATCGAAACTAATAGTGTAGTAAGGCATTACAGCAGATGCTTTTTTAGTACCACCTTGCAGATTAAAAGTACCTTCTGTAAATGGTTTAATATGATCTTTTAAGTTGTTTCCCGGATAAACAGCAAATTTACCCATTGCCCAGTGTCCATCTCTTCCTCCTTCTTCAGGTCCACCACCTGGCCAGTGCTTCACCATCGCGTTTACACTTTCGTAACCCCAACCACCATTTATCTCTACATCTTTACTCGATGTTTGGAAGCCATCTACATAGGCCTGTCCCATGTCTTTAACAAGGTCTGGACTTTCACTAAATACATTGGCAATACGGAACCAACGAGGCTCTGTACCAAGATCGACTTGTGGTGAAAGTGCAGTTGAAATACCCAATGCGCGATATTCTTTAGAGGCAATTTCACCAAACTGTTTTACAATTTCAGGATCAAATGTAGCTCCCATTGCCAAACCATCTGGCCATAACGATATTTTTCCACCAGCACCTGCATTAAATTCAGAGCTCACATTTGCAGTGTTTCTTGGGTCTGAACTGTTATTAGCCGGAATACCCAAGCCTAAGCCTTCTACAAATGCTTGCACTTTGTTATTCCACTTTGCAGCAACCTCTGGCGATTGCACTGAAGTAATTAATACGTGTCTGAGGTTGTCTTCCTCTAAAAACTTTTTTTGCTGATCTGTTAACTCAAAGGCATCTACACCAGCATCAGAAAACGATTTGCCATTGTATGTTCCTCCAAATGGGGAAAATCTTGCTGCAGGGATTGCTTGGTGTCCGCTATAAAGCATTAAACCAGCAATTTGCTCAACACTCAATTTTTTCGCAAGGTCTTTTGCACGGTCTTCGGCAGGTAAGCGCCAGTCTTCGTATGGGTCGAGTTTGCCGTTTTTGTTGAGGTCTTTAAATTTTTCTCCTTTAACTGTCAGGATTTTTATGCCTGATATTTCACTATAACCAAGTATTTGTCCGCTTTTACTTGTAACTATTTTAAAGCTAGTTTCTTGGGCAATGCTGAACTTTATACTCAAAAGTATGCAGCATACTAATAGAAAGTTGTATTTCATTTTTGATATTTACTGTTAAAAGTTGAATTTTTATGTACCTGTATGATAGTACTTAGTAGTAGCTTTTAAGTCTTTATTAAAAAGGGTACTACTTAATAGTACTTACACAGCCTTATTTATAAACAATTATATAAAAAAATATCAATGCTTCAAAATGAAGCATAAAAATTTAATATCTATTCCCAGAATATTTACTTTGGATAAGAAATAAGTGAGGATGTTTTTGAATCAAGGCAAAAAATTTGAGCAAATAAAGCATAGAAAAGTAGCCTGATATAAATTGCAGGCTATTCAATTGATATGGAGTCTAAATTTCTACAAACAGTTTGATTTAAAACAATACAATGAGCAGATTAGCTGATATAATGAAGGAAAAGGATGCCTTTTACAGAAATAACTATTTATCTGGAATCTCGATAGATTGTGTGGTATTTGGGTATCATGAAAAAAGCCTTAAGATTTTACTTTTGAAAATGAAAGGTGCAAAAAAGTGGGGGTTACCGGGTGGTTTTGTGAGAAAAGATCTACCTATACAAGAAGCAGCATCGCAGATTTTAGAAGAGCGTACAGGTGCAAAAAATATTTATTTACATCAGTTTAAAGCATTTGGAAACTTAAACCGCTCAGAGGATTTATACGAGGGTATGTCTAAAGAATTATGGTTTAATGATAGATTCGTTAGCCTTGGATATTATAGTTTAGTCAATTTTAAAAATGTATCTCCTGTGGTTGATGATATGTCTGATGAATGTGAATGGAGAGATATAAACGACTTGCCACCACTTATGATGGATCATGAGCAGATTTTTGATGAAGCATTAATTCAGTTAAGAAGAGATCTTAATTATAAACCTGTAGGCTTAAATCTTTTACCAGAAAAGTTTACAATGTCTGAGCTTCAAAAACTTTATGAGATTATCCTAGATAAGGAATTAAACAGGGGGAATTTTTACAGAAAAATGACCCGCTATGGTATTCTTAATAAGTTGGACGAAATAAGAAAAGGTGGTGCTCACAAATCTCCTAACTTATATACTTTCGATTTGGAGACATATAACAAAGCATTGGAAAATGGATTGCAAGAAAGTTGGTAGTCGAAAACTAACTCAGTCATATTTTAAACAATAAAAACATACTTGCCTTTAGCTGCTTTATTACTAAATTTTTAACTGAACAAAGCTGTTATGTATGAACAGTTGATAGACAATATCAAAGAGAAAACAAGTATTGAACAAGTTGATATTGAATTGATAAAACAGGTTTTTGAGCCTGTTTTGCTTCCTAAGAACAGGATTATTGAAGAAGAAGGTAAGATACCTAAATACCTTTACTTTATTGTTTCTGGATATTTGAGATTATTCCATTTTGATGAAAAAGGAGATGAAATTACCACTCATATAAATTGCCCTCCCGGATTTTTTACATCCTATTTTCATTTTATTAATCAAACTCGATCGCATGAAAATGTAGAGTGTATTACTGAGTGTGAGCTATTGAGAGTAATAAAAGTTGATTTAGATAATCTAATAGCTGAAAGTTTAGCAATGAAAAATTATAGTATTACAGTTTTTCAAGAAGCAATTTTATATAATGAAACTCGATCAAACGAACTTGCAACTTTAACAGCAGAGCAGAGATACAAAAAGCTTATTCAAAATTATCCGGAGATACTGCACAATGTGCCTGTACAATATATTGCTTCATTTCTCGGAATGAAACCAGAAAGTTTGAGTCGAATCCGCAGAAAGATGATTAACTAACAAATGTCAAGTAGACTGAAGCCCGATACGCTGAATTTTGAGTTGCACATCAAATCTTTTAAAAATGACAACTCAAAATTTAGCACTCGTATCAGGAGCAAATGGACATTTAGG
This sequence comes from Chondrinema litorale, assembly GCF_026250525.1. GTDB lineage: Bacteria > Bacteroidota > Bacteroidia > Cytophagales > Flammeovirgaceae > Chondrinema > Chondrinema litorale. Next base: position 2,475,680 of record NZ_CP111043.1, read on the forward strand.
TAATAACTTAGTTAGGTTTCTCATAAAAAAAGGTATTCCTGTAAGAGCCACTGTTAGGAATATTCAAAACAAAGCACCTTTTGTCGGTTTAAACTGTGAAGTTGTGCAAGCCGATATTACAGACAAATCTTCGTTTGTGAGGGCTTTGCAAGGTGTAGAAACATTTTATGCAGTAGCGGCAGCTTTTAAGCTGTGGGCTAAAGACCCCAAAAAAGAAATTTACGATACCAATATTCATGGTATTCGAAATACAATTGAAGCAGCAGCTGAGGCTGGTGTGAAACGTATTGTATATGTAAGTTCTATTGCAGCCCTAGATTATACGAATTTACCAACCAAAGAGAGCAACGGTTATAATCCTGACCGTAGAGATATGTATTACAATTCTAAGAACGATGGAGAGCAGTTGGCTTTTAAACTTGCTAGTGATTTAGGAGTAGAACTGGTTTCTGTAATGCCATCTGCAATGATAGGAGGAGAGGCTTTTGCACCACTAAATGTATCTTATAATATTCTTAAGTTGATATTAAATAAAGAGATACCAGTTGATACAAAAATTACTTTAAACTGGGTGGATGTAAACGATGCGGCGGAAGGTTGCTATTTAGCGGCTAAAAAAGGTAAAAGTGGCGAAAGGTATATTTTAGCAAATGAGCGATGCATGACGATTACAGACACCACCAAAATAGCGGCTAAACTCTATCCAGAACTGAAGCTTAAAACACCCAATTCTGTACCTAAGTTCGTGCTTTATGGTGTGGCAGGTTTAATAGAATTTGGAGCTAGTATAAAAAGTGAAGCTCCCATGCTTACCAGAAAGGATATTGCGATGTTTTCTGGCCTTCAACAAAATTTTGATATCTCTAAAGCAAGAAACGAATTAGGCTTTAATCCTACAAAGCCAGAACAAGCTGTACCTAAAGCTTTAGATTATTTAATGAAGCACCAAGAGTTGTTGAAATAGACAGCAAGTATTGCAAATAAAAAAGGGCATTTTCATCTGAAAATGCCCTTTGTGCAGAGAGTGAGGGATTCGAACCCCCGGTACCTCACGGTACAACGGTTTTCAAGACCGCCGCATTCGACCACTCTGCCAACTCTCTATTACGTTATTGAAGTGGTTTTGAGGATGCAAATATGCAATCTTATTTCTTTTTTTCAAAAAAAATCTCAGAATTTTTTTCTTTGGCTAAGTCTAATGTTGCATTTATTTCGAATCCTATCAAAATAATAAAAGATAGAGCAAATAGCCAGAACATAAAGCCTATCATGGCACCGATAGAACCATAAAGTCTATTATAAGTACCAAAGTGATCTATGTAGTAGGAGAATGCCCATGAGACAAACACAGAAAGTATAGTAGCAATACCAGTTCCTGGAGAAAAGAATTTCCATCTTACAGGGATTCTTGGTCCATAATAATAAACCATAGAAATTCCTGAGAAAAATATTAAAGTGACGATTATAAACCTAAATGCATCAATTAGGTAATAAATAAAGTTTTGGTCTATAAAGCCTTCTTTAAGTAATGTTTTTAAAATGACATTTCCAGCAATAAGGAGAAATACAGCAAATATCATTACAATTGCCAGATATACAGTTAGCAGTGTTGCCAGCCATTTTTCTCTTAAAAAAGTTCGTTTTTTGGGAGCGTGGTAAATGGAGTTAAAAGTATCTATTAGGGAGGTCATCCCGCTAGTAGCGAGGTAAAATGCTGTGATAAAACCAAAAGATAATAGACCGCCTCTTTCTTTACTAATTATATCGTAAATGGTGCCTTCAGCCTGTGCATAAAAACTGGCTGGTAAAATACTTGCCATAAACCGCATTACTTCAGATTCATTTAAGTCGGGAATATAAGCGATTAGTGTAAAGAGAAAGATGATTGCAGGAAAAACAGCCAGTGTAAAGTTAAAGGCAACTGCATAAGCTCTTTGCTTAGTTTGGTTGTCTTGCAGCTTATTTATGAAAATAGTTAGAATTTCATACAGGTTAGCACTGGAATTTCTAAAATATATCTTTTTTAGATGATTCGTGACATTCCGGTATGTTGGGGAGTTAATGATATATTTTTCAATAACACTCATGCATTATAGAACGGGTTCAGCAAGTCAATGATTTCAGAAGGTACCCTACAAGGCCTCATAGAATCTTTTCTAATAAAAGCCAGTGTGGTTTCTCCTATATGAATCAATTTGTTAGTTTCATTAAAGATTTCATAGTTAAAATGAATTTTAACTTTAGGTAATGACGTAATTGTAGTTTTGATAGTTATCAATTCATCATATTTAGCAGGTAAAATATACTTGGACCTACTCTCTAAAACGGGCATCATAATTCCGTTATCTTCAAGTTTTTTGTAGCTGAAACCTAAACTTCTCATAGCTTCAACTCTTCCAATTTCATAAAAAATAGGGTAATTGCCGTAATAAACAAAGCCCATTTGGTCAGTATCAGCATACCTTATTCTTACTTTATACTCACTTGAATACATAACTAACTAATTCTTGTTTCTGTTAACCTTTATTTTTTTGGGGCAAAGTAACAAAATCTATAGGTAAGTATTATGAATAAGTTTTTTAAGACGCTTTTCATAATAAAAGTTGCTAATTGAAATTAATCAAAAAATAGATGTAATAACGACCTGCTATTTTACCAAATAATCATCTGTTAATTCATAAATGTTTGCGAAATAATCTAGGTATAAGCTCGTAATTACAGGGTATTTTAAATAAAAGTTATCTGAATGGAGACTTTGCTTATTGTAATATTTGTTGTCGGATACCTAGCTGTCGTATTAGAACATAATATCCACATCAATAAATCAGCCCCTGCTTTAATTATCGGAATTTTATGCTGGACTGTTTATATATTAATGACAGATAAATCAGCATCAGAAGTTCATCATGAATTGCATGAATACATTTCTGAGGTGGCAAGTATCTTGTTTTTCCTACTGGGAGCCATGACTATTGTAGAGTTAATAGATGCTCACGAAGGTTTTGATGTAATTACCAAAAGGATTAAAACTAATGAGAAAATCAAATTACTATGGATCATTTGTTTGCTTACCTTTTTTCTTTCTGCTTTACTAGATAACCTAACAACAACTATCGTAATGATATCTATTTTGCGAAAATTGGTTAAAACTCGCAAAAACAGGTTGTTTTTTATTGGCATGGTGATAATCGCTGCTAACTCTGGTGGTGCTTGGTCGCCAATAGGTGATGTTACCACAACTATGCTATGGATTGGCGGCCAGATAAGTAGTCATAATATTGTGTTTACACTTTTATTACCAAGCTTTGTTTGTCTACTTGTACCTCTAATTATTAGCTCATTTTTGATAAAAGGTAATTTTGAAAGTCCCGATGGAGATCAAATAGATTTTAGAATGAGTCCAGTAAGATTTACTAAATCTCATATTATATATGTTTCTAAGTTTGAGAAAAGATTAGTCTTTTGTGCTGGAATTGGTTCCCTAATATTTGTTCCTTTCTTTAAGTCATTCACTCACCTGCCTCCTTTTATGGGTATGCTATTTAGTTTGGGTTGCTTGTGGTTGCTTACAGAAATTATGCATAAGGATAAGAATGATGAGGTAAAAGATCCTATTTCGGTTATTGGTGTGCTTAAAAAAGTTGATGTACCTAGTGTACTTTTCTTCTTTGGAATTTTAATAGCTATTTCAAGCTTACAGGCAACAGGTATTCTTAAAAACCTTGCAATGATGCTAGACGAATCTATTGGAAACATTTATCTAATCGGCTTGTCATTGGGAGTTTTATCTGCAATTGTTGATAACGTACCATTGGTCGCGGCATCTATGGGTATGTACGACTTAAAAGAGTTTCCGCTAGATCATACACTTTGGGAGTTTATAGCATATTGTGCAGGTACTGGTGGTAGTGCTTTAATTGTTGGTTCTGCAGCAGGTGTAGCTGCTATGGGTATGGAAAGGATTAATTTTATCTGGTATTTAAAAAATATAGCTTGGCTAGCAATGGTTGGTTATTTTGCTGGTGCTGGTATTTATATTCTACAAGAAATACTATTTAGTTAGATTATTATTTTCATTTTTATAAAAAAACAGGCAGCCAATCTATTATTGGCTGCCTGTTTCATTTTGTATATAATTTTTATTTAGATCTGATGGCAATTACTGGATCCATTCTCGATGCCGAAACTGCCGGAATTAATCCAGAAATAATTCCAATTAGTAAAGAAACACTCATTCCCAATACGATATTTTTAAATGATAATGAGATGACAAATGTTTCGGTGGAGAAAAGTGCTAAGAAATTGACTAGTAATAAGCCTGTGGCACCTCCTAGAAAACTGAGGAATATTGATTCAAACAAAAACTGTAGAAGTATAAAGTAATTTTTTGCTCCTAAAGATTTTTGAATGCCGATCAAGTTTGTTCTTTCTTTAACCGAAACAAACATAATGTTAGCAATGCCGAATCCACCAACGAGGATAGAAAAACTACCAATACACCAGCCTGCAATGGTAAGCACACTTATAATACCATCTAAAACAGAAGCGATAGCTTCAGGTCTGTTCATTGCAAAACTGTCATCTTCAATAGGTCTTAAGCCTCTAAAGCCTCGTAGTAAACCTTTGGCTTCATTCTCAACTTCGATTAAATCTTTATCGTCAGCTTTTCCCTTTATGGCAATTGTGGGGCTTATACCTCTGCTTCTAGAAGCATACATTTTCATAAGGCTTTTAAAAGGTATAATGGCGATATCGTCGTTGCTTGGTGCATCTAGTAAGTTTTCACCTTTCTTTTTTAATAGGCCAATTACCTGAAATTTAATACCTTTTATCTTTAGTATCTTACCTAAAGGCTCTGCCTGACCAAAAAGTGACTCAGCGATATTTGTTCCTATAACTACTACATTTTTAGCTTTATCGGCTTCTTGCGGGCTAAAGTAACGACCTTGTTCAACTTCGAAATCTCCAACTTGGTTATGTGTATAGCTTGCGCCAATTACATCAGCATCACCTATACTATTATTCCTGTATTTAAGTACAGCTCCACCTTTTTGATCATAAATAGAAACAGCTTGAGCCCAAGTGAGGTTATTTTGTAGATAGACGTATTCTTCGTAAGTAGGGTAAGGGCGGTTGTAATATTTCCACCAAGGGTAATTGTCTTCAAATAGCCATGGCCATTTTTCAACATATAAAACATTACTTCCAAGAAAAGATAAGCTTTTTTTAATACTTTTATCCAGGGTGTCTACTAAAGTGAGTACAGCTATAATTGCAAAAATACCAACTGTTACTCCTAGTAAAGATAGTATAGTGCGAAGAAGGTTTTCTCTTAAAGCACTTACTGCGAATAGAAAACTCTCCGTAAAAAGTCTAATAAATAAAACCATTCAAGAAATATTTTATGCGATACAAGTAAATATAAGCTAATTTTATTATAATGTTTAACAAATTATTATCTTTGCACCCTATTTTGTATGAACGGTTAATATCCGTTTCACATCATTTATTTTCAGTTAACACTGCATTACCACTCAATTCTCAATATGAAACTTTCAGCGTTCAGATTTGATCTTCCTCAAGAATTAGTTGCCAAATATCCGACAGAAAATCGTGATGATTCGAGGCTAATGGTTCTAGACAGGAAAACAAAAACCATAGAGCACAAAACTTTTAAGGATGTAGTTCAATACTTCGACGAAGGAGATGTACTTGTTGTAAACGATACAATGGTATTTCCGGCCAGACTTTATGGAAATAAAGAAAAAACTGGAGCAAAAATCGAGGTTTTTCTCCTTCGCGAACTCAATGTAGAGTCACACTTATGGGATGTGCTGGTTGACCCAGCAAGAAAAATAAGAGTGGGTAATAAATTATACTTTGGAGACGGCGAGCTAGTGGCAGAAGTAATTGATAATACTACTTCTAGAGGTAGAACTATTCGTTTCCTTTTTGAAGGAGAAGACGAAGAGTTTTATAAACTTATCGATTCTTTAGGTGATACTCCTTTACCAAAAGATTTAGGAAGAGAAGCAGAACCAGACGATAGAGAACGTTTTCAGACTATTTTTGCGCAGAATAAAGGTGCTGTAGCAGCGCCAACTGCAGGTTTGCACTTTACGCCTCAAATTACCAAAAGAATGGAGATTAAAGGTGTAGACATGGCTTCTATAACACTACATGTTGGTTTAGGTACATTTAGAGAAGTAGATGTAGAAGACCTTACCAAGCACAAAATGGACTCTGAGAACTTTAATGTTCCAACCAAAACAGTTGATATTGTAAACAATGCACTCAATAATAAGAAAAGAGTTTGTGCGGTGGGCACTACTGTTATGCGTTCTTTAGAAGCTTCTGTTTCAGCTGCAGAATACTTAAAAGAAAATGAAGGTTGGACAGATAAATTTATCTTTCCTCCATACGATTTTAAAATCTGTAGTGGATTAATCACAAACTTCCATAAGCCTATGTCTACATTATTAATGATGGCATCAGCATTTGGTGGTTATGATTTTGTAATGGAAGCTTACGAGACTGCCATTAAAGAAAAATATCGTTTCCTAGATTATGGAGATGCAATGTTAATTATCTAATGTAGATTCAAGTATATATTTAGATATATAAGCAGAGCTTTATTAAGTTCTGCTTTTTTTTTGATTGCATTTTAGTGCTTTATATAAAGCTACTTTCCTCAAATTTTTTGAAAAATAGGAGAGCTAGTTATAATTTTAAATTTGCTTTATACAGCTAATTTAATCATCCATCTAAAATTTGTTCGGTAAATAGCCTTATATATGTTTTTGGAGAGCATACAATTAATGAACTTTAAAAATTACGAAGAATTCGAAATGAGTTTTTCTAAGGATATTAATTGTGTAGTTGGTCCAAATGGGGTTGGAAAAACAAACTTATTGGATGCAGTTTATTATCTGTGTATGACTAAAAGTGCTTTTCCAGGTACAGAGCAGCTAAATATTAAACACGAGCAGCAATTTTTTTTAAACAAAGGAAGCTTTCAGTGCGATGATGAGACAGAGTGTATTGTACAGTGTGCTTACAAAAAGGGGGATAAAAAATCTGTTAAGCTTAACAAAAAAGAATACGAAAAGCTAAGCCAGCATATTGGTAGGTTTCCCTGTGTTTTAATGACTCCTTACGATACCGATTTGGTAAGAGAGGGAAGTGAAAGCCGCAGAAAGTTTTTTGATAATACACTCTCTCAAACAGATAGTACTTACCTAGATGCCCTTATCCAGCACAATCATTTTTTAAAACAGCGAAACAATCTACTTAAACAATTCGCAGAAAAGAGATTTACAGACAAAGCTCTTTTAGAAACCTATAATAGTATGATGTGCCCTCATGCTAAAATAATACATCAGAAGAGGTCGGCTTTTATAGATCAATTTAATCCTTTATTTTTAAGGTATTACACACAATTGGGTGAGTCGAAAGAAGCTATGTCTATTGCTTATAAGTCTTCACTTACAGAAACTATATACGAAGAAATTTTAAAAGTAAATCTTCATAAAGACTTGGCCTTGCAAAGAACCTGTGAGGGAATCCACAAAGATGACTTTATTTTTTCAATGGGAGAGTTTCCTTTAAAGAAAGTGGGGTCTCAGGGGCAGCAAAAGTCATTTGTAATTGCATTAAAGTTGGCACAATACGAATGGATTGTAAAAAATAAAGGCTTAAAAGCTATTCTTCTACTTGATGATATCTTTGATAAACTAGATGATAATAGGATTGCTCACTTATTAAATATTTTGGCTGAAGGGGATTTTGGTCAAATATTTATTAGCGATGCTAGACCAGAAAGATCGGAGAAATTATTAGATAAAATTGGAAGAGAAGTGAAATTTTTTAATATAGAATCTATACTAAATAAATACTAATAAACTGAACATACTCATATTATTTTATTAGTATTGAGATATTTTTTCCTAAAGCGCTTTTGTGATTTTCATAAAAGTTATAAATATTTTATTATGCCACTGAAGTACAGATTTGTTCCCAAAAAAACCACATCTTACTCTTCCAGAAAATCTGTAGCACATCCTATTAAAGATGCAATTCAATCTTTACTAAAGTCTTACCATATAGACAAAAAGTATAATTATACCACGATTATAAACTCTTGGGAGCAGTTAATGGGAAAAACAATTGCCAGTCGTACAGGTAGAATTTTTGTAAAAGAAGGAAAGTTGTTTGTGGAGATATATTCAGCTCCATTGAAGAACGACATGAAACTTTCTAAAGCAAAAATTATTGATATTTTAAACAAGCATGTTGGCGAGGTGATTATTAAAGATATTATTTTTTTATAAATGCTATAAATCAGATTAACTTCTTTTAAAGCAATTAAATGTAAATAAAAAATGAACAATAATTATGTTATTATTATGGCTGGAGGTATTGGCAGCCGCTTTTGGCCTTTCAGTCGAAAAAAACATCCAAAGCAGTTTCAAGATATTCTTGGCATAGGTAAAACATTGCTTCAATTAACAGCAGAGCGTTTTAAAGGCATCTGTCCAGATGAAAATATTTACATAGTTACCAATGAAGACTACTATGATCTGGTAAAAGAACAATTGCCATTTATGACAGACGACCAAATACTTCTGGAGCCTGTTATGAGAAATACCGCCCCTTGTATAGCTTATGCTAGTTATAAAATTGCTGAAAAGAATCCTGATGCTAACCTTATTATTTCTCCAGCAGATCACCTTATTTTAAAAGAAGAAGAATTTAAAAGGTGTGTAAAATCGGTGCTTGAAATTACTGCTGAACATGAAATTTTAGCAACACTTGGTATTCAACCTAGTAGACCAGATACTGGTTATGGTTATATTCAAATGTTAGCAGATGATACAATAGGTGATTTGCAAAGAGTAAAAACCTTTACTGAAAAACCTAATCTGCAATTAGCTCAAGAATTTTTAGATAGTGGTGATTTTGTTTGGAACTCAGGTATATTTATCTGGAAAGCAAAAACCATTAATGAAAACTTTGCTAAATATCAGCCAGAAATAGCTCAGTTATTTACTGATATCTGCGATAAGTATTATACAGAAGACGAAAAAGAAGCTATTAAAGTAACTTACTACCAGTGTAAAAATATTTCTATTGATTACGGAATCATGGAAAACGCTGAGAAAGTATATGTACTTAAAAGTGATTTTGGCTGGTCTGATCTTGGAACTTGGAAGTCTTTATACGAAGTATCTGATAAAAATGAGAATGGTAATGTATTGCATGGTAATACAATGACTATCGATACAAAAGATACCATTGTTAAAATGGGTTCTGACAGGTTAGCTGTAGTGCAAGGTTTAGATAACTTTATAGTAGCTGAAAACGACAATGTATTGTTGATATGCCATAAAGATCAAGAGCAAAAAATTAAGCAGTTCTTGAGTGAAGTAAAAGAGAAGAAAGGAGAGCAGTACGGCTAAATCATCAATAGGAAATATATAAATTAAAAGAGGCTTTCAAAGTAATGGAAGCCTCTTTTTTTATTGTCAAACAATGTTTTTTAACAACCTATTTGTGGATGTTGTAAACGAATACAACAATTAGTAATACAAGAACTAATACATTTAAAACAGTTTTGATACCGCCCGGAGTAAAATCGTAGGTGAGGTTTTTAGCCTCATCATGTGTGTTTTGCTCAGTACTTACCAATCCAGAATTTGGATTAAGAGTCTTAGTAGTAGTATCAGTAGTTAGAGTCACTTTAGGTTTTATTTCCCGACTTTCACTCTCTGTTTTTTCAGGATTAGTGATTTGTACTGGAGGATACAGCTTTAATTTCTGTCCCGGATAAATATTATCAGGGCTCTTTAGTTTATTCCAGCTTATTAAGTCGCTTAATCCGATATTATATTTAGATGCAATACCAGAAGCAAACTCACCAGAATTTACTACATGAATACTATCCTGAGGAAATTCAACTTTATTAGTTTCTTTAATTTCTTCAGTAACTTCTGGTTTTTTATAAACTATTAGAGATTGTCCTGTATTAATACTGGCTCCAGAAAGCTCATTCCAGTTTTGAAGCTCTTTAACTGTAACATTGTATTTTTTAGAAAGAGCATACAAAGTTTCACCTTTTTGTACTACGTGAATGCTATCTTGTAGCAATGTGGACTCAGAAATATCAGCCTGTTTTGGGTTGCTAAAAACAGGATCGGCAAACAATAAGAATATTAAAAGTAACATAGCCCAAAAAATTTATTGCCGATAAAAAATTAGGAATAATAACTTCCCATACATAAAATACGAAATTGTGTATGGAAAGTCAATATAATTAACTGGTAATTAGGTAAATAGTTGATAAAAGGCTGATATTTTATGTATAAGTGAAATCATTATTTCATGATAACACCATTACCGTTGTATTCTTTCTGATCTTCTACTAAGTATAAAAAGCCATTAATTACCACTGCTTTTACCTCACCGTTCCTTTGAAGTGAAAAATTAGCTGAGCTACCAAGTCTAACTTTAAACTCGGGCTTTTCATCGTTGTAGAGGTTAATTGGCTGGTTGATGTAAGAGCTAGCGATGCCCTTTTCATTTGGTATTGCTACAACTCCTTCTTTATGTAGTTTAGCCAGTTGTTTGGCTTTAAGTTTTACTTTTTTATCATCAGAAATTTTCCCGGGAGTAGCTACCAAACCAGAAGCATCAAACTCATTGTAACCAAAAAAAGTAGACATGTCTCCAAACTCAGCTATGTAACCTCTAAACATTGTTTCTTTGCTATCGCCCTCATGGCCTTTACTTCTGTTAATACCTATATCCATAGTATAAAGGTTACCGTAAAACTCGACTTGTGCATTTCTTATAACCAAATCGTACAGGTATCTTTTATTATCTGGAATACTGTAGTAATTATCTATACTTTCAGATGCATATTCTTTATTAGCAATACTTTTTAGAGAGGTGAGAATGCCAATAAAATTCATTTTTCTTAAAAACTGCTTTTCAACATCATTTGGGTAACCACCTGTTTCTATTAAGATGGTACTAGTTCCCCATTTTTGAATATTATCTCCAAAAGCTCTTGGCTCAAAAGTATCATCGTATTTACCCACTTTACCCGGAATATACTCTTGCAATGTCTTGTTCATTTGGGCGATAATTTTCATTGCATTTCCACGACTTTCATTTACATCTTTTTCCCAATTATACGCTGGTGCTAAAAATGAAATAGATGCCTGATTCTCCGAAACACCAGCACTATATAAGGTGCTTTGGTCGTGCAAGTTAAAGCCAAAATCAGCATCAGTTTTGTCTCTTATGTCTTTCAAAATATTAGCTTCGGGAGATTGTAGCCTCAATGCATCTCTGTTAAGATCAAGATCGAGTGCATTTCGTCTTTGATATTTTTCTGCACCATCTGGGTTAAGCATTGGTACAAAATATAATGTAGTTTTCTCCAATATATCTTTTCTCACATCATCAAACTGATCTGACTTTGCCAAAAAATTAAAAATATCCATTAGTGCCATGGTAGCTGTAGGTTCGTTACCATGCATTTGAGACCATAGAAGTACTTTTATAGGTCCAGTCCCGCATTCGATTAAAGATATTTCTCTACCTTCTACAGACTCTCCTAGTTTACTTACTTTAAAAAGATCATTCTTTTTTAGGTTATCGATAAGTGGAGCAATGTCTTCTCTTTTGAGGTATTGATGAGCCACACTTTTCTCCAAATACTTATCATATTTTTCAAAAAGTTGTTTGCTAAAGTCATCTTGTCCCCAAGCCATGCTGCAAATGATAAGTTGGATGGAAAGTAAAAATGTTAGTTTTTTCATGAAAATTAGCGCTTTATCTTCTTTTTAGACCAAAAATGGAATTTCTAATAATGTATAAATATAAATAAACCTAAATAAAAGCAGCCATCACTATATTTAGATAAATGTTTTACTATACCTAATCTATGAAGATAATAAACTACTCACTACTGGCTTCTCTTTTACTTCTTTTTTCTTTTAGCCGAAATGCAAATGCTCAAAAACTGAATACTGGAGATATCAGATTAATGATAGATACAGCAACTGATCTAAAGCAAAGTTTTACAGGTTTTGTACTCTACGATCCCAAAAAGGATGAAATGCTTTTCGAGAATTATCCAGATAAATATTTCACTCCCGCATCAAACACAAAGCTTTACACTTTTTATTCAGCCACAAAGATTTTAGGCGACTCTATTCCAACTTTAGGATATAAAATTCAAGGCGATTCTCTAATATTTTGGGCAACAGGTTATCCATTGCTTTTACATCCTGAATTTAATGATAGCACAGCCTTAAATTTTTTAGCATCACGCAAAGAAAAACTCTTTTATTACGATCGGCCGTCAACTGATAAGAGGTTTGGTCCAGGTTGGAGCTGGGATGATTATACATCATATTATTCATCAGAAAAGTCTAAGTTCCCGATTTACGGAAATCATATCAATTTTAGAATTAAAGGAAGTTTAGATTCGCTATTGGTGTTTCCAGAAGAGTTTAAAGAAAATATAGTTGTAAAAGAGGGAGAAGCACCTAGTGAGTTTTGGCCTTTATATCGTGAAGAATCTGAAAATACTTATTACTATTATCCAGAAGCAGATACTTTTAAATCTGGCAGAGATGTAAAAATGCCTTTTATGTATTCTGAAGATTTGTTTATTGGTTTACTTGAGAATGCTTTACACAAGAAAATTAAGAAGTTTGAGTCGAATGAGATTTTACATGGGGATTTACTACAAACTGCAGAAACAGACACATTATATAGGAAAATGCTGAGAGAAAGTGACAATTTCTTAGCAGAGCAAATTATGATGATGTGTTCTTCTGAATTATCTGACACATTGGGAATTGACTTGGGAATAGACTGGGTGATAGAAAACTTTATGGAAGATTTTCCTGATGAACCGATCTGGGTAGATGGTTCAGGACTTTCTAGATATAACATGTTTACACCTAGAACCACGGTAAGGCTTTTAACAGAATTATTAAAAACACCCGGTAAAGAAAAGCTGTTTGATTTTTTGCCAGCGGGTGGTTATACCGGTACAATCGAAAACTGGTATAAAGGAAAAGATGGTCCTTATGTTTATGCTAAAACTGGAACACTATCAAATAATCATTGTTTGAGTGGATATGTATTGACAAAAAAGAAAAAAACTCTCATTTTTAGTTTTATGCTCAATCACTATATTGTGTATACTTCTAGAACTAAAAAAGTAATGCAACAAGTTTTGGAATATATCTATGAGCATTATTGAAACAGATTCAGTATAGTTCAATTGAACCGTTTAAGAAAACTATCCTTTAATGAATTATTTTAAACAGGTAACAACCGGGCTTAGCATGTACCCGAAAGCATATCGGTTTATCTCTGAAAAAAAACTCTGGGGAAGTGCTTTATTCCCTGGAGCAGTAAGCTTAATACTTTTGTTGGTAATATTATACTTTGCCTTCAACTTTTCAGATGACATTTCAGTCTGGTTACTTTCCTGGACAAATGTTCAAAATGCAGAAACTACCTTTGGGCATATTATAGCATTTATTGCGCTTTGGCTTATCCGGTTTATTTTAATCACCATCTTTTATGTGAGTTATAAAGTATTGATGATCAACTTTATGGCGCCTTTGCTTTATTTGTTTTCGAATGAAGTACTTAACAGTATGCATGGTAAAAAAACTGAGGCACCAATTCAGTGGGATGTGTTTATAAAAGAACTGTTTAAAGGGATAGTTGATGCCGTGCGAATTTTAGTAAAAGAGCTTTTTATTATAGGCTTAATAAGCATTTTGGCACTAGTAATACCTATATTTTCACCATTTGCACCATTAATAATTATTGCAGTAGAAAGTTACTTTATAGGTATCTCTATGGTAGACCATACTGCTGCTTATAGAGGATATACTGTAGAAGAAGGCCGAAACTTGAGAAAGAGAAATAAAGGTTTATCTATGGGAGTAGGTTTGGGTTTTACTGTTTTGTTTTTAGTGCCTTTGTTTGGTGTATTAGTAGCACCAAGTTTAGGCATTACCAGTGCTTGTTTAGGAGTCGAAAAAGTTGAGAATAATTAGTGTGATGATTGCAGTTGAAAATAAGCGGAGAAAACCTGATAATATTTTAAAAGATTATGCTGATGCTGAGATTATAGATGTAACCTCAAAAGGAAATTCACCTTATGTAAAGTTTAGTCCATTTTATCCGATAGGAAATCTACCTGTGCCTTTTTCTGAGAATGTAGTTGCCGCATCTGTTGAAGGTATCTGGCAAGGCTTGAAAGTATTTGAAACTGAGGATGTGGATGTGTCAAAGTTTCAAATAACTAACATGAAAGGCTTAAAGCGAACAGTAAGAAAGTTTGGAAAACCAAAGGGGCATAGAGTAGGAGTGAATGGCATTGAGCTTTTAGATTACATTACAGCCCGACATAAAATTTATGTACCCACTTACAACTGGGTATTAGAAAACAAACTTCAAAAAGAGCTAGAACTCTTGGCGGAGATTGCAAAGAAAAAAACATTGGTTCTGTTAGATTACGAAACGAATGAAGATGTAAATAATCCTGCTAAACCATTATCTCATGCCAGCTTAGTTAAGAAAAAGCTAGAGTCAATGAGATAAGAATTAGTCATCAATAAAATCCCAGTTTTGTTGAATTACAAAATGTTTTTTGTCAATGCCTAGCCAATTCATTGCATTAGAGTTGAGTAGCTTTTCTTTCAGTTGAGTATCATAAGGCATCGAGTGAATTAATTTTCCCGGTTCATTTTCTCCTAATGGAAAAGGGTAATCGGTTCCCATCATTATTTTATCTTCACCAATTACGTTTAAAAGTAGATTAAGAGATTCTGGAGAATGCACTAAGGAGTCGCAATAGAATTTTCCTAAATATTTTTCTGGAGGATTAGGGTTATCAACTGCACATAAATCTGGTCTTACATCAAAACCGTGTTGTACTCTGCCAAAAGTTGCAGGAAAAGAACCTCCGCCATGAGCAAATGCTACTTTTAGATTAGGCAACTTTTCAAACACTCCCCCAAATATCATAGAGCAAATTGCCAAACTGGTTTCAGCGGGCATACCAACAAGCCAAGGTAACCAGTACTTTGGCATTTTAGCTTTACCCATCATATCCCAAGGGTGTACAAATACAGCTGCACCTAAATCGGCAGCAGCCTCAAAAATGGGAAATAATTCTGGTGCATCCAGATTCCAGTCGTTAATGTGTGTTCCTATTTCGATACCAGCTAAACCAAGCTCACTTACACACCTTTCTAATTCTTTTACAGCCAAATCTGGTGCTTGCATGGGCAATGTTCCCAAACCTATAAACCTATCGGGATAATCGCTCACCACACTAGCTATATGGTTGTTAAGAATCTTAGATAGGTCGTGGGTATCATTGGGTTTAGCCCAGTAATTAAACATTACAGGTACAGTGGAGATTACCTGTACATCAACATGGCTATGGTTACATTCTTTAATTCTAGCATTTGGTTCCCAGCAATTAGATTGTATCTCTCTAAAAAACTGATCATCCATCATCATTCTTGCACAACATGGCTTATGATGCTCCAACCTGATAAAACCACCATAACCATAGCGCTCTTTTAGGTCTGGCCATTTTTCGGGTAAAATATGCGTGTGAATATCAATAGTGAAAATGTGAGACTGATCTTTCAATGGATAAAATTATTAGGCTGAAAAAATGCTGAAAATTGAAAAAATATAATTGAAATAAAGCTAATATTGCCTTGGGAAAAACTACTTCCAAAACGGGCTACAAAATATCTCCATGTATTTTTTATCTAAAATTTTAAACTCAATATACTAAAATCCCTAAAAATATGAGGAAGAACTATATCGTGTTGCTCATGATAGTTTTGTGCTATGCATGTACACCAACAGAGCAAAGCACAACAGGAAATGATTCAGTGTCAGAAAAAACGAAGGTAGATAATAACCAACCTACACAAGCCAAAACCGAAGTTCCAGAATACGAAGCTTATTACAGCGGATTAGAAGAGCTTGATGGAGAAGCTTTGGCAAAAGGATTATATCAAAAAATAAAAGGACACAAGACTTTTACTTACCGACAATGTTATGATATTTTGATGGAGTTAGATCAAGACCCAGATAATTCGAATAATGTAATTGGTATTTATTCTAACTTTTCTATGGATGCAGCCAAACAATATGATGATGGGAATGGATGGAACCGAGAGCACATTTGGGCGAAGTCTTATGGAGATTTTGGTACATCTCCTGGGCCGGGAACAGATTTACATCACTTAAGGGCTTCTGATGTTTCTACAAATTCTGCAAGAAATAACCGAACTTTTGATGAAGCTGATGAACCTTATACAGATGGTGATGGAAGGTATCAAGGTGAAAGTGGCTGCTATACAAGTAGTGTAGAGTGGGTTTGGGAACCTAGAAACGAGAGAAAAGGTGATATTGCCAGAATGATATTTTACATGGATGTTCGCTACGAAGGTGAAAATGGAGAACCAGATTTAGCGTTGGTTGATGAAATAATAAATAGAGGTAGCAAAGAGCCATATCATGGTAAGCTTTCTACTTTACTCCGTTGGCACGAAGAAGACCCTGTAAGCGAAGAAGAAAAACAAAGAAACGAATTGATTTACGAGAAATATCAAAAGAATAGGAATCCATTTATAGATCACCCTGAGTTTGCCAGAATGGTTTGGGGTTATGATTTTTAATAGAATTTTAAATACTTTCAATTTAGCTCCTTATTCAAACGAAAGATAAGGAGCTATTTTTTTGATAAAGGTATCATCAAGTATTTTAATATTGGCTAAATCTTCGGGCTTCTTATAATCACCATGTTGTGCTCTGTATTTCACAATAATGTTTGCTTCTTTCCAAGAAATATAAGGATGGCTTTGTAGAGATTTTGCATCAGCTAAATTGATTGAAATTTTATTGATCTCTGCATTTTCTTTCACCTCTGCATAAACTAAAAGTGCATCGCAAACTTCCGGTTTTAAACCATATACTTCTTTTAACTGGTTGTTATCATGAAAACCTCCTAGTTTGCTTCTAAAGCTTACGATTCTAGCTGCCAATTTAGAGCCAATGCCTCTTACAACTTTTAACTGAGTAGTATCTGCGAGGTTGATATCTATTAATTCTAGTGGCTCTGTTTCTAAAATTGTATTTGCTGTTGATGCAATTACTTCCTTTTTATCGGAATTTCCATCTTTATCTTTTTGCGTAAAAGTTTCCTTTTTTGCAATACTGTTAATGGCGATATAATCTTCTAAACTGGAATATAATGAGTCAGGAAACCCATAAATTTTTAATAAGTCCTCTTTTTTATAGAATTTACCACCTTTACTTCTGTATTTAACTATTCTTTTGGCGAGGAAATCATTTATGCCTAACAATGTTAAATCTGACAATGAAGCTTGATTAGGGTCAAATTTAAAGAGTTGAATTTGAGTTTCTGACGATGTTTGGATATTTACTTTAGCCAAGCTTGGCTCTTTATGATCGAGAGTAGCCAGTAAACTATCGAGCAGTTTTTGATCGGCTTCTGGTGAATATTCTTTATTGCTGAGAATCACTTTGGTTATAGTAGGAAGAATAAGTGAAATGGAGATGATCACCATTAAAACAAAAAATCCTCTTACTTCTACTGGAGAGAAATCGAATGCTTGAATTAAAAAGTTTTTTATCCTTCTCATTAAAAAAAATACCAAAAAATAATTATTAAATATGGTATTCTGCTTAACTCAATTTGATTTCTTTAATTTCACAAAATTTATTTTTTTATTAATTTGACCAATATTTACAAATTAAATTTATGGATAATGAGTATACAAGGTGCTGGTGGTACTGAAGGAGGAATCGGAAGGTTTTTTCTGGGACTGATCATGTTAATTGGAGGAGGGTATTTGTTTTTAAGTTCAGTAAATGTAACCAACAGTTTTGGAATGGGCTATCGCTTGTTTTCAGTAGGTGGTATGGGAATTACATCTGGCTTTGTACTAATCCCTTTTATTTTTGGAACTGGAATGGTATTCTTTAATTCTAAAAACTATATAGGCTGGTTTTTAATGATTAGCTCAATTGTAATGTTGGCCTTTGGTGTAATTACTAGTTTACATTTTTCTATGCGGAGTATGAGCCTATTTGAATTGCTAATTATTTTGATTTTAGGAGTAGGTGGTTTGGGTTTATTTCTCAGTTCACTCAGAAGTTTTTCAAAATAATTATTGATTACTATATACAGGTGGCTCCATTTGTTGCCATCTTTTCTTCTTATTTTTTTTCTTTTTGCTTGTCGATTTTAATAATCCTGAGTCTTGAATTATAAATATACCCATTGCAAAAAATGGAAGTATAGGTATTTTAAATCGGGCAAGTGCTCCAAAATTCATACTCGTAAAACCTACAACAAAACCTAGAATAATAGTAAAACTCAAACAGAGCGTAACCTCAGGGTTAGAAAATAAGGATTTCAATAGTTTGAAAGGGCCAGCTTTTATCAACATATAAATTGTTATTAAAAGGAATAAGAGACTTTCAAAAGCTGAAACCAACATCACAATGTTATTTACTTCCCACAAATAAGGTCTAAAAAGCGTAACATTCACGCTTTCGGGAAGCTTTTTAAGCATACCTAAAGGCGTAT
This sequence comes from Chondrinema litorale, assembly GCF_026250525.1. GTDB lineage: Bacteria > Bacteroidota > Bacteroidia > Cytophagales > Flammeovirgaceae > Chondrinema > Chondrinema litorale. Next base: position 2,494,362 of record NZ_CP111043.1, read on the forward strand.
ATTCAATTTCTCCTAGATGATATGTGGAGGCATCAGTTCGTCTACCATGGTCTGTGTGGAAACCGCCAATTCTTTGGGTAATGGTATCTATTGAGTTGTATTTTTGAGTTTCTTCAGCAATGTTACTTATAAGCAAGTAGCCAAGAACAACAATAAAAACGGATATTACTGGCAAGGCAAGCAGTTTAATTGCAAAGTTTTTAATTTTGCTGATAAACTTTTCATACCCCCATAAAAGTAAGGCTGGTAAAAAGGTATACAGTATATAAGGTTTTAAGCCTAGTATAATATTCGCAAAAACATAAATGCTAATAATAAAAAATGGTTTGCCTTTTCTGTTTGTAAATAAGCCAAACACCCCGTGAGCTAAAAAACCTAAGGAGCCTAAGGTAATTGTATCTTTTAAAAGTCCTGAACCCCAGAATATGAGAGAGGGCGCCCAAAAAATAGCAATGGCAAAAGCTCTATTTAAGTGTGGGTAGAACCAAAGCATGGCCTGATATAACTTCCAAGTGCCTAGAAAAACAAAAAAGGCAAATAAAAATGAAATAGCTAAGTATGAATTGAAAGTTAGGAAAGAAGCAAAACCGGCTATTTTGGTAAGGTACCACTCTTCACCAGACTTAAAAAAACGTGTTCTAATTGTATAATTAATGGTTTCTGCGGTGTATTCTCTTGGGTCTAACCAGAACATTTCCCAAGCAACTTTAGGCTTTTCTAATAATGCATGCCAGAAAATAGAACCACCATTATAATAGTCAAACGTGTCTCCACCTCCGTAATAGAACTGGTAAATTAAGGCAAATACCAAAGCACCAAACAGCTTCATATACAAAGCTGGCAAGTAATAAGGCTTGGTAGAAGCATTTGTTAACCGCCTTTTAAGAAGTAGAGCAATTAGAATGACAATCCCTGCATATAAAGGCCCTAGGAAAAAATCCTTTAATTCCATTAAATAGTTTAAAAAATCCTTTAAACTATAATGCTTTATTTCCTCATTTATTTTTATCTGCCTATTCCAAATCCAAGACCGAAAGTGAAAAGAACACTTTCTTCTTCTGAAGTAGCCGCAGTTAGCGAAAGGGTATAAGATTTAACAATTGGAACCAAGTAAATTCCACCACCAAAACCAGTATGCCAATTATTGCTATACATAACTGTGCCTGTATTAATATCTGAGTCAGGTTCGTCAAACCAAACCCTGCCAGAGTCTACAAAACCAACAAAGCCTAATACAAATGGAAGTACTGGGTTTTTAATAGTACCTACTGGAATACGCGCTTCTGTATTAAAATATAAGCTTGAAGTACCTGCAAAACGATTTCTTAAATATCCTCTTAGATTACTCTTTTGACCGAGGTTGGCATATTTAAAATAAGGAATGTTATCGCCAGTGTTTTTAGCACCGCCTACTTTAAATGCGAGCGTAAGAATTCTGAATGTGGAATAATATTCAGCAAAAGCTTCGCTTAGAGTAAAAAACTTATTGTCTTCATTTAATAACCAGCCACTTTGGTTTTTAAGGTTTAGGCGGAGGCCTTTAGTAGCATAAACATCGTTGTTTCTAAAGTTAATGTCTAATTCTCCTTGCGCACTTAATATGGTGAGTGGGTCAATGCCCGTAATAGATTCTCCATCTAAAATGGAATTATCTCTAATTACTGATTGATAATCTTCTAACCTGAATCCGCCTTTAAAGAAACTTTTTACCCAGAATATTCTTCTAGTAAAAATATTTACATCTAGACCTTTATAGTTTGTTCTAAAATAATCGTCATCCAAATCTTCTTTCACTGTGCCATTTCCCAAACCGAAATAATTATAGAAGGGAAAAATATTAGCATAACTACCAGAAGTACCAAGTGACCATTTACCAAAAACATCAGTCCATTCTGAGTGTAGGGTTACCGCTTTGCTTCCTTGAGTTCCTACCTTAAACTCGAAACCATATTTTTGTTTAAAAGGCTCTTTTCTAAAACCATGTCTTGTCCAGTCGATTCCAAATTTAAAACCAATACCATCATCTGCATTGAATGACAATAGTGGCATTGGCATATAAGTATTGTATTTAAAGCCAGTACGATTGTAAAGGTTTACTCCGGGTTTTTCTGATAACTTATTGACTGTGCTGTTTCCAGCAGTGAGTTTTGTATCAGTTTTATCATAAACAATAGTAGCTTTTCTTTTTGTAGTTACAGTAGATTCATCAATAATTACATCGTCATCCTCACCTCCAATTACCCTGATTTTAATACTTTCTACAGCATTTCCTTTTATATCGAAAACATCTTCACCATCTAATCCATACAGCCTTATTTCATCAGTTTCTGATAGTAAGAATAGTCTTTCATAAATCAGTTCTGCATTTTCGGTAATGGTACGGTCTTCTTTTTTCTTCTTATAAACTTTCACATTTACATTACCATCACTTAAGCGCTCAACCAGAAAGTATTCGTGTTTATTTGAACCAAGCACATCTACTAATTTGGCAAGCATTAAGTAGTGTGTTGTAACGGCACTTTCTAGTTGTTTTCTTCTTGACTTAAGCTTTGCTCTAATCACATTTCCCTGAACAGGAATAATTTCTGGTGGGAAAGTTTCTATTGCAGAATCTATTACAGATTCAGTAATTTCTTCTGTTAATTCTTTAGTAATATTTAGCCAGTCTTCTTTTTCTAGGGAAGTTAACAAGAGTCTGTCTAGGTGTCTGGCAGGCCAGTTTAAACTTTTAATACCTTTAAAGTTATAAGAGAAGTTTTGGATGTTTGGTCTTGCCCATTCTCTATCAGCTAGATAAGGTATTAAGCCATCCCATTTAGAAAAACTGTGGTCTCTATCTCTCGGAATAGGATAAAATATTTCTTTGTCTTCTCCTTCATAAAGAGCCCACTTCCAGTTGTCGGGATGCCTTCCCCAATCGCCAATGAGCATGTCAAAAATCCTAGCTTTAGCAAAGCTACGTGCATCAACATATACATCATTGTCATCATATATTTTTCGAAACATGGTGAAGCTCCTATCTACATCATCTGCATTATGAAATCCAGGGACACCATTTTTCGGTTTACTTGGGTCATCTTCAAGCATACCAAATAAGTTTGTATAAGTTTTTCTGTAAACTCCCAATCGAGGATTATCTGGTAGAATGTATAGTTTAGGGCGAGCATGTAAAATATCAGTAGCATCTAACATTCTGGATACGGGCATTGCTCCGTAAGGCTGTTGCGTGGCCGTCATTTCTCTGAGTAAAGATACTACCACTGTTTCTCTAAGTTCTGGAGGTAAAGCTTTTATCGGGTCTTTATTCACAGACCTAAAAGTATATTCTTTACCATCTGTGGCCTTAAATTTTAAAGAAGTAGTTTGTCTACCTCCGCCAACGGCATAGGGTGTTAAACCTCCTTTTACAGTATCAAGATCGATATAAGGAATTTTTACAGGGGTTGTCCAGCTTTTACGATACAGGTTACCCAAGAAAAATCTTTTAATTAATCCAGCTCCATAAGCTCCTCCATTTACAACTATAGAATCGTCTACAGTAATGGAAGTGGTTTTATTATCTACTACTTCTTCTTTACATGGGTTGTACTGAAAGTTTTGGGGAGTGGTAGTTGAGTCAGAATCATCGCAAGGAGATTTAAAAAGTAAATGTTGATTGTCAGCAGTAAACTGTTTATCGTCTAACAAATAAGTAATCTGGTTTACACTTCCATCTGGATAATACTCAAGTGCCAGAAAACCAAAGCCCTTTTTTTTGTATAAAGTAGAGCTTTTCTTCCTCATAGGTTCCTTCTTCATTAAGCTACCAGAAACCAATTGGTAATTACTATTTTGCTCTATTAGCTGAAGGTTATAATCATGAGCAGCAGCGAATACTAACCCTTTTTTGAATATAAAATGTTTTTGTAAAGCACTTACAAGGTTGCTGTATTCAGGATAAGCCATGTCTTTAGTGGTGCCCACATTTTGTCTATAAGCGGTATAAAAAGAGCCAACTACCGGAAGTGGAACATTATTATTGTTTGGAAACAAATGCATTTTTGGCGTAGAATAGCCACCATAAATACCACCTGAAAATACCGGGTGATGTGAAACGACTAGTAAGTTTTTATTTCTTGTATCTTCAATCTCATCTGTAATCTCTTCAAGTAGTTCTTCCTTTTCAATTACTTTGCAGTCTGTATTGGTAGAAATAGGTTTGTTATAAGGATGAATCCACCATTGAGAGTTAAAGGCGATAACTCTAACATGTGGTGCAATATCTAAAACTGTAGGGCCAGGACAAGAACCATCTGGAATTAAAAAAGCATCTTTTCCAGCATGTTCTTCAATGTAGTCATACAAATCTTCTACATTTTTTTGCCCGCCTTTTCCTGAGTTATCCCAGTCTAGATCTCCGGGCACAAAATAGATTTTCCCTTTAGGGTTTGCTCCCAAACTCAAAAGGATATCCATTTTTTCTTTGTCTTCTGCACTTAGGTCTTTTAGACTGCCAGTATTGTTTATAATGTCGCCTAAGTGAATCACAGAGAAATCTCCATCAAAATCATCTAGAAAACTTTTAAAGGCTTTTAGGTTGTCCAGATTCTTATTTTCTACACTGGTATTACCAATAAGGAAAACAGTATGTTTTGTAGCCTGTTTAGTTTGAGCGTGTAAATTGTTATTAATTGTCAGAGAAAATAGTATTGCTACTACACAAAAAAATAATTTGTTCATTAGCTATAAATGAAAATGTAGTGTATGAATTTAATCCAATAGGGGAATTAAATTAATTAAAGTCAAATTTTTACAAAAGTAGATAGTCTGGTAATTATAGTAGATTTCATAGCCACTATTATTTAACCAATTGAAATAGCGCATAAAAGTTTTCAAATTTTAATATTTTATGAAAAGTATCCGAATCTCTTTTAAAAATAATTCTGATGAAAATTTATCAGGAATTGTCGAATTACCAGTAAACCAGAAAGCAAAAAGCTTTGCCATTTTTGCACATTGCTTTACCTGTAATAAAAACTTTAAGGCAATAAATAACATAAGTAATGCACTAACCCATTCTGGAATTGGTGTTTTGAGATTCGATTTTACAGGGCTGGGTGAAAGTGAAGGTGAGTTTGAAAATACTAATTTTTCTTCTAATTCAGATGATATCATTTCTGCAGCAACCTATCTGCAAAATAATTATAAAGCTCCAGAAATACTTATTGGCCATTCTCTTGGTGGTGCCGCTGCATTATTGGCAAAAAAATCAATTCCATCGGTTAAAGCTGTCGTGACAATTGGTGCTCCATATGAGCCTGTACATGTTACAGCCTTATTTAAAAATAAAGTGGAAGATATTGAAGTTGATGGAATTGCAGAAGTAAATATTGGTGGACGAAACTTCTTTATCAAGAAACAATTGCTAGACGATATTGAAAATCAGAACTTACTACATGTGATACATAATCTAAATGCAGCCATTTTAGTCATGCACGCACCAGAAGACGAAGTAGTTGCATTAGATAATGCTACACAAATATTTAAAGCAGCTAAGCATCCGCGTAGTTTTTTAGCTTTAGATGGAGCCGATCACCTAATTAGTAACAAAGCGGATTCTTTATATGCTGGTAATTTGATTGCACAGTGGGCTTCAAAATACATGGAGAAAGAAGTAGACGAAGTTGATTTGGATACAGAAGGAGATGTAGTAGTGAGAACAGAGATTGACTCTTTTACAACAGATATAAAAGCTGGTGGGCATTACCTAACTGCTGATGAACCTACAAATGTTGGCGGAAATGATTTAGGACCAACTCCATATGGATTATTACTTTCTAGTTTGGGAGCTTGTACCAGTATGACTTTAAAAATGTATGCAGAACGCAAAAAATGGGATTTAAAAGAAGTAAGAGTTCATTTAAAACATACTAAGGTACATGCAAGTGACTGCGAGGATTGTGCAGATAAGTCTAAGAAAATAGATGAAGTAAAAAGAGAAATAGAATTAGAAGGTAATTTAGATGAAGCTCAAAGAAAACGTTTATTAGAGATTGCAGATAAATGTCCGGTACATCAAACACTACATGAACATGTAGTTGTTAACTCATCTTTGAGAAAATGATCATCTAAAGGTGTTAACTTTCGTAGTAAAAGCTTACATGTTAATTAATGGTTTTTTCATTTTTAATCTCTGATCATGAAACCCTTTTTTAAAATACAACACCTTTTTACTGCCTTTATATTATTTATATCTACGGTATCATTTGCTCAAAACTTCTCCGGTAATTATGTATTAAAGGTCGATCCTTCTGCTGCTACTATGCAATTAAGCGATCAAGGAAATGGTACTTATGCCGGATACATTACAGGACCCTCTGGTAAAATAGACATAACAGGAAGGGTACAGCAAGGAATACTAGCAGGAGATGTTTCGACCAATACTGGTAAATGTTCTTTTGCGATTATGCAAAATGGGAATGATTATGTGCTTTCAACAACAAATTACGATGCTTATGGCAGACCAATGCCAGCAACTACCACTTATTTATACTTTGTAAAAAATGGTGTAAATAATAGTGCTCAGCCAACAGTTTCCAATCAAATTTACTTTAATGGGATTAAAGCATCATCCTCATCAATAAGTCAACTAGAAAATTACTACAGAGTAAAAGTGATGAATGGCAGGTATTGGTACGATAACGTATCTGGAATGTGGGGTTTAGAAGGAGGTCCAACTTTAGGTGTTTTGTTACCAAATCTTCAATTAGGTGGTCAGTTAAGAGCAAATGCTTCTAATGGTAATACAAATGTGTTTATAAATGGTAGAAACCTACCTCAACAAGATTTAATGGTATTGCAGTCTGTTTTGGGTTATATACAGCCGGGTAGATATTGGATTGATGGGAATGGCAACGCTGGAAAAGAAGGAGGTCCTGCTTTAATAAATTTAAGACAAGCTGTAGCTGCTAATCAGCAAAGCAATACTAATTACAATACTGGTGGTAATAATAATTCTAATTCTGGTAGTAAGAATACCTTTTACCGAAATAGCTATACAGGAATTGGTGCAGGTTCAGATGGAGAGACATCTTATGTAATAGGAGACGGTTTTAGTTATATCGGAAATTAAGACTTACAAAAAGCATAAAAAAATAGGTTGACTAAACTTAGTCAACCTATTTTTAATGGTATGAATATTATTTAAAGCTTTTTCAATTATTGAGCTTCAACGACAACTTCATCGCTTTCGTCATCAGAACCACCTTCTGTAACTGCTGAGATAGTAATAGTTCCATCTGTACCTACAGTTAATTCAGTTATTTTCGTCATAACAAAGTATTCGTCACCATAAAGAATAGTTCTCATAAGTATAACATCACCAACTTCAAAACCACTGATATTTTCAACTTCATCAACTTCTTCATTTAAATAAGCTCTTTCTAATTGTAGGTAATTTAAACCAGACTCATAAATAGTTGCATCTGAAGCCTTTTTGAAGTAAGTCTCATTTCTAACATCCCATTCAGAAATTACATCTGCAAAGAAGTTAGTAGTAGTCTCATCACTTGGAGCTGCGAAAGTTACTCCGTTTGTATCATCTACATAATACATTAAGATTACACCTTCTTGATCATTTGTTGCTTCACTTTGAGTTAAAGTACCTTCAACACCGAAGAAACTACCTGTAGCAGATGCTTGAGCACCAAAAGTGAAAGTTTCTGGAGTATCAAGTGGATTAGAAACCCAGTATTTTTTTGTAAGAGTTAAACCACTTTTATCAGTAATAGTAACAATATAGTACTCACCTTCTAGTGTTTCACTAAAGTCGTAAGTAAATGATTTGGCATCGTCAAAAGTAGTAATAGAAGTAATTTCTGTATCAGCACCTTCGCTAATTCTATCGATAACTACTTCAGATAAACCAATATTAGATTCGATGTTGAAGTCAATGCTTACTGTTTCATCTACAGTACCAATAGAGTCAACTTCTGTAGCTGTACCATCTTCAGTAAAGCTGATAGTAAGTGTTGCCTCAGAAATCTTTACATCAAATGACTGAGTAGTTTCAAGGTCATTTTTGTCAAGAACCGTTAGGTCAAAAGTTAATGTTTCACCAATGTCTGTTAAACTGTTTGATGTAAATGTGTAAGTAAATAAATCTGATTCACTATTAGTAAAGTCGCTTTCCTTAGTATATAAAGGAGTTGCATTACCTTGTAGGCTAAGCTCTATACTTTTGATTTTAGCTGTAGCAATAACATTAGCTGAGATAGTAATTGATTCATCATAGTTTACTTCAGATGGAATTGAGCTGCTAAGAGAAATTGAAGGAACTGGATCTACACCATCGTCACCCTCATCATCGCAACTAAAGAAAAAAGCACTAAGTGCTGTAAGTAGGATGATTTGTTTAATCCAATTGAATTTTTTCATGAAAAACTAGTTAGTGTTAGGTTGTAAAATACATACAGGAACTTCCTGTACTTGACCTAATGCGAATTCCATGAAAATTTTATATTGGGAAAAATATTGCCTTGTAAGGAAGTATAAATTAATGCACTATTTCGACTAGAAATTACTTTAATCTATCTTCAAAAAACTTAACATTACTTTACATTTAATTTAGTAAAACTACTTTAATCCTCTTTTTACAAACTTTATAAACTCAGAGAATGTATTTTTATCTGTAAAAACTTTTGCAGCTATGTTGAAGTAATCTTTTACTCCGAATGATAACTTTTTATGTTCGTTTTCTTCTTTATCAATACTTTGTAGAAATTCTTCTTTAATTTTTTCTTGTCTTGCCTCCCTATTATTTTTCTCTTCCTTTTTTTCTTTTAATAAATCATCCAAATCTGGTTTTTCAAATTTATCTTCTTTGGTGAGCTCATCTGCTATTTTGAACCTTCTTTGTGCAGATTCTTTATAACCCATTTGTTCTTCGAGCATACCAAGGTTATTGTGGGCTATTTCATCGGTTGGGTCAAGCTCTATTGCTTTCTTGTAATCAGCGATTGCTTCTTCTGTTTTACCAATTTTGGCTTTTATAAAAGCACGACTTGAGAAACGATAAGGGTTTGTGCCATCTAAGTTTATGGCTTTATCTAGGTCTTTAATTGCTTCTTCGTGTCTGCCAGATAGATGCAAGGTAATACCTCTTTCGCTATAAAGATTGGCATCTTGTGGAGATAGCTGAATGCTTTTATTAAAGTCTTGATATGCTTTCTGGTACATCTCTAATTTTATATAAGCCAAACCTCTGTTATAATAGGTTGCTACATCATTAGGTTCTGCACTCAGTGCTTGTGTAAAATCACCTATTGCTTCATCAAACTTGCCCGCCTTGCAGCGCTCTACTCCAGAAAGAAAATGTATGTTTTGTGCCATATTGCAAAAGTATAAACCCTATTTTAATTTATACAACATATCTTCAGACCTTTTGTGCCATATAAAATCAGCATTCACACAGAATAATTAAGATGTAAACTTTTATAAAGCTTATTTTAACAAATCAAAATATTAGATTTAGAGATATTTTGTGCGATATATGATTATGAATACATTAAAGTCTATTATAAAAATTATAGAAGGTATTAGCGAAACTGCGGGAAAAATAGCCATGTGGCTTAGTTCAACTCTGGTGTTATTGATTTGTTTCGATGTTTTGGCGAGGTATTTTTTTAGTGTTTCATTTGTTTCTGTTTTTGAATTAGAGTGGCACATTTTCGCACTAATATTTCTTTTCGGCGCCTCTTTTACGCTTAAATATGACAAACACGTACGCGTAGATATTTTTTATAATCAGTTTTCTGATAAACAAAAAGCTTTGGTAAACCTGCTGGGTTGTTTGTTTTTTCTTATCCCTTTTTGCTATATAGTTATTGAGTCGAGTGTGCCATATTTTATGAATTCTTATTATTTAAATGAAGGCTCTACCGATTATGGAGGCTTACCTGCCAGATACATTATTAAATCTATGATTATGGTGGGATTTATTCTGCTACTATTACAAGGTGTGGCTTTGTTTTTTAGATCCTTGCTTACGCTTTTCAATAAATAAAATAATAACTTAATAAACTAACTAGCTCATTTAATGGCTGCCTTACTATTATTCCTTGTACTTATTATCCTCATCTTATTCGGTTTTCCTGTTGCTTTTACTCTAGCAGGTGTTTCAATAGTTTTTGGATTGATATTTCTTGACTTAGAATTCTTTTACCTATTACCACTACGTATTTATGGAACGATGAGCAATTTCGTGTTGATTGCAGTTCCATTGTTTGTCTATATGGGAGTAATGCTAGAAAAGTCGGGTATTGCAGAGCGATTGCTTAACACTATGGCGATGCTTTTCGGAAGGCTTAAAGGAGGTTTGGCAGTAGCCGTAATTATTGTAGGCGCCATGCTGGCTGCTTCAACAGGAATAGTAGGGGCAACAGTGGTAACAATGGGTTTATTGAGTTTACCTGCTATGCTTAAAAGAAAATACAAACCAGAGTTAGCAACTGGTACTATTGCAGCAGCAGGTACGCTAGGGCAGATTATTCCTCCAAGTATCGTATTGGTTTTGTTGGGAAGTGTGATGAATATTTCTGTTGGTGATTTATTTATTGGTGCGGTAATACCGGGATTAACTTTGGTTGTATTGTATATCGTCTTTGTTGTAGTTTATGCCTTTTTTAATCCTAAATCTGCTCCAGCAGTACCCAAAGAAGAAATAGAAGCTTTTAAAGAAGGAGATTATTTTATTAAAGTGATAAGGGCATTTGTACTACCACTTTTATTAATTCTATCTGTATTGGGTTCTATTTTCGCAGGAATTGCTTCACCAACCGAAGCCGCAGCAGTAGGCGCATTAATGGCAACTATATTAACTGCTGTAGAGAAAAAACTAAATAAGAAAGTGCTTAAAGATGTAATGACAGAAACTGTACATCTTACAAGTATGGTATTTATCATCTTGGTAGGGGCAACTGCCTTCGGTTTAGTATTTAGAGGTTTAGAAGGAGATGATGCCTTAATCAACTTTATTAGAGTTTCTGAATTAAGCCCTTATTCATTTTTAGCCTTTGTGATGATATTAGTATTTTTTGCAGGCTTCTTTATCGACTTTATTGAAATCATCTTCATTTTTATGCCTGTAGTTACTCCAGTATTTGCTGCTTTTCAAATGGATTTATTGTGGGTGGCTATTTTGGTGTCGGTTAACCTGCAAGCATCGTTTTTAACACCGCCTTTTGGTTTCTCTCTATTTTATCTAAAAGGAGTAACTCCACCAGAAGTTAAAACCATGCATCTTTATAGAGGCATTATTCCTTTTATTTTGATTCAGATTTTGATGATTGGAGCCATTATAGCCTTTCCAGAAATAGTTACATGGTTGCCAAAGGCTATGAGTAATTAATTTAGCTTTTCCCCAATCCAAAATTCAGTTTCGCCAAAAACATTTACAAAGCCATTGTGTGTTGCTTGTAAAAACCCTTCTCTTTCAAGGAGATGTTCGTGAGAATTGATTTTACCATCAAAAATTTTGAAGCAGGTATCTTTAGCTACCCATTTACTAAATAGTCTGGTTTTAGAGTGTATAATTTTCATCTCACCATTAAAAAATACTATTTCTAGTTGGGGGTTCTTTCTTACAATAGTAAAATCAGGTACAGTTGTGAAAATATGTACAGTCTTATGATTTTTCTCTGCCAAAAAATGTAATGCTTCTGTTAAGGCACTTTGTTGTGCATTTACAAAGACATAAGGTTGCTGAAACTCTAATTCTTCTTGATGTTTAGTTTTAAAATCTGAATCACCAATAATTACATCAAGTTTAGTATCCCATTTTAAAAAATCTTCTAAAGCATTCTCAAGTACAATTACAACCGGGCTCCATTCAAACATTTCTGCGAGTTGCCCAAATGCTTTTCCGGGTGGGCTAGCAATTATTACAGCAGGTTCTTGCTCATCTCTAACTACATGGTGTGAAGACATTATCTTATGCTTTAAGTTTAAATCAATTCAAATCTAAAGTTTATATTTATTTGCCTCAATTAATATTTAAGCTTTAAATACTCTTTACTTATGGCACAAAATAAAAACCTATATTTCATAGCAATCATTCCTCATCAATCAATAAGAGAAGAAGTAAAGAATTTAAAAGAAGAGATAAAAGATCGGTTTCAGGCAAAACATGCTTTAAAATCTCCTGCTCATATTACCTTGCAAATGCCCTTTAAATTGGAAGGTGAATTAGAAACTAAATTAATAGAAATATTAGAGGCTTTTGCTACTACGCAATCAAACTTTGAGGTAAAGCTAAATGGCTTTGATTGTTTTTCGCCGCGTGTAATTTTTGTTCAAGTTGAAGATCATGCACCAATTATCAATTTGCACAAAGTATTAAAAGAGGTTTTAATGAAGGATATGGGTTTTAAAGAGCAAGATATAACGCAAAAAGTCCATCCACATATGACACTTGCCACACGTGATCTTAAAAAAGACATGTTTTATGAAGCTTGGAGTGAATTCGAAAATAGAGCGTATAAAAACAGTTTTGAGGTTGGGGCTATTTATTTACTAAAGCATAATGGTAAGTTTTGGGATATTTACAAAGAGTGTAAACTTTCGGTTTGACTTAAACAATTGACTTCTATTAATTCAACATCCTCTCTATAAAATTACATTTAGTTTTACTTCTCGTAATTATCTTCAAAAGAAGCATATTTTTTTTGATAAAACCTTAACAAAATCGCGTATGTGATCTTTAAGTGATACCATTATGGTGGCATCTTTTTAATCACTTTGCCTATGAGAATATTTTTATGCTTCATTCTTACTTGCAAGGTTTTTTACTGTTTCTCACAGTTCTCCGATAACTTTAACAGGTCATCTTTGGAGGCAGGAGAATTAATATGGGTTATAGGTAAAAGCGCTGGTGTTACAGGAAGTTATCTAATAAATAATCAGGAGTTACAAGCAGAATTTGATAATGGCTCTGGAACCAGAGAAGCTTGGATAAGTACAGTTATACCAATTACAGAACAGGTATATATTTTTGAGTGGCAATTCAAAGTGAAGTTGGATTTTGGGAGTTTGTCTTCTTCTCTTTCTCAGAAAAACAAAAGTAGGATTTATCTGATTAGCCAAAATCAAGATTTAAACTCTGAGCCAAATGGCTATTTTTTAGAGCTTAAACCAGTGGCTAATCAAGATAGCATGAGTTGCCAATTTTATTATACTGTAAGAGGAGAAGAGATTTTATTGAGTGATGAAGAAGTAGCTTTAAGTACTCCAACTTATGACTTCGCTTATGTAAAAGTAAAGAGAAAAAAAGGTGGTAACTGGGAAGTTTGGGTAAATGGCAACTTGCAAGAAAAAATTCAAAATTCACTTTACTTGGTTGATGGTTACTTTGGTGCTAAAGTATATTTTTCCTCAGCAGCCAGAGAAGACAAGTTCTTTTTTGACGACTTTTCTATCTTAAAATATCCATATATTGATTCACTGACAGTAGTTGACAACAAACACATTCAACTAACATTTTCAGTCCCTGTTGATGCAGAAATCACCAATGAGCTTAGTAATTATAAGTTAAATAATTCTATAACTCCAGTAAGTGTACAAGTTGAAGACGATCAAGTAATTTTAGCGTTCGAAACTCCATTTGATGAAGGTTTTAGTAACAATTTGTACATCGCGAGTTTGTCAGATACAGAAGGAAATGTAGTGCCAGCCACAGATAGTTTATCAATCAGTTTTACATATAATGCACCTGATGTCTATGCGCCACAAATTGTGAATGTAAAAGGTTTGCAAGACAGTTTAATTATCATTCAGTTTGATGAAGAGATCAAAGTAGAATCAATATTGAATGAAAGTTTCAAGCTGTTTCCTGCGAAACAAAACCCTCTGGAAATAATACCAGATACGGCAAATAGCTATGTTTTAAAGTTTGCAGAATTATTTCAAATAGGTTCTATATACGAGTTAGCTGTAACAGAGCTGAGTGATAATTTGGGGAATACCATTGAAGATACACTGTTTAAAACCTTCACTTTTCAAGATAGAATCCCACCAATACCAAATGAAATAAGTCTAATCAATAGCAATACTTTAACAGTGTTTTTTTCAGAAGAATTAGATTCTATTTCAGCTACTGAGGTTTCAAATTACACTTTTTCAAATAATATACATCCAGAAATGGCAATTCTAGAAAATGGCAAAAATGTAAGGCTGTTTTATGCAAATGCTTTTACAGAAAATACAGAGTTAATCTTGAAAGTTGAATTGGTTAAAGATGTATCTCAAAATGAAATGATCGAATCGTGGCAAACAAGTTTTGTGTATGATACAGAGAAACCAAATGTGGCTACGAGTGGAAGTGTTTTTCCTGTTTCAGATACTATACTCAAAGTGATTTTCACAGAAGATATTGACTCTGTCTCTGCTAAAATTGTAAATAATTACTTGTTGAGGTCTTCTAAAGCAGATGTTTTTCCAGTTGATATTTCTATTGATTCTACTGACGGAAGTATAGTTTATTTGCTGTTTAAAACTCCCTTCGATTCGGAAACTGAATATGATATGAGGATTTCTGATGTGGCTGATAAATCTGGTAACCAAATGAACACCCGAACCAGAAGCTTTTATTTTGATGCTCGGCCTCCTTTTATTACTGATTACAGATTATTTCTTGGTAATAAAATCCAACTCAGATTTAATGAAATACCATTAATCAATACATCAGAAGATTCTCTAAAGTTTGAGGTTGGAGATACTCATCCTTATCAAATCGAGCAGTTAATAGCAGATAGGAAGTTTGTTAACTTATACTTTGATTCACTGCCCAAAAGTGTATCAACCGCATTAATAGTTACAGCCATTGAAGATTATCAAGGTAATAAAATGAATTTCGCTGACACTATTCTGCTAAATACACTAAGCCCTGAAATTACTCAAATAAATACCTTGTCTTCAAAAAAAATTGAAATAGAGTTTTCGATGCAGTTGGATTCTTTTCGAAGATTGTCACCTCAAAACTTTGTAATTAATGATAGTATTTACCCTGAAACTGTTGAGGTATTAGAAAATAAAGCTTTCCTTTTCTTTAATTCTGCCTTTAAAAATGAAGAGGTGTATCAATTAAAAGTATTAGATATAAAATCTCAAGTAGAGACAAGCAGTAAAAATTTAATCGACACATTTTCATATTTCTATCCGATAGTTTCTGCTAATATTAAAGATAATTATCAAATAGAACTTGTGTATCGTGAGTCTTTATTGGCCGATTCTTTAAAGCTAGAAATGTTTAGTTTGGATGATATTTTACATCCTGCAAAAGTATTTGTAGATGAAGAAAAACCGAATACAGTTACGCTACTTTTTGATCAAGTTTTTTTAGCAAATAGTGCATATCATCTTCAAGTTGAATTTTTGTATCAGCAAAATTTTAACATTGCGCCTGCAGTGAAACTCTCTTTAGAGAAAGACGAATCTCCACCAGAAATTTTGAATGCAAAGTTTCAATCGAAAAATGAAGTTAAAGTTTATTTTTCAGAGAAGCTCTTAGCATCAAATGCTTTGGCATTGAACCATTATGAATTAGCCTTAGATGGTGTTAAGATTTATCCAATTGAAATAGAAGTAATTGACGATAGTATTGCCCATCTAATTTTTAATGGCTTTTTCGAAGCAGAAACAACTTATAAACTGACTGTAAGAAATATTAGTGATCTGATTCAAAATCGTTTGCTTAGCGAAAGTATCAATCTTACTTTTCCTGCTGTTCCAAAGAAAGGGGGGATTATAATTAATGAGATTCTTGCTGATCCAACACCATTTGTAAGCTTGCCAGAAGCCGAGTTTGTTGAAATTGTGAATGTGTCTGACAAAACTCAAAACTTGTTGCACGTCAAATTAAAAGATGGAACAGGAGAGTTTTTACTTGGTGAGCGAATTCTTCATCCTAATGAAATTCTGATTCTTTGTCTTGAAAATTTTGCTAAGAAATTTGAGGTATATGGGAATGTACAAGCTTTGAAATCTTTCCCTTCAATAACAAACTCAGGAGAAATGCTAAGCTTGGTAAATAGCAATAATGAGGTGATTGACGAAGTACATTTTGATGATAGTTGGTATTCTGATTCAAATAAGAAAAATGGAGGTTGGAGTTTAGAAAGGATTTTACCTTTTTATGATTGTAAGGAAACAGATAATTGGCGAGCTTCTATTTCTGCAACTGGTGGGAGTCCAGGAAAAGCTAATTCTGTGAAAAATACTATTCCAGATAGCTTGTTACCAATTATTAGTTTAACGAATCAGATATCATCAAACGAGGTTTTAATAGGCTTTAATGAAGAAATGGATACTATCCTTTCCTCAATTTCAGGAAAGTTGTTATTGAATAGGAGTGATAGCTTGGTGAAATCTTTCAATTGGTTGAGCGAAGATTCTTTGATTATTTCATATTCTAAACAATTTGAAGCAGGTGTTTTATATCAGCTAGAAGTTTCTGGAATGGCTGATTGTGCAGGAAACATTATGGAAAGTAAATCGATAGTTTTTGGTAATGGAAGAAAGCCAAACTATAACGAGTTGATTATTACAGAGATAATGGCTGATCCAGAACCTGCAGTTGGTTTGCCTGAATACGAATATTTGGAAATCTACAATACAACTGATTTTTTAATTGATTTGAGCGGTTGTGTTTTGTCAGATGCAACTACTTCAACAGTTCTTTCAGGCTATATTCAACCGAACGAATTTAAGTTACTTTGTTCATCTGTTGCTGCTTCTAGTTTTAAGTCAGAAGCATTGGTGGTTAATAACTTTCCATCGCTTAATAATTCGGGAGAAAGGCTTTCTATTAGAAATGATAAAGACGAAATAGTTTATACTGTTAACTATAATGACGATTGGTATAAAGAAACCAATAAACGTGATGGTGGGTACTCCTTGGAAATGATTGATATAGCTTTTCCATGTGGTGATGAAGAAAATTGGACTGCATCTGTAAATGTTGGAGGAGGAACTCCGGGTTATCAAAATTCTATTCAAAATACAATTACTGACCATATTCCTCCAGAAATTGAGCAGGTCTATTTATTAGACTCTCTACATATTAGCATTCACTTTAATGAAAAAATGGATAGTGTCTCGTTAATTAATGCGATTTACCAAATCTCGCCATTTGTAGAAATAGAAAGCGTAACTGTAACAAGTAGTTTTGATTTTAAAGAAGTAACTCTAAGCTTAACACAGCAATTATCAGTTGGACAGTTTTATCAGGTTTCTGTGAAAAATATGCAAGATTGTTCAGGAAATACTGCTGCTAATTTTTCAAGTAAAGAATTAATAATTCCAGAAAAAGCAGATATATCTGATGTTTTACTCAGTGAGATTTTATTTAATCCACCTGTTAACGGAGTTGATTTTGTCGAGCTTTATAATAACTCAGAAAAATTTATTGATCTGGCAAATTGGCAGTTAGCAAATGGAAAAGGAGAGGTGAAAACTATTACAGATCAAGTATTCATTAAACCTTATAGTTTCCTTGTGCTTACAGAAGATATAGCTAGTCTAAAAACAATGTACGCATCAGTAGCTGATTCATTATTGAAAGAGATGGAAGTGCCCTCATTTAATGATGATGAAGGAGTGGTTTATTTACTAAATGAGGAGAACGATACATTGCAAACTTTCCATTATAGTGAAAGTATGCATAATGAACTATTAAACGATTACGAAGGAGTTTCTTTGGAAAGGGTTGATTATAATATTGATGTTAATAACTCTGATAATTGGCATTCAGGTGCGCAGTCTGTAGGTTTTGCTACTCCCGGAAAAGTTAATTCGCAGTGGGTTGGAAACAGAGAAATCTCCCAGAATGAATGTTTTTATATTGAACCAATAGTGTTTTCTCCGGATTTAGATGGTGTAGACGATTTTGCCAGATTATATTACGATTGCCAAAGGCAAGGAACAATATCTAACATTTGGATTTATGATGCGAATGGAAGAATGATTCGACATTTGGTAAAGAATGAAAGCATTGCCACCAATGGCTTTTTTCAATGGGATGGTACAAAAGAAAATGGAGAAAAAGCTCCAATTGGATATTACTTAATTAAAATTGAAGCTTTTGATTTAGATGGAAATAAATACACTCCAAAGCCAATAAAGCTAGTACTTGCTGGCAAGTTTTAAGGAATTAGAGCTTTATACAAAGCAAAGTTTTCTTCATCAAAACAAACAAAGATTATTTCTTCAATTTCAGAGTTAGCTTGTAAATATTTGCTTACCGTTTTAACTGCTATTTCTGCAGCAGGCTGTTTGGGGTAACCATATATTCCAGTTGAGATGTTGGGGAATGCCACGGTTTTTATTTGATGTTCTTTACAGATATCGAGACTTTTGGTGTAACAACTTTCAAGAAGTTGAGCTTCATTTTTATTTCCACCTTGCCAAACAGGCCCAACAGTGTGTATAACATATTTAGCAGGCAGTTTTCCACCAGTTGTAATTACAGCTTCGCCAGTATTACATCCACCTTGTCGATTTCTGATTTTTACACACTCTTCTAAAATCTGACTACCACCAGCTCGATGTATTGCGCCATCAACGCCTCCTCCGCCTAGTAGAGAGCTATTTGCTGCATTAACTACAGCATCAACTATAACTTTTGTGATATCTCCTTGTTGTACCTGTATCATTTGTTAACAATTAATAATGTGAATAATAAAAAAAAACTGCTAATTTTCATCTTCGTAAGCTATGAATATATCATACCACTATGAAAACGGGCGATGTATTCTGCTCAAAACACCAAACGGTTTTGTACATGGGGCTCTAACAACCAACTCTAAACCGTATAATCCATACCTATCACGACTTACTTTATCAGGTTTAGTTAATAGATCTAAAGCATTAGTTATAATTTTTTTTGATTATGAATAGGAAGAAAAACTACTCGCTATTCCAGTTTTTGGGCTTACTAATATTTTTTACTCAGGTTTTCAGCTTGAATGATGTTCATGGGCAGAGTTGTGACCCTGAAAATGATAAACAAGTTTTATTAGATTTATTAGTTGCAGGTTGGAAAGTAGACAATAGTTGGAGTGCATCTAATATTGATAACTATGCATCTTGGACAGGAGTTAAAACTTGGCGTGAGCATGAAAGTAATAGCAATTATGGTAGTTGTATATATGAGCTAATGCTATCTAAGGCTGAAAGTAAAGGAAGTATTCCTGAGAGTATCGGTAAATTTAGTTTTCTTAGAATATTATGGCTGAACGATAATAATTTAACTGGCAACTTCCCTTCTCAAATTTTAAATTTAACGGATCTCACAAACTTATATATTCAAGGAAATAGCTTTAGTCCTTCTTCATTTAATGGGTTTGAAAAACTTACGAATCTGCAAGTATTTGGATTTGATAATAATACCTATCCTTTTAGTGATGGATATTTTCCTTCTTTGAGTAAGCTTACAGATCTTGCTACTTTTTTTATAAGAGATCACGCATTTGAAAATGTACCGATAACTGCTTCAAATAACTTGCTTAGTTTAGGCTTTTCTGGTAATTATTTTACATTCGAAGATTTATTACCATTTGCAAGTAATTCAAACCTTTCAAGTTTTTTCTTTTATCCTCAAAGAAAATTTAATGTTCCGAATACATCTGTTACTGCAAATGAAGGCGAAGATGTTACTATTAATTTAGGTATAGATGCTAATGTAAATAGTAATACTTATGCTTGGTATAAAGATGGTAAATTATTAACAACTACAAGTATAAATAGTCTCACCATTAAAAATGTTACAATTAGTGAGCATAGCGGTACTTATTATTGTATAGTTTCTAATGATGATTTTGATAAGTATACAGTTGGATTTATTAGAAATGGGAATAATGATAGTGAACTTAGAATACAAAGTGAAGATATAACTTTAGATATTAATGCAAGGCAAGAAAATGAATGTGTTACTCGTGGTAGAATTGCTTTAAAAGCTTTTTATAATGCATTAAATGGAGGTAGTTGGAGCAGTAATGATAATTGGAATGATGATACAAAAGCATTAAGTGAATGGTATGGGGTTACAACTGATGATAATGGTTGCGTTATAAAAATTGAATTATCAGAAAATAACCTTTCTGGGCAAATACCTTCTGAAATTGGAAGTCTAACTGAGCTTGAGTCTTTAGTGTTGGAAGTGAATAATATTAGTAGTCCATTACCAAGTTCTTTGTCTAAGCTAATAAATCTTAAAATATTAAAGCTTAGTAATAATAAGTTAGGTGGCACACTGGATGATCATAAAGTAGTTTTTAATATTTCTTCTTTAGAGGAACTTCTATTGTATACTAATGGAATTAGTGGAAGTATTCCATCTGAAATTGGAAACTTGACAAACCTTGAATTTTTAAGTTTAGGTGATAATAACCTATCAGGTAATTTACCGGATGCATTTTATAATTTAAGACTTGTTTCTAGACTACATGTGAATAAAAATCAACTAACAGGTGGGATTTCATCAAATATTAAAAATTTAAATAAATTAAATCACTTAAGAATTGAGCATAATAATTTTGATGCGCAGCTCCCTGTTGAGCTAGGTAATATTTCATCATTAAAGCACTTATGGTTTGAGGAAAATGAATTTACTTTTGATGACTTAATACCTATATTAAGTTATAATAATCTACAAAACCTCGAAACACTTCAATATTCTCAACAAGGAAACTTCACAACTTCAACACCATATACAGGAACAGAAGGGGAATCACTAACTGTTAAATCAGGTTTTGGAGATTCTGAAGCATCCAATTTATACTCTTGGTATAAGGAGGGAGAAAATACTCCTGTATTTGAATCTAACTCAAAAGATTGGACGCTTGACCCACTAACTTTAGCTGATGCAGGTAAATATAGGGTAGAGGTAACCAATCCAACTTTTGAAAAAGCAGTTAGTAGATTTAAGCAAGAGCCACTAGTAATTCCTAGTAATAATTTTGAGATTGTTGTAAATGAAAGACGTGATAACCCACCTACAGATATTCTTTTAAGTGATAATGTAATAACAAGTTTATTTCCTGGTGAAGTTGGAGAATTATCCACAGTAGATGCAGATAATCCAGATGACTCACATACTTATGAGCTAACAGACAATTGTGAAGGGAATAACAATAATATTTATTTTTCAATTGAAGGGAATAAGCTGTATTTGAAGGCTACACCTTTAACATTGAATTTTCTTTCTCAAAATGTTTGTATTACTACTACTGATAATACAGGAAATACTTATAGTAAGTTATTTGAGATTTCATTTAACATTCTAAATAATGCTCCAACGGATATAGAATTAAGTAATAATGAGGTTGATAGTGAAAACGCGACTTCTGGTTATACGATTGGTGAACTATCTACAGTGGATGCAGATAATCCTAACGATCAACATACTTACTCACTTACAGATAATTGTTCTTTAAATAATTCAGATAATAATCTCTTTACTATATCAGGTAATCAGCTACAGTTTAGTAATGCATATGAATATGATCCAGAAAAAACATCTTTTCAGATATGTGTAACTACCACAGACTCACAAGAAGCTACCTATAGTAAAGCATTTACAATTCGGATAAATATAACTAATAACCCACCAACGAATATTTTACTAAGCGAAAATGTAGTATCAAGTGAAGATGCATCATCGGGTTATACGATTGGTGAATTATCTACAGTGGATGCAGATAATCCTGATGATGAACATACTTATACACTGACAGATAATTGCTCTTTAAATTCTTCAGACAATAGTGTGTTTGCCATATCTGGTAATCAGTTGCAGTTTGCTAACAGTTATGTGTATGATGCAGAAAAAACATCTTTTGAGGTATGTGTAACTAGTACCGATAAAGCAGGGGAAAGATATAGTAAGACTTTTACTATTATAATAACCATCAATAACAATCTTCCAACAGATATTTTACTAAGTAATAGTGTAGTATCAAGTGAAGATGCATCATCGGGTTATACGATTGGTGAATTATCTACAGTGGATGAAGATAACCCAGACGATGAGCATACTTATACACTGACAGCTAATTGCTCTTTAGATAATTCTAATAACAATCTTTTTACTATTTCTGGTAATCAACTTCAGTTTAGTAATTCTTATAGTTATAGCCCAGACCAACTGATATTTGAAATTTGTTTAACATCTACAGATAAAGCTGGTGATAGCTATAGTAAAACATTTGAGATTACAGTTAGGCCAACAGTTGATGATTGTGTAGCAAATGATAAAGCTATTTTGCAGGCAATATATAATTCTTTAGGAGGAAATGCATGGCCAAATAGCACCGGTTGGAATTCTGAAGCATCTTTAGACCAATGGTACGGAGTAACCACAAATGATAATGGATGTGTAATAAAGCTGATATTAAATAACAATAATTTAAGTGGAACAATCCCTACTGAGATTGGCAACTTTTCTAATATTGTTGAGATAGATTTCGGTAAAAATAGCATTTCAGGTTCTGTGCCAGCAGCGTTTGGTAATCTTACAACACTGGAAATTCTTTGGTTGAATGAGAATGACCTAACTGGGCAAATTCCGGGAGGTTTCTTTGGTATGAGTAATCTCACAAACTTGTATTTGTTTAGTAATAATTTTACTCCACCAATGCCAAATCAATTAAATCAGCTAACTAAACTGAAAGTATTTGGCTTCGATAATAATACGACCAAGTTTGGCGATGACGATTTCCCATCAATAAACAATCTTACAGTATTAGAGAAATTTTATATTCAGAATCATGCATTTGAAGATGTGCCTGAAATTATAAATCCTGATTTATTAACAGAGTTAGGAATTGCAAACAACAAGCTTACCTTCGAAGATGTATTGCCATTTACATCATTAGGTTTAAGTATTTACAGTTATGCTCCACAAGACAGTGTAGGTGAGCAGGCTACTTATAATTTACAAAAAGGTGATGCCTTTACTTTTGACTTAGGCATTGATGAAAGTGTAACTACGAGCACTTACAAATGGTATAAAGATGGCGAACTTGTCGCAGAGACTAATGAGAATCAGTATACAATAGATGCAGTTACAGTTGATGATGCTGGAAATTATACTTGTATAGTTACCAACACAAATGCGGCTGACCTGACCTTATATTCCAGAACAGTTGCAGTTTATGTAAATGATACGGATTTGCCAGCTCCTGTATTAACTGCTGAGCTGGATGAAAATAATCCTGTAGAAAGAATTATATTGAATTGGACATATTCAAATGAATACACACCTGATAATTATATAATTGAAAAGTCGGTTGGAGATTCGACTAATTTCTCAGTATTAAATGATAGTTGGAATCAAAAAACTTATACTGATGGTAATGGCTTAGAGCCTGGGCAAACTTATTATTACAGAATTTTAGCTGTAGTTGATGGAGAGAAATCACCATATAGTAACATTGCTTATGTAACAACAAATAGTTTACCTACAATAGTGGATATAGATAAGACAGGTTCTAGTAATCTGGATTTACAATTTGCACTAGCTGATTTTACTGCTGCTTATAGTGATGTAGATAATGATCCTTTAGTAACCATTCAGATTTTAAGTTTGCCATCCGATGGACAACTAAAATTAGGATCAACAAATGTTGCTGTTGATGATGAAATAGATGCGAGTGAAATTAATAATCTAATTTTTGTTCCTGATACAGATTGGACTGGTACTACGAGTTTTTCTTATAATGCTTCAGATGGATACAATTATGCTGCTAATCCGGCCGATGTAAATATCACTATTCAGGAAGTTGACGATATAGATTTAATTGTAGAAAACCCAACAGTGGATGAAAATATAGTGGAAGCTGGAGGAAGTTTAAATCTAACTGTAAATGTAGCTGTAAAAGGAAGCAATACTTCTAATGCAACCGAATTTGTGTTTTTACTTTCAACAGATACATTGCCAGGTGGAGATATATTATTAGGTACAGAAAATATCGAGGCAACTGAGCCAGATTCAGATATTCCATTAAACATTTCTGTAACCCTACCAGAAGACTTAGAAGAAGGTACTTATTTTATTATCTATTATGTAGATGCTCAGCAAAAAGTAGCAGAAACTAATGAGCTTAACAACCTAAAATACATTCAAATAACAATAACAAATGGTGAAATTATCGAGGGGCCTCCGATCACTATTATGAATGTAATAACTCCAAATGCAGACGGCTTTAACGATCATCTTTACATCGAAAATATAGAATACTACCCAGATAATGAAGTGATTTTCCTTGACAGATGGGGTAATGAAATTCACAGAGCAATAGGCTATAACAATGATTGGGAGCCTGTAATTAATGAAGATGTAGCTGATTTTGGAAGTTATGTGTGTATTGTAACAATCAATGAAACTACTACAGGAGACTTTATTGGAACATTTAAAAGAATGGTATCTATCGTGAGAGATAGTAACCAATAATCAATAGTTGGATCGACTACATATTTTATAGGGAGCTATACATTTAACTATATGAAACTATTAAAAATTTTACTACTAACATTATTGGCGAATAGTCTTTACGCACAGGAGCTTCCTGTATTGGTACAAAAGTATACAGATGGTTTAGCTTATAACCCTTCAGTGGCTGGCTTGTATGGTAGTTCATACGATTTTGCCTATCAAAAAAAATGGTCTGGAGTAGGAGATCCTTATTCTTTAGGCTATTTAAGTATGCAAACTCCTTTGGTTGATGGAAGTATTGGTACAGCATTCAATGTATTCTACGAAAAAGTTAACCTGCTAAAAACTGTTGATTTGTCTGCTGCTTTCGCTTATCATTTTTTGATTGATAATGATAAAGTAGCTTCTTTCGGTTTAAATGTAGAATATGGAAATACCTCTTTAGATTTAGAAAATATAAATGTGAATGATGCGGTTGACCTAGACCCTGCACTTAATCAGTTTAATGGTGTGAGCAAACTGGATTTTGCTTTTGGTGCAAATTTTAGATCAAATTATTTTCAAGTAGGAGTTTCGGCAAATAGGCTACTAACATTATTAAAACCAGAAGAAAAGAAAAACCAAAACGATTTGGCTTTTCAAGAGTATTTTACTGGTTATGCAGCTGGGTTTGTTCCATTACAATCTGGTAGAGATTTGTTAGAGTTAAGAGCAAACTACAGAAGATTGTTAAACCAAGAAAATTTACTTGATATTGGAGCTTTCTATGAGTACAACCAGCAGTTTATGTTGGGGGCAACTTATAGAACTAATTCTTCTGTAAACGTTGCTGCTGCGATCACCTTTATGGAGAATTTTACATTTGGTTATGCAAGAGAAATAATTGTTGGAGAATTTTCTGGTCAGTTAGGTGCTTCAGATGAAATTACACTCAGGTATACTTTTGACCAAGTGCAAAGTATTTTGAATAATACTAGAGGAGGAACTGGTGGATTAGGTAGTATTGGAGGAAGTATTAACCGCTTAAATGTGAGAAAAGGAAAGTATAGTAATACAGGAAGGAAAAATTCTTACGGGCATTCAAGAAAAAAGAGCAAGGAGATAAAGAACTTTACAGGGGCTGGTTCTAAGAAGAGAAAGAAGAATAGAAGAAATAAAAAGTTCTTATGGATATTTTAAGTAAAGAAGCCACATATTAATATGTGGCTTCTTTTTGTTTTAGATTTTTTCTATTAATCCGTCTACAATTCCGTAATCAATAGATTCATCAGCATTCATCCAGAAGTCTCTGTCGAAATCTTTCATTACTTGGTCAAAAGTTTTTCCACAGTTTTCTGCTAAGATTCTCGCACCCATATCCTTCACCTTCTTGATCTCTTTTGCTTGGATCTCTAAGTCAGAAGCTCTTCCCTGCATACCACCAATACTTGGTTGGTGAATCATTACTCTACCACTTGGAAAAATAAATCTTTTTCCTTTTTCTCCTGCTGAAAGTAAAATTGAACCCATAGAAGCTGCTAGTCCCATACAAATAGTAGAAACTGGAGATGAGATTAGTTTCATGGTATCATGAATTACCATACCTGAGGTAACCACACCACCTGGACTGTTGATATAAAATTTTATTTCTTTACCCGGATCTTTAGATTCGAGATATAAAAGTCTGTTTACAATTCTTTCTGCTGATTCATCCATCACTGGTCCCCACAAAAAAATTTTTCTTTCATCAAGGAACTGATTGTCGAATTTGGCAAGGTTTCCTAAATTTTGAACTAATTCATCGCTATTAAATTCCATTGTAATTTATTTATAAATTTAAAATAGAAAATCTCCTAAAGTCAGTTTTGGCAATTTACCATTTATGAAATAAAACTCTATCAAAAAAATACGCAAAAAGTTATATGTCGCCATTTCCTGACAATTTGACACTAAATATACTACAGGTAAGGAATAATTGCTTGTTCTGATGTATCATTCCAGCTAACTATTTCTTTTTTGAATTTAGAAAAATTCTCAAAAACTTTCTTTGCAAATGCGTCTTTGCTGGTTATTTCGTCAATTACTTCTCCCGCATAATCTTTTAAAGTGAATAAAACTTCATCAGGAAATTTTTTAAGTTGCGCATCACTTTCATTAAGAATCTTCTGAAGATAAAAGTTATTCTTTGCTTCAAACTCAGAAAGAACCCAAAGATTATACTTTAAAGCGGTGTTTTCTACTATTAACTGAATATTCTTTGGTAATTCTTCAAAAGCAGATTTGTTTATAAAGAGTTCCATGCAAGAGCCTGGTTCGTGCCAGCCAGGGTAGTAATAATACTTAGCTACTTTGTGGAAACCCATTAGATAATCGTGGTATGGACCAATCCATTCAGTGGCATCAATTACACCTCTTTCTAGATTTGTATAAAGTTCTCCTGCGGCAATTGTAACTGCTGCAGTTCCGGCTCTTGAAATTACTTTACCACCAAGACCAGGAATTCTCATTTTTAATCCTTGTAAATCTTGAATAGTATTGATCTCCTTATTAAACCACCCACCCATTTGAACACCAGTGTTTCCACATGGGAAAGGTAATAGATTCACCTGTGCATATAATTCTTTCCAAAGTTTCCAGCCATCTCCATGCAGCATCCAAGAATTAATCTGCTGTGCATTCATTCCGAATGGTATAGTGCAAAAAAATACAGACGAAGGCATTTTTCCAGCCCAGTAATAAGAAGCCCCATGTCCCATTTGTGCCGCACCCTGAGTTACAGCATCAAAAACTTCGAGTGATGGAACTAACTCACCACCACCATATACTTTTATATTTAGCTGGCCATTAGTAATAATTTTTAATTCTTCAGCCATTTTTACAACAGCCTCACCAAGCACAGGGAAATTTGGAGGCCAAGTAGTAACACATCTCCAATTAAACTTTTTATTGGTAATGATATTAAAATCTGCTGGGGCATCTGAATTGTTATTGTTTTCAGATTTCATGCAACTGTTTGCAAGTCCACCAGTAAGAATTGCTCCTGTAATAGCAGAAGTATTTTTTATGAATGATCGTCTGTTTTCTTTGCCTGATGTTTTATCCATATCATTTTCATTCGAATTCAATTGCCAATATACCTGTTTTTTGCAACTGATATATCCTTGTATTATATAGTATGTACTCAGATTGTATTTTTATTAGCCGAAGTACTACCTATCATTTACACTATTATATATAATAGCACTATTATTTTGAGTCACTTTTCTCGCAACAGATTTTAGTATTGTAATTTAATGGAAAAGATAGTTTACAACTTTAACCTTAATGTACTCTCAAGATTAGTAGCTTTCGGATTTCTTATTTCTCTATTAACCTATATTCTAATAGAGAAGAGCTGGTATTTTACGCCACTATTCATTTCTATATTAATAGTAATAAATGTATGGAATCTTTTTTACTACTTAAATAAAAGTCATAGAGAACTAAAAGATTTTTTGGAATCTATAAGGCAAAGAGATTTTACGCATAATTACAAATCGTATAAAGGAGGAAGTTTAAAAAAAGAACTCAACCAAGCCTTTGATTCAGTGATTCAAGAATTTAAAAAAATCAGTATCGAAAAAGAGTTGCAATATCAGTATCTACAAACTATAAATGAACAAACAGGAGCAGGTATAATATGTATTAATAGTAGTGG